>JAYTZD010000629.1:0-9554 GCA_043742065.1 Oscillatoriales bacterium
TGCTGTCGTGTCGATCGGCATTGTAATAATAATTCTGTAGAATAGCACCAATATTCCCAGGATTGTGTAGTCCACGACTTTTAGATCCCCAACTTCGCAGAAGTTGTCGGGGATCTGGGTATTCTATTTTTCAAGTGGGATTAATGATGTTAGTTTTCAGTCATTCCATCTGATAGCAAGTCTGGCAAAAAGTTAGAATCTAGAACCTCAGCAGAAGTGTAAACGCACAATTGCGGAAATGTCTCTATGGACAATCCAGTTTCAGCACTTGCTTGTTCTACTGCATCCGAATAACATTCAGAAAATACCTCTTCCAGATATGGTTTGAGACTGGGGGAATCCTGGAGACTTTTGCGAATGCGTCTACGGTGTTCGGCAATGCTACTTTTCCAACTACCGCTTCTTTGATCGGGTTGAAATTCCCACTTTAGCAAGTGCATGATAACTATCACAAGATTACTCTCCAAACTCCGCCGTTCACTTCGCCCCATGTCTTCTATTTCTGCAATCAAATTTTCCCAGTCAATGTTTGAATAGTCGCCAGCCTGCAACTTTTCTACAGTAGTTTTAATCCATTTCAGGTAGTCTTTATCGTACAGTTTTTGTTGATCAATATCTAGTTTTGCGATCATGATCTTTTTTGGTTGGGTTGGGCGGGTTTATTGAGATTGTTGGTACTTGTTGGATATTGGCAGGTTTACCCGCCCCTACGAGATTTGGTACATTGGGATTTATAGTTTGGGCGGGTTTATTTAAGTTATTGGTATTTGTTGGATATTACCGACATTAACTCGCGCCACTCCCCAAAAGAAACAGACTCAGGAGAGTGCCACTATTCCAAAGACTGTGGAGTAGCATGGGAGCAAGCAGATTGCGCGATCGCGTATACACAAATCCTAACACCGCCCCCAAAGTCGCCAAGGGCAGAATTTCCGACACACTCAAGTGAGCCACCGCGAACAATAAAGCAGAAGTGGCGATCGCCCCCCAAACAGGCAAATAGCGAGTCAGAGAAGGCAGCAGAAAGCCCCGAAACATGATTTCCTCAAAAACCGGAGCCGCGATCGCCGCAGTGCCGAAAAACACCGCTAAAGCCACGCTATCTTTACCTTCAAGGACGATCGGCAAAATCGGATTACTGCCACCTTGTCCCTGCCAAAATTGCTGATTAATTAGCGACACCAAAACTACCAAAGGCAAAGCTACAAAGTAGCCACCGAAGCCCCACCAAAACCAATTTCCTCGCCAATTAATCCGAAACCAACTTTCAGGTAAAGGCAAAAAAGACTTGACGGAAAAATACAATACTGAAAGTCCACCCGCCGACAATAATAGATAAGTAGTAAAGATGTAAAAAGCCTTACTACGCGGATCGAAACTAGCAGGATTCAATTTGAGAAAAGCCAAAGAAACAGGTAGCAACAAATACGGAATCAAGATTTGTCCGACAAAGAAAAAGCCGACCACAAGTACCTGCCAAACAATCTCCCCATCCCAAGGCACATCCCAAGTCAAGCTTGAGTTTCGCGCCAAAATCGGCCCGGAACCTGCTGTATCTAACTGCTTTCTTTGCAAGAACCATTGCACAGTCAAACCAACCAGCAAAACCGTACCGATACAAAGTCCGATACCAGGGATTCCAATCACAATTGCCAATTTTTCTACAGATTGTGCTGCGATTACTTGCTCTGCCGATTGCAGCGATACAAGTTCTTGATCGCGTTCTTCTAACTTGTAAAGTTGAGCTAGAGCACGATAGCGAAACCAACCATCCAAGGATTTTTTAATGCTGGATTCGGCATCGGGTAAAAGTTGAGCTGGATCACTCCAAATCCCATTTAAAACTTGAGCAGTTTTGACCGAAGGATCAGAGTTGATTAGAGTGTTATTTGGTTCGATTAAATTTTGCCAAGTTTTGAGTGCTACATTGGTTTTGCTGTTACTTGCTTGCAAAATCCCCACCCGCAAATCAAGTTCGCTTTTGAGGGTTGACAACTTGTCAATAGACTCTTCCAGAGCATTACTTTGAGCAAGTTTGGCTACTTGTGCAGTATCTTGAGAATTGGAAATGCTGGAAGATTGAAGTTCTTTTAGTTGTGCTTTAGTTGTTGCGAGAGTTTTCTGAGTGGAGGTTCGTGCATCTGCATACTGTGCTAAAGCTGTATCTAAAGGATTAGTACCGACAATGCTATTCCGGGCTGAAGTTAAATTAGAACTAGAATTAGAACTAGAATTATTTTCTCCTTGCCATTCGGAGGCATGAAGTAGTAAATTTGTCTGATAGAGTTCCAGCCGACTTTGAATTTGTGGCTCATTCCAGCTAGCAAGTAAAGACAAACCGACCAAGGCGATCGCGATCGCTGTTAAAATACCTAAAAATACCCGTTTTAGTGTCATCCTCGATTTTCCATCCCGCGCGCATCCGTGCTTAAGTCTGTTCTGTCTTTAATCATAGGCGGTTGTCAGCGGGAGTGTCCCCAGAACTGGTAAAATTTCTACTAGCTCATCTTTTGAATCGTTTTAAGCCCCAGATTTATGCCCAGGCTAAATCTAAAATCTAAAATCTAAAATCTAAAATCGAATGACTACTCGCGTTATCTTAGTCCGTCACGGCCAAAGCACCTACAACCTCCAACGGCGCATCCAAGGCCGTTTGGATAAATCAATTTTGACAGAAAAAGGCCGCGCCGCCGCCCTTGAAGTAGGCGACACACTCAGCAGCATCACCTTTGATGCCGCCTACAGCAGCCCCCTGCAACGAGCAAAAGAAACCGCAGAAATTATCGTTTCGCGCTTGACAAATCCGCCACAACTCCAACCAACAGATCAATTGATGGAAATCGATTTGCCTCTGTGGGAAGGGATGCTGCGTCAAGATGCGATCGATCAATCTCCAGAAGCATACCGTTGTTGGCAGGAACATCCAGACAAATTTTCGATGAAACTGCCATCAAAGGAAGGAGAAATCGAACACTTTCCGGTATTAGCAATTTTTGCTAACGCTCGAACTTTTTGGAAAGAACTATTATCGAAGCATAGTTCTGGTACAATTCTAGTAGTAGCTCATAACGGAATTAACCGTGCTCTAATCGGTACAGCATCGGAAGTTTCTCCTGCTTATTATCAATCTATTCAGCAGTCAAATTGCGGAATTAGCATTATCAATTTTGAAACTTCTGCTGTTTCCACAGATGCACAAAATGAGCAGAATAAGAAAGTAGCAGTTCAGTTAGAATCACTGAATTTAACTGCTCATACTGGGGAGATTTTTCCAAAGCCGAGGGATGGAAACCGGGGGCCTCGTTTGTTGCTGGTTCGTCATGGCGAAACTGACTGGAACCGAGCCGGAAAATTCCAAGGACAAATTGATGTACCATTGAATGACAATGGTCGCGAACAGTCTCGCAAGGCGGCTGAATTCCTGAAGAATATCAAGTTAGATTTTGCTATCAGTAGTTCGATGTTGCGCCCGAAGGAAACTGCGGAAATCATTCTCCAATATCACCCCGATTTGCAGTTGGAACTCCGCGATGAGTTGAGGGAAATCAGTCACGGATTGTGGGAAGGTAAGTTTGAGTCAGAAATAGAATCATCCTATCCTGGTTTGCTGGAGGAATGGAAGACATCTCCTGAAACTGTGCAAATGCCGGAGGGCGAAAATTTACAGGAAGTTTGGGAAAGGGCGATCGCATCTTGGCGAGATATTGTACAATCGGTTTCTGGTACTGGGATTGTGGTTGCTCACGATGCGATTAACAAGGCGATTCTCTGTCATTTGTTCGGTTTGGAACCGGAACATTTCTGGAAGTTTAAGCAGGGAAATGGTGCGGTTAGTGTGATTGATTATCCGCATGGCCCGGAAGGTTTGCCGGTATTGCAGGCGATGAATGTTACAACTCATTTGAGTGGTAGTGTTTTTGACCAAACGGCGGCTGGTGCACTGTAGGAATTAAGGGCATAGGGCATAGGGCATAGGGCATAGGGCATAGGGCATAGGGCATAGGGCATAGGGCATACCTCACTTTTATCTTCCTCTGTGTTCTCTGCGTTCTCTGTGGTTAAATCATATCTTTCTCTTTATCTGCGTGAATCTGCGTTCATCCATTTTCATCTGCGGTTAAGAAATTTCTATTTTTTCACCGCAGATACATACGGGCAAATAAACACAGATTAATGCAGATGAGTTAGATATTCAGAATTGCTTGCAAAGCTTCTGTTGCTGACTGGTAGCGCTGAGGGAAAGCGTAAAGCACCATCTGGTCTAAAACCTTAGCGAATTGCGGACTAACTTGTGCATTTTGCTGCCAGATTAGATTTCCCACATTATCGACTCTAAATTTTTTGGGTTTCATCCCTGTCAAAGCTTGAATGCCGACGATACCCACAGCATAGATGTCACTGCACAATTTTGGGGAACCGATCGCTTGTTCGGGGGGAATATAATCTTGTTGAGTCCCACCACGGGATTTTGTTTGGCAGGCGTTATTCTGCCAATTACTAATTTCTTTGACTGAGCCAAAATCAATTAAAACAATTTTATGATCAGATGTGCGTCTGATTAAGTTTTGAGGGTGAAGGTCACGATGAATTATCTCTCGTTTGTGAACGAAAACCAGCACTTCCAAGATATCCTGCAATAAAGCAATCACTTGATGTTCTTCCCAAGGTTGACCTTCGATAAGTTCTTCAGACAGAGGTTGCCCTTCGATGAATTGATATACTAAATAAAAATATCCATCTTCTTCAAAGCGAGCTAATAATTCCGGGATGCGATCGTGCTGACCTAAACTATATAAAATCCGTGTTTCTCGATCGAATAAGTAGCTAGTTCTCTCCGATTGGCTTTTCAGGCGCTTGACAAGACACAAAGGGCGATCGGGCAACTGTTCATCTTCAGCGAGGTAGGTATCGCTGTACTCGGTACTGACAAAGTGTTCGGTAATTCGGTAACGCATCCGCATCAGTTTTTCTAACATCGGATCGGGTCGTATGGCTGATTGTTTACCTTGTTGTGAAGCTCTCATGATACAGTCCCAAAGCCTTGCTGCAACTACTTTTTCTTCTTGTCCAATAATTCCTTCTTGTCTCAGTACCTTTGTGAGATCTTTCCACAAATTGTAGCCGACGACGCGGCCGAGGGTGCCGACTGTGTACCAGCGGGCGATCGGATCGTTTTGCTGAATTTCTTGGTATGTCCAAGACTGTAAAACACCGCTAATGATCGCTTGCTGCAACCGACTCAACGGTTTGCCAGTTTGTTTTGTTACCAAATTGTCCAGAAGACTGATGGCTTCTTCTATTGTCATAAAAAACACTCCGTAAGTAGAAAACTCAGAGTCTTTAGACCTGAGATGGAATTTCTAAGGGGAACTTCAGTCCCCGTCAGTCTTAAAATGCGTAACTGTAACCATCTTTACGATGAACAGTCTTGCAGTATTTGTGGCTAATTGCTTAATACTGACTTAACCCAATCAGCCTGTTTAATGCTATATTTCTAGAGCAAGGAACTAGCTTCACATTCCTTGGTAGGTCTTTAAAATCTTACCGTTTAGGTATAACTTTTTACTTGCTAATTACCAGTACAGTTTGCGATCGGACCATTGAAAATCGCTATGTTTAAGTTATACATGATTTGACTTAACTTTGATAGTTGGTCTATTTATTGAAATCTATCTTTACAAATATGACTTTTATGACTTTTATGACTTTAAAGTTATGACTTTTATGAATTGACGTTATCGGGCATTTCGACGACTATATCAATTAACAAGTTTTAACTAGGGAACACATTCCCGAAGTCGCGCAAATTTGATTCTACCCAATTTAACCAAAATATTTAGAGGTGCATCATGCCAAACTCAATCACTCAAACAATTACAAGCTCGATCGCATTTATCGACAGCGCCGTACCCCAAGCCCAAATTTTAGCCAACGGCATCAATCCAGAAATCGAAGTCATTCAACTAAATGCCCGTCGCAATGGCATCACACAAATTACCGAAGCCCTACAAAATCGCAGCGTCTCAGCAATTCTGGATCTCTGGAATTAGAAGACTTTACGACAAAACCGAAATAGCACAGTTTAAGCATCAGAAAATCCGAAACTCACAACATCAAATCAGGAGATTTCAGTCATGGCATTTATCTTTGCACCCAATAACAATGACACTCTACTCACAGGAACTGCGAACGATGACACGATATACGGAGCGGCAGGAGATGATACCCTCGTCGGGCTTGGAGGTAAAGACCTTCTTCACGGCCTTGAGGGCAATAACTCCATCCTCGGTGGACTTGGCGATGATTCTCTGCAAGACGGGTTAGGCAATTCGACTCTCAGGGGCGGTGAAGGCAATGATTCGATTGGCAGCTTTGGCGGTAATGACCTCATACTTGGCGACGCGGGAGATGATACTCTCTTCAGCAATGAAACTCTCGCCGGTGCGAACAAATCTAGTACCCTTTTAGGCGGATTGGGCAACGATTGCCTGTCTGGGGGAACTGGGAATGACACGATTGATGGTGGAGAGGGTATTGACCAATTTTTCTACAACTTTTACAACGGTATAACTGGTCCGGTAGTCGTTAATCTGACAACTGGGATAGCTACGGGAGAGGGAACCGACACTCTCATTGGCATTGAAAATATTGGTGGCGGCAGTGGGAATGATTCTCTGACAGGGAATTCTGGCAATAATGTTATCTATGGTTGGGCTGGCGATGATTTCCTGTCGGGATTGGATGGTAAAGACGTTCTTAACGGCGGTGAGGGCAATAACTCAATCCTCGGCGGACTTGGCGATGATTCTCTGTTTGACGGGATCGGCAATTCGACTCTCAGGGGCGGTGAAGGCAATGATTCGCTTGGCACTTTTGGCGGTAATGACCTCTTGGTTGGTGACGCAGGAGATGATACTCTCTACACCATTGAAACTCTTGCCGGTGCGAACAAATCTAGTACCCTTCTAGGCGGATTGGGCGACGATGTAATATATGGCGGTTTTGGCAAAGATTTCATCGATGGCGGGGATGGTTTTGACTTAGTTTCCTATGTGGAAGCGAGAAGTCCAGTGCTGGCCAATCTAACAACAGGGATAGCTACGGGAGATGGAACGGACAGTCTCATCGGTATTGAAGCTATTGAAGGCGGCAGTGGTAATGATTCTCTGACAGGAAATACTAGCGTTAATTTCCTATTTGGTTGGGGTGGCAATGATGTCCTATCAGGATTGGATGGTATTGACTTCCTGTTTGGTGGTGATGGCAATAACACCGTGAATGGCGGGGCGGGCAGTGATTTTATAGCCGGGGGTGTTGGTGACAATTCCTTAAATGGGGGGTTAGATGATGATTTTGTATTCGGGGGAGATGGTAACAATACCCTTGTTGGTGGTGGCGGTGCTGACTTCTTGTTTGGAGGGGCGGGCAATGATTTTTATCAGTTGGATGGTACGACGGCTCAAGGTAGCTTCATTGCAGATTCTGGGGGTACAAATTCCCTCAGCCTTCCCGGAGTAGCACTTTCACTCACTTTGGCTCCTGGAACGACGGGCTTGGGAAGAGATGGGACTACTTTAGTGATTGACTTGAACAAAGATGGCGTGCTTAATGCTCAAGATGTGCAGATTTTTGACTTTTTTGCTACGCCGACTGGGACTACTCCTGGTTCTGGTGTTATCCAAAAGGTGGGAAATTTAAGTAGTACGCAAATTTTCAATAGTTTTGCTATTTCGCCTCCAACTCCTACGCCGACATCGCTACCTCCTAAACCGACACCTCCTATACCACCGACACAAACATCTCGGCCTCCAACACCAACTCCAACTCTGGCAATACCGACTCCAACTCTGGCAATACCGACTCCAACTCTGACAACACCGACTCCAACTCTGGCAATACCGACACCAACTCTGGCAATACCGACACCAACAACGATTCCAATTCCAACTCCAACACCAGGTGGCATCACCGTCAGCCCAACAACTGGATTAAAAACCACAGAATCAGGCGACACTGACTCATTCACAGTCAAACTCAATAGCCAACCCACGGCTAATGTCAGCATCGGTTTAAGTAGTTCCAATACAGTAGAAGGAACCATTTCTTCACAGTCTCTCACCTTTACTCCTACCAATTGGAATCAAACCCAAACAGTCACAGTAAAAGGTGTTGATGACAAGATAGCAGATGGCGATAAAAAATACACAATTGTCACTGCGCCTGCTGTTAGCACCGATCCAAAATACAACAATCTCAATGCAGAGGATGTCAGCGTCACCAACGCCGAAACTAACCGCCCACCAAAACTCAACGAAGGTCTGAAGACAACTCCGTGGCGCTTCATCGACAAGACAGTTAGCAAGTCGAAGTCATCGTCACAATTTGAGTATGAGGTTCCAGAAGAAGCGTTTCTAGACCCAGATTCAGGTGACAAAATCACTTATTCAGCAACTCTGAAAAATGGTGAACCTTTACCAAGTTGGCTAACTTTCGATCCCAAAACCCGGATTTTTAAGGGCGACCTGAAAAATGCCAATGGGAAAAAAGTCTTTATCAAGCTAATAGCAACTGACAATTCTGGTGCAACTGCTTCTGACGATCAGCTCGAATTTAGCTACGATCCTAAAAAAGGTGTGGTAATTGATGGTTATATTGAGGGTGCAACTATCTTCTTTGATGCCAACAAAAACGGAGTCAAAGATGCTAACGAACCATTCTCAACAACTGATGCTAAGGGGGAATATGAACTCGATATCCCGGACAGTTTTGATACCAACAAAAATGGGAACTTTGACCCAGAAGAAGGCAATTTAGTTGCTTTTGGTGGGACGGATACTGCGACAGGTTTGCCACTAGCAACTCCTGTTTCAGCACCGATAGATTCCAGTGTTGTCACCCTATTAACTACTTTAGTTACTGATTTGACGGCTGGGGGAATGTCGCAAACTGAAGCGGAATCGAAAGTTAAATCTACTCTGTCTATTCCGGCGGGAGTTGATTTACTGGAGTTAGATCCGATCGCATCTACAGCCAAAAATGAGCCTGGTGGTGTCGAAACTCTAGTCGCCATGACAAAAGTCCAAAACGTCATCACCCAAACCACCAGCCTGATTGACGGTGCATCCACGGCGGATAATGGTGCAATTACCAAAGCTGTTGTCGCAGCCATTAATAGCAAAATTAAATCTGGCGGTTCCCTGGATTTGAACAATGCGACGCAGGTAGAAAGCATCATCCAGCAATCTATTGCTAACGTCAAACAAGTTGATAGCAATCTCGACACTCAAAAACTTTCCCAAATTACCTCGCAAGCGGCGAAGGTTATGGTTGAGGCAAATCAACAGACGGATCAGGCGAAATCTAACTTTTCACCTGAGTCTATTGCCTCGGAAATTGCGAAAGTTCAAAAGGTGGCTTTAGGTGAAAATGCGATCGCCCTGGAAAAAGTCGGTGTTGCAGTTATCATAGGCGAACCTACCTTTTTCCCGACTTCTACTGCACCTCTCGGTGTTGACGGCAAAAATCTGGTCGGTACTGATGATAACGATACTTTA
>JAYTZD010000630.1:0-21210 GCA_043742065.1 Oscillatoriales bacterium
TGCTAATAAAATTAGGGGGAATTAAAGCCGTCCTAGAAGGACGGGGCTTCAGACCCATTTATTTGGTGAAACTTTGGAATACTCAGGGTAAGTTGCTCAAGACTTTAGCGGATTCTACAACGGGTTTAGGTAGTATTAATTGGAGTGGCGACAGCAAAACCGTTGCAGGGGGCAGTATGGACGGTAAGGTGAGAGTTTGGCGGGCTGATGGCACTTTGCTGCAAACTTTTAAGGGACATCAAGCGGATGTGTGGAGTTTGAGCTTTAGTCCCGATCGCACAACTTTAGCATCTGCGGGTAAAGATTCGTCGGTCAGGCTTTGGAGTCTGGATGCTGCGACTGTCGAAGTTGGCGAACTTGACAAATTACTCGCGATCGGCTGTGATTGGCTGGGAGACTACCTGCATAATAATCCGAATGTTCAGAAAGACCGACACTTGTGCGAGAACACTGACAATTGACATTATTTCAGGTAAAAAAATCCTGCTGAATAAACTAGATTTGATATAACTAATGTGGGATCAATCTCAAATCTAAAACCTAAAATCGGATGACCAAAGGAGGGAGTAGTGTATGAAACTGACGGGTCGAGTCCCATAAATCCGCCGCTGGGTTTGCGATCGACTCTACAAGAATTAACCCTGTATGACTTCCTTTTAGAGTCTGACTGTCCGGGGAGCGAAGTTGCTAACATTTTTCAAAAAAATCCTTTACTTCCCGGTATCATCATTACGGACAAAGGTAAGTTTACGGGTATGATTTCGCGACGGCGTTTTTTTGAACACATGAGCCGTCCCTATAGCTTGGAGTTATTTGCTCAACAGCCTTTATTGGTTCTCTACCGTTTTACTCAAACTGATCTCTTAATTTTCGATCGCAATACCTCAATTATGACGGCTGTGCGGCAGTCTTTGGGGCGATCGCCTGAATTAATCCATGAACCAATTGTAGTGCGGGTAGAACCAGAAACTTACAAACTTTTAGACATACACCAACTGCTGCTTGCTCAATTGCAAATTCACGAGTTGTCAACAGTGGCGATGCGCGAGTCGCAAGCGCAATTGAGACATCAAGCCCAACAGCTCGAATTTGCCTTGCTCGAACTTCAGCGCACTCAAGCCCAACTAATTCAAACCGAAAAAATGTCTTCTTTGGGGCAGTTGGTTGCAGGGGTTGCTCATGAAATCAATAATCCCATCGGTTTTATCTATAGCAATTTACACCATGCTAAAGAGTACAGTCAAAGCTTAATGAAAATGCTGGAAATCTATCAGCAGCACTGTCCAAAATCCATACCAGAAATTGAAGCAGAAGCAGAAAAGATAGAACTAGATTACTTGATTGAAGACTTACCGAAAGTTTTCAATTCTATGCAGCAAGGTGCTGAGCGCATCCGGGATATTGTTTTATCGCTGCGGAATTTTTGCAGGTTGGACGAAGCTGAAATGAAACAAGTCAACATTCACGATGGTATCGACAATACTATCATGCTGTTGCAAAGCCAGCTCAAAGGGAAACCGGGACATCAGGCGATCGTAATTCACAAAGAATACGGCGAATTGCCGCTGGTACAGTGCTATCCCGGACAGCTCAATCAGGTGTTCATGAATATTTTAGTTAATGCTATTTATGCTCTCGATGAGGGTGATCGAGCTAAAAATATAGACACAAGCGATCGGCAAAAGTCGGAAGCTATGGCATCAAATGATTCCTCAATAGATGCCAAATCCTCAACTAATAATTCTGAATATTTGACACCGACAATTCGGATTTGTACGGAGTTAATCGAAGAAAGCAAGATATCAATTAGGATCTATGACAACGGTGGCGGGATGACAGAAGAGGTTAGAAATAGACTGTTTGACCCTTTTTTCACGACTAAGCCGGTCGGTAAAGGAACAGGTTTAGGACTATCGATTAGCTATGAAATTGTGGTCAACCAACATGGTGGCAGACTAAAGTGCTTTTCGGAACCAGGAAAGGGAAGTAAATTTGCGATCGAGATTCCACTAAAACAGTCTCCTCCAGCACAGATTTTCCATAGCTTTGCGTGAACGAACCTGACGGTCAACTGAGTACAGTTAGACCGCAGGCTTCTTTTTCCCTTTGTGCAAGGGCTTTTTTGAGTGACGAAGTTCCCTCGCCACTTTTGTGATTTAGACCAATCTTCTTGATCAGCTTGGCTGAATTTTCGTCTCTATCTAGGGACTCCCCACACTGACAAGAATGCCACCTTTCCGACAATTCTTTCGGTACTTTATTGAGGCAGTTCCAACAATGCTGAGAAGTTCCCCTCGGATCGACGAACAAAACATTTTTACCTAATTTCCAAGCAACATACTTGAGGACAGCAACGAATTGACCATGAGCAGCATCAAGCATTGATTTATTTAGGCCGCTCTTGGCTGATTGACCGTTTGGTAAATAAACTAAATTACCATTGCTGTCAATACCAGTCTTGGTTTTGGCGCGTTTTGTCAAATTCTTGATCCTCAAATCTTCGACCACCAAAACATCGCATTTGCCAAACAACTCATGCGCTGCCTTGAATTGAAAATCAAGTCTTGTTCTAGCTACTGATTGGTGAAGCTTAGAAATCTTGCTCTTGATAATTTGCCAAGGCTTAGAACCCTTGACTCTATTAGCTAGTTTCAATTGAAGTCTTGCTAATTTATCAGCAAACTTCCTCAAAAATCTAGGATTATCAATTTTCTCGCCATTGGAAAGATAAACGTAATTGGTGATTCCTAAATCAATACCGAGACTGTTTTTAGTAGTCGGTTGAATTTCTGCAACCGTTACAGGAACCGTTTTATCTTCTAGCGTCATGGCAATATACCATCCGTCCGCTTCTCTAATAACTGTTCCTGTCTTAACCTTAAATCCTGTTGGTATTGAGCGATGGAATACCATCGGCACTTGACCTATTTTCGCAAGGTTAACGCAAATTCTATTTTGCTCATCCTTGACAATATCTAAATTGTCTAACTGAGGATAAGTGAAGGATTTGTAGTAGTGAAACCCCTTAAACCTCGGCTTACCTCTGCGATTGCCGTTTTGATCGGGCGTGGTGAAATTGGAAAAGGAAGTTTCCACTCGGTTGACTACATCCTGTAAAACTTGAGAATTCAAAGTTTTGTAGTCAGGAAATAGCTTTTTGGTGTTTTTCAGAGCGGCTAACTGAATAGTCTGCCATTGCACGTAACCACCTTCAATGTTTGAAAAAACCTCACCTTTTTTAGTCAAAGAATTACCTGAGTCATCTTTTTTCCTGCCATCCCTGGTTTGCGTTCTGGTCAAAGGAATGTTTTGATAGATTTCCTCGATAGGGACTATGGAAGCGGTTAAGGGACAGGCGTTAATAGGGGTTCTTGTGGATTCCCACCATCTAAACCTTTCGCCGAGGCGGTAGTTGTACTGCCGTCGGCAAAGTTCTAGATGAGCCGCAATTGTTGTCAATTGAGCTTTTGTGGGCTTAAGGCGATATTTGTACGTGAGTTGCATTGTCCACTTCTTCTACGCTATTGAAGTATATCGAGAATCAGGATGCTCCAGAAGATTGATCTGTTATAGGCGGATCTAATTGTCGGGTTCCGTTCCTCCGACCGACGGCCTTTCATCCCTGCGGTAATTTATTCGGGGTACTGAGCCCTGCGCTCAGATTCATCCCCTCTAAATATACCGAGGGACTTCCCGGCTGTTAGTTAACTAATTACAACCCACTTCCAGAGAGGATGACTCGGCCCTTGTTCGCGAATGCGGCGGACTTGTTCTTCCAAACGCTGTTTTTCTCGCAGTGGTAATCCCCGCAGCAGATTGCGCCCTTGCCAAGTTAGCACTGCTAAAGTCATCCCCAAGCACAAACCTAAACCGAGAGTCGGCCAGCGGTGAAAGTATAAGCCGTAACGCACCGCAGCCCAAGTCAAGTTTTCGATCCACAAAGCAATTTCATCTCGCAAACCCCAAATGCTCAAAGAACCGATGCTAATCCACAACAATATTACAGTTAACCAGCGGCCATATACTGTTAGTTTGTGGAGTCTTTGGACTTCGATTTGAAAGTTTGGGTCATTAGTCATTCGATTTTAGATTTTAGATTTTAGAGGTTGCCGCGCTCCGCTCGCAATGCTTCGCAATTTTAGATTGACCCCACCGATAAAAGGGTTATTTGTTAACAGTTAACAGTCAACAGTCAACAGCCAACAGTCAACAGCCAACAGTCAACAGTCAACTGTCAACAGTCAATTAAACTTCATCTGACGTGCTCATTGCTTCTACAGGAACGGGGATAGAGTTGCCCGTGCGATTGCGCCACCAAGCTAGCAACGTACTGGCAATGAAAATACTCGAATACGCACCAGCAATAAAACCGACAATCAAAGCTAAAGCAAAGTATCTGAGGGTTTCGCCGCCAAACAAGAAGATGGAAAACAGTGTCAGCAGCGTAGCAAAAGTCGTGTTAATTGACCTTCCCAGGGTCTGCATGACAGCATCATCGATCACTTGATCGATCGACATACCGGGATTTAGCTTGATTATTTCTCGGACGCGATCGTAAATTACCACTGTATCGTTAACAGAAAAACCGATAATTGTCAAGAGCGCGACTACAAATAAACTGTCAACTTCGACTCCTTGAACTAAACCCAAAAACGAGAAAACGCCAATAGTAATCAATACGTCGTGAAACAAAGCCACAAAAGCAAAAAAGGCGTAATCCAACTGAAATCGGAATGTTAGATAAAGGGTAATGCCAGCAAAAGAAAGGAACAAAGCCAGCAAACCTGAAGTAAATAACTGTTTGCCAAGGGTAGGCCCAACTGTATCAATTTGAATAGATTGAGGAGCAAAAGCGCCTATTTTCTCGCTCAAAGCTGTTTGCAACTTAGTCCGCTGTTCGACATCCAAAGTTTTGGTTCGCAGCGATATACCCCGCTGTTCTTTGCCGATAACTTGAATGCTGCTACCGGCCAAACCTTGGGTGTCGAGGACTTCGCGGACAGCGGCAAGATCGATCGGTTTACAATTGTCCGGTTTCGTGCAGTCGAGTTCAAATTGTAGCCTGGTACCGCCGATAAAGTCCAAACTGGGTCGCAGCGGTGCGCGGATGTCGGGACGAGTCCAAGAGATAGCTATTGACACTAGGCCGGCGAGGATGATAGCGGCGGAAATACTCCACCAGATCGATCGCTGTTTGATCACACTGAATTGCATAATTTAGCGGGAAGAAGGAAGATGGGCAACGGATTCTGTAACGGATTTAACGGATGGATGGAAGAAGTCAGTCGTTATTAGTTATTAGTTATTGGTTATTGGTAGCAGTTAACAAATAACCAATAACAACAGTCAACTGTCAACAGTCAACAGTTAACAGTTAACAGTCAACAGTTAACTATTAACAGTTTTGGACAAATTAGGACAGAACCACTGGGGTTTCCGCAATGCTGGAAAGCCCAAAACTACCAAAAGTAGAGTGCGACTGCAAGTAATAGCAGTAAACATACTCACTACCACGCCCAATCCCAGGGTGACAGCAAAGCCTTTAACTAAGCCCGCGCCTAACCAAAACAAAGCAGCACAAGCAATAACTGTGGTAACGTTGCCATCTAAAATGCTGGAAAAAGCGCGGTAAAAACCCGATTCGACCGATCGATAAAGCGTTTTGCCCGATCGCAATTCTTCCCGTGTGCGCTCAAAAATCAGCACATTAGCATCAACAGCCATACCGATGCTGAGGATAAAACCAGCAATTCCCGGCAGAGTTAATGTCACCCCCAACAGCACGAAAGAGGCCCAAGTTAGCAAAGCATAAATTAACAGAGCAATATTGGCAATTACGCCCGGAAGTCGATAGTAGGCGACCATAAAAATCAAGACTAAAATTAAGCCACCGATACCTGCGTTAATACTGCTTTGAATGCTGTCTCGTCCCAAGCTTGCACCGATGGTGCGGTTCTCAATAATTTCGACCGGTACTGGCAAAGCACCCCCGCGCAATTGCACGGCTAAATCATTAGCTTCTTGTGTTGTAAAACGACCTTGAATTACGGCATTGCCACCAGTAATTCCGGTTTGGGCAAATTCAACACCTACTACAGGAGAACTGATCACTTTTTCATCTAGAAAAACTCCGAGAGTCCGTCCCGTGCCGGCTAAATTTTTAGTAAGTTCTCCAAATAATTCGCCTCCTTTAGTGTCGAAACGAAGAGCGACATTCCATTCGTTACCTGTTGGTTGAGCTTGAGCATCTTTGAGGTTTTCGCCGCCTAGTTCGCTACTTTTGTAGAGTTTGGCAATTGCCTCATTACTCCTTTTCAAAGCAGCTTGATTTTCTTTAAATGCTGCCTCGTCAGGGGTGATTTTCAATTGTGCTGTTTTTGCCACCAATTCTTGCTGTAATTGCCTCTCAATGGCTAATTGCGCTTCTGTTCCCGGCAATTGTTCTCGAAATTCTAGCTTGGCGGTTCCGCCCAAAACTCGTTCTGCTTGCTGGGGGTCATTTACTCCCGGCAATTGGACGAGAATTTGGTCTTCTCCTACTGTTTGGACTAATGCTTCGGAAACACCTAAACCGTTGACACGATTTTCGACAATCCGGCGCACTGCTTCTAACATTCCCTGGTCAATCTTGGGAATTGTGGCGGTAGTTTTTACTTGAATTGTGAGTTGCGATCCTCCTTGCAAGTCTAATCCTAGCCGTGTGGGAAGTGTTACTATGACAGTAATGGCGGCGATGACTAAAACGAAAATTAGGGCTAATAGTGAACGTTGTTTTTGCATATTTAATTATTAGTCATTAGTCATTAGTCATTGGTCATTGGTCGGTAGTCATTGGTCATTGGTCGGTAGTTAAAGGGAAGAAATAATCAATCTGTGCATCCGTGTTTTAGCATCAATGTCCTGCTGGCAGAGTTCGCGCCGTCTTAGGGGACAACCAAACACTAATAACTCATGACTAATGACTAATGACTAATGACTAATGACTGATGACTATTTATATTCCCCCATTTACCATTTTTTGAACAGCTTCGATAATTTGGGGTGTTTGTACAATGGTCAATTTTTCCAAATTGCCGTTGTATGGTGTGGGGATATCTTGGGAAGAAAGCCGCAAAACTGGTGCATCGAGTTCGTCAAAGTAGCGATCGCTAATCGAAGCAATTAGTTCAGCACCAATACCTCCTGTTTTCATACACTCTTCCACAATAATTACTTTGTGGGTTTTGCGAATGGATGCACCAATGGTCTCCATGTCAAGGGGCTTGAGAGAAATTAGGTCGATCACTTCTGGATCGTAACCTTCTTTGACGAGGGCGGGTACGCCTTGCATGACATGGTGCCGCATCCGAGAATAGGTCAAAATTGTGACATCTTTGCCCGATCGCACTATTTCGGCTTTGTCCAATGGCACTAAATATTCTGTTTCTGGCAAGTTTTCTTTGAGGTTGTAAAGGAGAACGTGTTCGAAAAACAGGACGGGGTTATCGTCGCGAATGGCTGATTTTAAAAGCCCTTTGGCGTTGTAGGGAGTCGAACAGGCGACTATTTTCAAACCCGGTACTGCTTGGAAATATGCTTCTAACCGCTGGGAGTGTTCGGCACCGAGTTGCCTGCCCACGCCGCCGGGGCCGCGAATTACCATTGGCATTTTGAAGTTGCCGCCGGAGGTGTAGCGCAACATTCCAGCGTTGTTGGAAATTTGGTTGAAGGCTAGGAGCAAAAAGCCCATGTTCATGCCTTCGATGATCGGGCGTAATCCGGTCATTGCTGCGCCGACTGCCATGCCTGTGAAGCTATTTTCGGCGATCGGGGTGTCAAGCACTCTCAGTTCGCCGTATTTGTTGTAGAGGTCTTTGGTGACTTTGTAGGAACCGCCGTATTGACCTACGTCTTCGCCGAGTACGAATACGGTGGAGTCGCGGGCCATTTCTTCGTCTAGGGCCTCGCGGAGGGCGTTGAACAATAAGGTTTCTGCCATAGGAAGTGAATGATTGCAGGAGGGTTAGACTAGAATATTAACCTTTTGGGGGTATCGATGAGGATGCGATCGCATATTTGGCAGTTAAGACGTGAGATTTCGCCAACACATATCATAGAATTTAGATTATGTCAATCCATATTTTAGCTAGAATCAGATTAACTTGCGTGCTATTCCCAGAAAAACATCATGATCCAGACAAAAACTCAACTAACTCTGGAAGAGTTTCTCACTCTCCCGGAAGGGGAAGGCGATATTACCTACGAACTGATTGATGGTCAATCATTACCAAAAATGTCACCAAAGAAATTTCATTCTCGACTCACCAGAACCTTCATAAAAATCCTTGAACAGTGGGGTGATGAACGCGGAGAAATTGGTGTAGAATGGGCGGTCAAGTTAACTCGCAAGCGGCGAGATTGGGTTCCCGTTCCTGATATTTTATATGTTTCTTACGAACGCTTATCTCCCGACTGGAATCTAGATGAAGCCTGTCCTGTAGTCCCAGAATTAGTGATAGAAATTATTTCAGCAGGACAGACTTTCGGTCAGTTGGCTGCTAAAGCGAGAGATTATTTAGATGCTAAGGTATTGCGGGTTTGGGTAGTTGATAGCAAGGCTAGAAGTATTACAGTTTTTTACCCGGATGCAGCACCACAGACTTATATGGGAGATACGCTATTAACAGATTCACTTTTTGATGGATTAGAATTGACGGCGGAACAGGTATTTAAGATGGCAAAGATACCATAATTTTTTTTGAATCAGGATTAGTGTGTGCTAGTTCACAAGCTATTCCATTGTTCTAGAGTAATTTGCCTATCTATAATCTCCTCAACCTCTCGAATCATCATCCGTAACTGAGGAACAGAATACTCGTCATTAGAGGGAATAGTTAAGCGATACTCATGATAAATCATAAACTGGTGCTTGGTTCCAGAAAAAGGGCCAGCTAACCCTAGCTCTTGTAATTTCTGGATAAATTCTCGACGCTTACAAGGTGTCCAACGGCTCAAGGCTAGGCTCCTGATTTAAATCAATATTATCAATTATGGGCAAACGATGTCGCAATTTCAACCCTAGCAAAATCCAGTCTTCTAAAGTGGATCGCAACTCATTTTGACACTCTTTTAAAGTTGAGCCAAAGGCGATGACTCCCTTGCAAACAGGGATTTTGCCGACAAAGCTATGATCTTCAAGTTTGTCATACATAGCCTCAGTCATTGCTCGATCAACGTATTCACTCAGAATGAATTTTACAGTCATTGAGTTTCAGTTTCCTTTTGCTTGTCGAATATTTGGCGATCGGGTATTTAGCTCTCCTCCACAGTTATATCTGCTATTATATCTCAGCAAAATGCTTCTGCAATAAATTGTGAACAAATCGATAACGCCGATCGCCTGTTTTGTGCATGAACAGGCGATCGGTCGCAGCATCCAGAAAACGACTATAATCCCAAGGAATATGACCCTTAGACCACAACACTAGGCGCAAAATCAAGTTTTCAATGGCAGGAATCCCCGGCAAGCAAGCACTAATTATCGCAGCAACAGCACCCGCAATCAATCCCCAAATCGAACCGCTAACCAGCATGACAACTAATCCCAAAATTACCCAAATCAGTCCACCAACTAGCTTAACTCCAAACTGATACATCCGCCGTTCTTCGACAGTTTGCAGCCAGCTAGACGGCATTTTATCCAGCAAAACTTCTTGAATGCCTTCCTGTTCCATTTTTCTCGCCAACCACCCTAGCCAGTGTCGAATTTGTTCCGATCGCAATTCCTTACCTCTAGGATACTGCTTGACTACCCCGGTCATTTGGCGACGAACATAGGCGGTTAATAAATATTTGCGCTGTTCTTCCGCTGAACTTATCCGCTTCCAAGATTCGATTAAAATGTCCTCATAGGCCAAAGCCATCATGCTTACAAATAGCGGTGCTTTGGCGAATTTCAACAACTCTGGCTCGGACTCAATACTATACCAAAGTTCACGACTTCTCGCTGCTAATAAATAATTTTGAACTTGAGTTTCTGTCAGAGGTTTCAACAAAATTGCTGCTTGCAGGCGAAACCTATTTGGAGAGTTTTTGTAGATTTCAAAACTACTGCAAACAACTAAATGTTTTGGTGTGAATTCGCCTTCAATAAACTGATTGATTGCTTGAATACACGAATCTTGGCGGTGGGTTTCTACTTCGTCTAAACCATCTAATAGAGGCAACAATTTTTGTTCCGCAAGCCACTGTTTACCCACAGCTATGGGGATGTCGTATTTGAACTGAAGTTGAGCAATTAACCAATCTGCGATCTCCCCAGATTGTTCTTTCCAAGTACCAAGTTCAAACAGCACTGGTAATGGTAAGCTAGGATCTTTTTGGGCGCGGGAAATTAGCACCATAGCCAATTCTAGCAGTGTGGTGGTTTTGCCGGCACCGGTGGCTCCTAAAATGACTAATTTGCCATTGGTGCGATCGAACACTTTAGCAATGCTGGCTTTGGGAGGTAGCCGAAAACTCGGATGGTTTCCCACTTTCACATCCACATCCCAACAGCGGCTGACACCAGGGGGCGCAGCTTGTTGACTGAGGTTGGACAATACGGCATTGTGTAAAGAGTGCGATCGAGATGCTTGGACTTCTCGCTTCACATCTTTGAGTAATCGATCGCGAGGCGGTTGTAATCTGTGAGAAATAAATCTTAGCATTTTAGTTATTCAACTCAACCTCACCCTGGATGCTGACATTGGCAAATTTATGCACAACTGTCTGATAGCAAGATTAGCATAATCTTGTCAGTCTGAACAATCAGTCCTTCATGAGTATTTTTACATGAAATCAACAGTCTGGCACTCCCATTTTTGAACAAAAATTATTAACATAGATTAAAAGGTGTGAATATTGTATGCAACCTTAGCTAGTCATTAGCAATTACCAATTACCAATTACCAATTACCAATTACCAATCGCCTCGCATACCTTATCTTACTGAGAAGTGTTATATGTCATTAAAAACTAGCCAAATCATCATCATCAGCTTAGCAGGGTTGTCAACTGCGATCGGAGTAGCCTGGGCTACCATACAGTCTGGTTCCATGAAACTCTCAAATCCTCCCCAGACAGAATCGGCAGTATCCGACAAAAAAACGATTTCAGCGGTTCCCACAACCAGCCCGCAATCTCAGAAATTTCAACCCCAACCTGCAAAAAATTCCCCAGTTGAATCTTCCCTCATCCCAGACACCTCCGATCAAAAAGTTGAGCCAGTATTGATCGCACCTCCAGATTCTGGGTGCAAAATCAGTATGGCTGTAATCAATGATTCTGATCCACCGTTGAATGTGCGATCGCACCCACGACTCACCGACAGCAAAATAGTAGGAAAACTCAATAATAATACCTTTGTTTCTGTTACCCAAGAACAAAACGGCTGGTTACAAATTACCGAACCTCCCGGTTGGATTGCCAAAAACCGCACCGAAAGTAGTTGTCAAAATGTCAGAAAGGAGATTAATTTTTTGCCTGGGGGAGATGAGGCAATTGTTAAAGGTAGAATTATCGGAGGCGGCAGTCACTCTTACATAATTCGCGCCGCTAAGAGTCAAATAATGACTGTTAGGAATCGGAAAGGTGTTTTTCCACTAATTCTGACTTCTAATGGTAGATCTTTGGCTGGAGATAATTATACAGGTAATGAAACTGAGTGGACTGGAAAAATCCCTGTTACTGGCAATTACACATTTGAACTAGACTCGAATTTTCGGGGATTTGAATATGAATTTTCGGTCAAGTTGCGATAATTTTCCTGACATCTGTAGGGACACGGCACTGCCGTGTCCTCTACTATATACTTCTTTCGTTTAATATAAAATAATCAAATATTAGAATTTTACAAGTCATGGCTAAAACAAAGGGTATATAAACTCTCATTACTCTTTTGGAAAAAAAGCTATTTACCCCTTTCTTTTCAACGGATAGAAAAATTCCATATCCTGAAAGTACCAAGAAAATAGATACACTTGGAAAACCTAGGTGATGAAGCAGAGATAAATAACCTGTATTTCCCAGGGCAAGAGCTACATGCTGCTCATCATAGAATGTAAAGCTAAGGAATCGCCCCAAGCGACACATCTAAAATCGCAAATTTCTGCCAATCTTCCGAATCAAAGTGCCACCATTCTGTTGTGATACCAATAAAGCCATGTTTTTTCATCGCATCTTCCAGAATTTGACGATTTTTCCGAGATTGGGCACTGCCTCCTTGGTAATCCCTGTGCGCTTTTGTGGTAAAATCATCAAAGGGCGTGGGCATCTCTAATTCTTTGCCAGTGCGATCGACTAAACTCAAATCTACAGCAGCACCGCGATTATGCCGCGAACCCCTAGCAGGATTAGCCACATAGTTGGGATCTGGCAAAAATTCCCACATTTGTTTAGTAACAGATAAGGGCCTGTAGCCATCGTAAACTTTCAAACCCAATCCGATTTTTTCCAAATCAGTTTGAACTAGCGCTAACTTTTGAGCAACAGAACTTCTCAAAGCGCATTTTGCTGTGGAGTAAAGTTTTCGTTTCAAAAAATTGTTAGCTGTGGCGTAGCGAATATCGAGGCGAATATTGGGATTGACAGTGCGGATATCAACAAGTCTCGCCCAATTGGGAAGTTGACTCATGAAAATACTTTCAGGTGCGCTCTGAGTTGTTTCTGGTTGGGAAATTTGCACTTGTGGCGACTCCTGTGCACGGACAAATGTTGGATGGTGTAGGCTGGTTATAGATAGTAATACGAGGATGAATACAATTAGATATTTTGCCAATTGATTGAATTTCATATATCTGTTAATTCGAGATTTTGTAGAGGTTTTTATGATTCACATTTGAGGACATTTTCGCGCTTTTCGTCTTGTCTGCAAGCCCGCCAGTCCGACAAGGGTTGAAACCCCTGTCTCATAGCTAAAGTCCTCTAAAGAGGACTAAGATATTTCTCTAAAATTTTGATCTTATATCAATTCCGGTAGCATCGCAATGATTATTAGCCTAAATTAGGAGACGGCAGTGCCGTTTCCCTACAATATGATTTTGGGTAGGGACATGGCATTACCGTCTCCTCTATCATTCCGGTGCAGCCGCAATTGATATTATGAGTCTTTCAGTCGGCTTCAACCGACTTTAGCTATGAGACGGGGGTTTCAACCCCCGGCGGACTTTCGGCTCGGCGCGAGAACTTTCGCTAGCTCTCTTGTGATTTTAAATTTTCCTCAAATTCCCAAGCGCTGATACACTAAATCCAAGTGCCTCAATTGATACTGCGGATCAAAACAATCATCAATTTCCTTGCTCGTCATCTTAGCAGCAACGCGATCGTCCTTGGCAATCAAATTGTAGAAATTGCCTTCAGATTTGTTCCAAGCTTCGTGAGCACAAGATTGCACAATTTTGTAGGCATCTTCGCGACTCGTGCCTTTTTCTACTAAGGCTAACATCACCCGCTGGCTGAAGATAACTCCGCCGTACAGGTTCATGTTTCGCTTCATGTTTTCGGGATAGACTAGCAGGTGTTTTACTAAGTCTGTGGTTTCGACTAACATGAAGTGAGTGACAGTGGAACTGTCGGGCAAAATCATCCGTTCTACGGAACTGTGAGAAATGTCTCGTTCGTGCCACAGCGCCACATTTTCTAAGGCTGCGACGGCGTTGGCGCGGACAATTCTTGCCATTCCTGTCAGTCTTTCCGATCGAATCGGGTTGCGTTTGTGCGGCATGGCGGATGAGCCTTTTTGCCCTTTGGAAAAGAACTCTTCGACTTCTAGAACATCGGTGCGTTGCAGGTTGCGAATTTCGACTGCAAAACGTTCGATCGATGCTGCTAAGAGTGCTAAGGTTTGGACGTATTCGGCGTGTCGATCGCGCGAAATGACTTGAGTCGATGCACAATCTGGTTCGAGTCCCAGGTTTTGACAGGCGATCGCTTCTATTCGCGGGTCAATATTAGCATAGGTTCCGACTGCGCCGGAGATTTTGCCGACGGCAATGGACGATCGCAAATTCACCAATCGAGCTCTGTTGCGAAGGACTTCAGCCAGCCATCCTGCTAGTTTAAAGCCAAAGGTGATGGGTTCGGCGTGTATTCCGTGCGATCGGCCAACCATCACAGTATTGCGGTGCTGTTGGGCCTGATAGCGAATAGCTTGGCTCAAATCTTCGACACGTTCTAACAAGATATTGACGCTGGCGACTAATTGCAGCGCCAAAGCAGTATCGAGTACATCGGAACTGGTTAAACCGAGGTGAATGTAGCGGCCGGCATCGCCTACATATTCGTTGACATTTGTCAAGAAAGCGATCATGTCATGACGAACTTCCTCTTCAATTTCGAGGACTCGTTTCGGGTCAAAATTAGCCTTAGCTTTAATTTCTTCGACTGCGGCGGCGGGGATGTAGCCGAGTTCGGCTTGAGCTTCGCAGACAGCAATTTCTACTTGTAACCAGCTTTTGAGCTTGGCGGTTTCAGTCCAGATGTTGCCCATTTCGGGCAGAGTGTAGCGATCAATCACGGTGGTCGTTGGGGAATTCGGTCTCACCATTGTACATCTGTGTGGGGATGCAAGAGTCACGAAGTCCAGAAACCGGCTTTAATATAGATTGAGGGTGGCACGATGTATTTTAACTGGTTGGGCTGCGGTATTTCCGATTTATGACCGATGAATTTCCGATCTTTCTGGTGACGCAGGACGCTTATGAAGCTTCCTCGAATGAAACGTTAGGAAGCAAATACAAGTTTTGGTTCGATCGAGAAGAACTCGGTCGCTGTCTTTACAAACAAAACCGACACAATTTGGGAGAGGATTGGGCGGAAAAAGTTGCATCGGAATTATGCGAACTCTTGGGACTTCCCCATGCTATTTACGAATTGGCTTCAACTTGGGAAGGCGATCGCGGCATCGTCTCTCTCAACTTTGTACCACAAGGGGGAATACTCGTTCACGGGAACGAGCTTCTTTCCTCAATTGTGCGGAATTATCCGACATTTGGAACCTATGGCATCTCGCAACATACAATAGATGTAGTGTTGAGGGTCATTGAAGAGGAGTCTGTCAATTTACCCATTGGTTGGACACCGCCTTCTGGTATCCAAAGAGCAGTCGATGTGTTTGTTGGCTATCTTCTGCTCGATGTGTGGATCGGAAACGGCGATCGCCACCATGAAAACTGGGCGGTTATCCGAATGAAAACAGCATCGACTTCAGAAGGAAAAAAATATCTAGCACCGACTTACGACCATGCTTCAAGTTTGGGACGCGATCTCTCTGACTCTCAAAGACAGAAACGTTCGGCCCAAGCTTATGCAAACAAATGTTTTTCGGCGTTTTATAGTAGTGTTGAAGATCGAAAGACTCTTAAAACTTTTGATGCGTTCTCCCTTGTGGCTCATCGCTATCCCGAAGCTGCTCGCCTATGGTTGGTGCAGCTTGAAAATATTTCACCAGCCGATATTTTAAATATTTTTAATCGCATCAATTCATCGCGCATCTCCCCCGAAGCTAGCAATTTTGCTCTGGCGATTCTTGAAATCAACAAACATCGGTTACTTACTTTGAGAGAAGCACTACTTTGAAAACACCAAAAACGCTATTCTTAGCTTGGAAAGACCCCATCAGTCCTAATTGGTTTACGATCGGTCGATTAACCTTTGATAAGAATATCTATCAATTTGTTTATACCCAAGGTGTAAAAGAAGCCGAAGAGAAATGTGCTTTTACACCGTTGCTTTCGTTTCCACGCTTAAATGAGGTTTATACGTCAACTTATTTATTTCCCGTATTTGCGAATCGGGTTATGTCGCGATCGCGTCCCGATTATTCCAGTTTTATCGAATGGCTGGATCTTCCCGATGGTGGGGACGATCCACTTGAAATTTTAGCTCGCAGTGGTGGGGAACGAGTCACAGATACGTTTGCCGTTTTTCCCGATCCGGAAGTTGACGAAGAAGGACGGTACAATCTTTACTTTTTTTCGCAGGGTTTGCGACATTTGCCCAGAAGTGCGATCGATCGGATTAATCAGTTTGAGCCTGGGGAAAAGTTATGGTTAGCTCGCGAATTTCACAATCCTTACGACGATCGGGTTCTAATTTCAAACACTAGCGATCGCTCCTTTGTCGGCTATTTGCCGCGATATTTGCTGGCAGAAGTTTTTGAGTTGCTGCGACAAAATTCTAACTTAGAAGTGCGGGTAGAGCGTGTCAATAAACCTCCTACTCCACTCCAGTTTCGCCTGTTATGTAAAATGAGTGTCCATTGTAGAGATGATTTTCGTCTCTTCTCCAGTTGTCAATATCAACCCCCGATCGCAGAGATTGCGGTGAAATCTGCCTAAAGTAGTTAGTTTGTTGCGATTAGGGGATAGAGCTGTGGTCAAAAGAAGATCTACTTAACGCATCAGGAAGTGGCTCGTTAAAATCCTCACTCATCCAGCCCATCCCTTGATGCAGACCCAAAACTCGTTGTTGCCCAGGAGGAGGTGCAGCTTCAACTGAAGTGTTTTCGGGGATCGATCGCATCTGTCGTTCCAGCAAAAACTCTGCAAAAGTTAACAGAAGCTGCTGATTTTCCGGGAGTAAGTGTTGTAACTTGCCTAGCAAATCTTCCAAAAGTTCGATCGTTTGAGAAGTCATCTTGTTCCCCTCAATGTTGGCGATAGTCTCATTTTATCGGAACGTATACTATTTCATTTTAACTGAGCGATCGCATTGTACATCTGCGAGGTATCGGTCTTGAGTCGGGATGGGGAATTTGGGGCGATTCCCTTCGGGATAGCTAAGCTTCACGAACTTTCCAAATATGTGACACATCGTCCGTAGACCGATCGTCCGCAGAGACTGACAATTGGCAGATGAATCGATCGAAACAGAAGATTTTGCGTGCTTTAGGTCATCTCGTAAGGCAACACAGGACAGCGTTGGGAATTTCGCAGGAAGAACTCGGAATGCGGGCTAACTTAGACCGCACCTATATATCTGGAGTCGAACGCGGAGTCAGAAATCCCTCTATCACGGCAATTGCAAGTCTAGCTAGCGGCTTAGGTTTGACAGTTTCCAATCTTCTCGACAATCTAGAAATAGAAGCGGAAAATATAGAGTGAGCAATCAAGATTTAGCAACTACAATTAAAGCTCAATTAAAACAAGACTCAACCCAATTGAGAGTTTTAAATCTTTTATCAGACCAACAATGGCACTGTCGGGAGTGCGAAGGCAAACAGATAGCATCAGCTCAATATGCTGGCGGCGGCGGGATTCAAGGATTGCAGCGCGGAACAAGGAAGCGCCCCGGTTTAGTTATTCAAACAGAAAAGAGGTACTGTCCAACTTGTCAAGGAACACGCTTGGGTGATTTGTGGACAGGAGAGATAAAATCAGCAAATTCTGCTGCTAACATACCCGCTTCTCTGGTAAAAAGAATTCTCGAAGTTTACTCTTATACAGATGTAATTGAACAGAGAAAACGAGCAGCTCATGAGTTGGTAATTGACCATAGGTTTCCGATGGAACGCTGGGGAGATAATGAACCACCGCACTTGGCATCTATGAGCGAATCTGAAATAAAGAAAAAGTTTCAGTTGCTCAAAAAAGATGATTCAGGGAATCACAATCTTCTAAAATCTCGAAGCTGCGAACGCTGCATCAAAACAGGGAAAAGAGGCACACCTTTTGGAATCAAGTTTTGGTATAAAGAAGGCGAAGACTGGCCTTCCATACATCAGCGCGGTGCTGAAGCTGAGGAAGGCTGCACAGGATGTGGGTGGTATGATTTTGAAACTTGGCGAAATGCTCTCAATCAAAAACTAGCTGAATTTGTTCGGGAGGTTTAATCGTCACTAAGCTAGGTTTGTTAAGTGCAATATCAGTCAAATATGGAATAAGTGCAAAACCGATACACTCTGCTAATCGCGGCGGCACGGCATTTCCAATTTGCCACATTGCCTTTTTCATAGAACCTTCAAAAATAAATGAATCCGGGAAAGTTTGCAATCTAGCCATTTCACGAGCAGAAATAACGCGATTAAGATAAGGATGAATATGAGTGCCACCATGATTTTCTTTAACAGTCATACTCGGTTTTCCCGGATACTGTCGCTTGAAAGCATCGGCGTAGCTTTCATACAAGGAACCGCCTGGTGGAACTTTAGCAAGTCTTTCCATGTACTGAACAGAATGACGAGTCCATTCGTGGTTAATTTCTGGGATGGAAGTATACTCTGGTAAATCATCAATTGCTGACTCGATTGCTTTGTATTGTTCTGGCAACAATTGCGACTTGGGATAGGGATTTTCCATCCCGAATCTGTTGGCAATAAAAATAGCTCGCGGGCGGATTTGTGGGACTCCATAGGTTGCTGATTCCAGAACAGCAACGGACATATGGGGATAGCCAATTTCCTGAAAAGCTTCGCAAATTGCTTGTTTAACAGCTCCTTTTTGCATAGTCAATATTCCGGGTACATTTTCCATGACAACATACCAAGGACGTATTTCTGAGACTACGCGGACAAACTCTCTAAATAGGCAATTTCGAGGGTCGTTCGGGTCGCGTTTTCCGGCCACTGAGAAGCCTTGACACGGCGGCCCACCTACAACAACATGAACTTGTGGCGAACCAATTTCAGCGAGCAACTTTTGGGGATTTAAGTTTTTTATATCGTCGCACAAGTGATGGCAATCAGGGAAGTTTTTTGTATGAGTTGCCGAGGCGATGGGATTAATTTCAACACTTGCTACTGGTCGAAAACCTGCTTGCAATAAACCTTGTGTCATGCCGCCCGCACCGCAAAAAAGATCGACAAATGTATAGTCTGATTTTGGCAGTGACTGAGATTGAATATCAATGAATATTTTGTAGGGGTCGCAGTCATTTGATTCTAGTTCGCGTTGGATGCGTTCGTAACGACCTAATTTTGCTTTCTTCTGCTTTTTGGCAGGAATTAATTCTTCTTCGTTTGAGAACAAAGACAGTTGTATTGCTTCCATTTTCTAGTTTTTTACTGCTTTTTATCTGATGTTGCTGGTTTTGGGTCGAGTGTATGGCTTTATTGTGGTTGAGGTCGAGGGGTGCGATCGCCCTATTGTACATCTGCGAGGCATCCGTCTTGAGTCGGGCTAAGTAACTTGAGATGAAGGAGGCGATACCAACGGTTACGCAACACTTATGCACCTGCTGATTTTGAATATTTCGTTTATTGCGGATATTGCACTTACAGCACGTGTAGTGTTATATTGAATTGAAAAGTCAAGTATCATATCAAACAATACTTACAAACCTTTGCCAGTCATGCTGCACAGGTTTTGCCTGGTTGCAGCCTCAACGTGTTGATCATTAGAGTGAGTGGCTAAAATCAAGGGTTTAAACTCCTGATTATAGCTGATTGGCTTTCTAGATCCAAGAAAAACGCATCAAAAGAGAGATTTATTATGTCGAGGCAAAAAGCATCGTCAGAGTCAGTTTTAGTTAAAGAACCAGAAAAAGCATCAATAGACAAATTAGAGCAAATACTGAGCAGAGAATCTGCACAGCCAAAATTAGTCGGAAGTAACGGAGAAGAGATACTGATTCCCGAATCTGTCTACAGTTTTCTGCGTCAAATTGTGCATGGAATGGCATCAGGTCAATCTGTCTCGGTAGAACTTCATAATCCTGAAATGACAACGCAGGAGGCTGCCGACATCCTGAAGGTATCGCGACCCTTTTTTGTCAAATTATTAAATGAGGGAGAAATTCCTTATATCAAAGTAGGAAAGCATCGGCGTGTTCTTTTGCAAGATGTAATTACTTACAAGCAGCAGCGTCAAGTGAAACGTCGCCAAGGAATGAAGGAATTAAGCCAATTTCTTCAGGAGGAGGGGTTTTACGGCGAAGGGGTATGCGGCGAAATAGCTCAGGATTAAAATGGAAGCTGTATCTGTTATTTTAGACTCCTGTGTCATCTTCCCTATGCCTCTATGCGATACGCTACTATCTGCTGCTGAGGATGATTTATACTGCGTTCATTTTTCACAAGAAATTCTAGATGGTGCTACCCGCAATCTTGTAAAAAATGGAAAAATGACAGATGCCAAAGCTGCACGTTTTCAGACAATGATCAAAAACACCTTTCCTGAAGCAATGGTCGAAGTGCCTTCAAGTTTGGTAGAAGCAATGACGAACCATCCGGGCGATCGTCATGTTTTAGCTGCTGCCATAATAGCAAATGCTAAAATCATTGTCACTGATAATCTTAAACACTTCCCAAAAAAGGCTTTAGAACCCTATGGGATTGAAGTACAACACCCGGACGTATTTCTGAATCAGCTTTTTGATAATGACCCAGAATCAATAGTTGAGGTAATTCGGCAACAGGCTGAGGAGCTAAAAAAACCACCTCTTACTGTTGCCGAACTTATTGACAACTTAGAAAAAAATAATAGAGTTTCAGAATTTGTTCGTAGGGTTCGTTTCTACGAATACTGCGATTTGGTAATCGACACTGCGAAACAAGCATTAACTGTCTTGGGAACTCCAGCAGCAGAAGGAGGTCGATCTTATGAAGGAGATCGATATCGACTCTGGATGAAAGGGCAAACTCTAACAATTACTGCTAAAGATAGCCGTGGCGAAATCCTGCGAGCTCAAAATATGGAAATCGAGGGTAATATATTATCAGAAGATGTCAAATTATTCCAAATATTTGCTCAACGTTTAGAGCAAGAGTTAGCAACAAATGGTGTTGACTAGCAATCAATTTACTTATTGCATCCGATCGATCGTCCGATACTGCACCGCCTCCCCCACATGATTGGTTTTCAAGCTTTCATCCCCCGACAAATCAGCAATAGTTCTCGCAACCTTCAAAATTCGATCGCTCGCCCTAGCCGACAGCCCCAACTTCCGAATCGCCATCTCCAATAAATTCCGAGAAGCATCATCCAACTGACACCATTGGTTAATATGGCTGCTTTGCATCTCCGCATTACACCGCAAACTAGATTCTGACTTAAAACGGTTAGTTGCGATCGCCCTTGCGCGCTGTACCCTCACCCGCACCGGTTCCGAATCCTCCCCCGTCGGCTGTCGCGTAATTTCCTCCGGTTTCAAACGATTAACCGCCACTTGCAAATCAATCCGATCCATCAAAGGCCCCGAAAGTTTTGCCCAATATTGCTCCCTCTTTTGCGGCGAACAAGTACACTGTTGAATTGA
>JAYTZD010000631.1:0-9527 GCA_043742065.1 Oscillatoriales bacterium
CTGACTTGAAATTCCAAACTCCCCGATTGTCCCCGACGGCGATTGCGAATCACCCGATAAATTTGGCCACCCGTCGCAAAAGTGAAATCAACACGGACATCAATTTCGCCCATATGGATAATCTCATCTTCCGAATCGCTGCGACAACAGCCCCAAACTGCCCAGGTTATGGCCTCTAAGAGCGAAGATTTGCCAGCACCATTCGGCCCGCAAATGCAAGCAGTGTGCAAGCCGCGAAAGTCTAAAGCAGCTTCGCGATAGCTAAGAAAATTTTTGAGTGTCAGTTGTATAGGAATCATTTAAGGCATCGCGCCATACAATCTATTTATTTATTAATAACACTATTTGTGCACTGTTGGCTAGTTATTCAATCCAGATCCAGAACAATTTCCAGTGCTTCGGAAATCTCTCCCATAATTATATCGGAGACAACTCCGAGTTGTCGGACAAATCTTTGTTGCGAGACAGAACGAACTTGAAAAGTGTCAGCGGCGGAGAGTTTAGCCAAGCCATTTTCTGCTGTCGGTTCGACCTGTACCATCCAATCAAGCGGCGAAAAAAGATCGTTCCAGGATGTAATAGGAACAATTACTTTCAGCCGCAAAATTCCCACTTCATCATCGCTCACCACTACCACAGGTCTAGTTTTGCCGATTTCATCTCCCACTGTTGGATTGAGTCTGGCGAGCCAAATTTCCCCCTTAAGCATGAATTTTTACCCCTGCGTTCAGGTATTCTTCCTCAGATTCAAAATATGGTTCGCTATCGGGCGACCACAAATCATGAAGTGGCCCTCCTGGTTCATACAAGGGGACTGCTGCTTCTGCTGCGGCTCGAAGTCTCAGCTTTCTCTCAGCTTTGCGCTGAACCTTCTCTTCTATTTCTTCCCGCATCATCCGCGAGGCTGTTTCGATGATTTCCAGGCGTTCTTCTGGTGTCAGATTTTTGAGTGCTGCTAAGATTTCTGTTTTGGTCATGGTTTTTTTGGTTGATTTGTTCAAAAGTGCGATCGGACCTAATCATTATTGTATAGGACTTGCTAAGGTGTTTAGGTCATTGAACAACACGGTCATTGAGCGAAGTCGAAATGTCCAAGTTATTATTAGATTTAGACACTTCGACTACGCTCAGTGAGCAAAACGGTCATTGAGCAACACGGTTCATTGAGCGTAGTCGAAATGTCCGAGTCAATAGATTTAGACACTTCGACTACGCTCAGTGAACAACTGCGCTCATTGAGCGGAGTCGAAATGTCCAGGTCAAAAAAAAAGGTTGGCTGCAATCTTACAGCCAACCACCTATTTACTGGTCATCGATTTGCTCAAACAGCAAAACTATCTGACAATATTCGGGAATGTATAACCAACACCGAGTAATAGTCCCACTTCAGCACCGTCCAGAAAACCAATATTCAGGCCGGCGGTAGCTGTAAAATTGCTCGACAGCGGCACATCTACACCACCCGAAATCAGGAACCCAAAATTACTGTTATCTCCCGTAGAAAATGCGACACCAGCACCTGCATAAGGAGCAGCAGTAATCACAAAATCATCGCTGACTTCCACTGCATTTTGAGATACAAAATCGTAGGTAACGGGAATCAAAACAGTTACGTTATCGCGGAACAAAACAGTCGGTCTCACCGAGAAATTGCTCGTCAAACCAATTTTGCTGATAATCGCAAAGGAACTGTCACCCAAGGCTGAATCTCCGCCAAAACCGAGATTACCGCCAATTCCGATGTAGCTGGGGCCAGAACGGGTGGAACGTCCGGGTCTGACTTTATTGTCTTGAGCCACTTTTTGAGTTGGCGTTGAGGAAATTTCAGACTTTGTAGCAGTTGTCGGTTCGTTTGTCAAGGCTGATGCCGAAGTGCTGACTGGATTGCTCAACACTTCCTTTGCTGTCTTGACTTCTTTTTCAGTATTCGCTGCTGTCAGTTCGGAGTTATCGCGCGCAACAGTTGATATTGCTCGATCGCGATCGGTAGCAATTTCCACACTTGGCTGCACTTGAACGCTACCATCAGCAATAGTCGCCGCTGTTTCCGATTTTTTGGTTTCAGCAGCAATTGATGTATTTTCAGTTACAGTAATTGCCGAATTTGCGACATCAGACTTTTCTGGTGCGACAACAGATGCTTGCGAGTTGGTGGCTGGTTGCGAAGCCACTGGTTCTGCTGCTAACCCAGATTGGACTGCGGGATCTAGTTCTAGCGCACTTATAGAATCAATTTGTGTATTAGCACTTGCTTCTGCATTGGCTTCAGTGGCTGTTGTTGCAGCAGCCTCGGAAAGTCCAGGCAGGTTTTGAGATGGCAAACTGGCGGTTGTAGCTGCATCCAGCAAGTTGCCAGTTTCAGCTTTCACAGACAGGGCGGTGCAACAAACAGCCAAGGCTGCAAGATTCACTAAAGCGAAAGTAGACTTGGAAAATAGATTATTCACAAATTCTCCTCAATCAATGGTTTGTTAAAAGTGTATCAGAGCTAATGTCGAGAGCTTTGTTTATACTTGACAGAAATTTGAGTATTGTTGTTCCTACCTTGCCACTTCAGCGTTCAACAGATAGACTTAACGCGGTAAATCTAGGAATCCACCCAAATCTACTGTGTATGGCATAATCAAGCATAGCTCCCAGCTCGAAAAATTTGAAGCTATCCCTTCCTGGATTCAATAAATCCCCGCACATTCACGCCTGCAAGTGTCAAATAATCTAATCTCAACCTATTTTTATGAGTAAAGTTTTAGTTATATTAGGCGAATTGAGCGATCGCGACATCGACTGGATGGTCGCCAACGGTAAGCGCACCCAAATCCCGGCCGGTACCACACTCATCGCCGAAGGCCAACCCTTAGACGCACTCTACATAGTGTTGGATGGCACTTTGAGCGTATTTGTGTCAGCTTTGGGCAATAAACAAATTGGGACAATTATTTCCGGGGAAGTATTGGGCGAAATGTCCTTTGTAGACGGGAGGCTTCCTTCAGCTAGCGTCACAGCCATTGAAGAGTGCTTGATTTTGTCAATTTCTAGGCGTTTGCTAACCGAAAAATTGGAACAAGATGTGCTGTTTTCTCTGCGGTTTTATCGGGCGATTACCAAGTTTTTGTCATCGAGATTGCGTGGTACTGTGAAGCGTTTCGGTGAAGATACTGATGATTTAGTATATCAACAACCAGATGATGAGCGCCCCATCTCCCAACTTGTGGAAAATCCCGATTTGGCTCAATCTAGATTTCAATCGCTGTTGCAGCGTTTAAAAGGAAATTGATCTAAGAAGTCATTAGTCATTAGTCATTAGGAATGATATAGAGGAGACCGCGAGTGCCTTAGTCCCTACAATGTTATTTTGGGTAGGGACACGGCACTGCCGTCTCCTCATTTTGGTTGCTATTTAAGAAATACCCCATGCCCAATTCCATTAAAAAACGTGTTTTTCCGCAACACGCCAGTAGCGCGAAAAACGCTTCAAATCAATGTAACCATCGTAGCGCACAAAGGCTTCTGGGGGCAAAACTTCTACTGGGTGCGATCGCGTAATTTTCCGACAAATATCCTGAAACCGAGGACTAGGACTTTCTGCTGTCACTACTTGATTTGCCCCGGATTCTTTAGCAAAAGCGATAATTTCCGTAGCGACATCGCCACGCCGAATCACTACTGGCAACTCCAGCAAACATTCGTAAATAAACACCATCCGTTTGAGACTTAACTGCCATTCATCTATTAGCGCATCATCCCAAACCCAAATCGCCTTAGCTTCGGGGTGCGCTTGGAAAGCAGGGCCTTCGGGACTCAGACAGTCGCCGTGTAACCAAATAATTGGATTGTTCATAAATTTCATGGGGAATTGGGAATTGGGAATTGGGAATTGGGAATTGGGAATTGGGAATTGGGAATTGGGAATTGGCATTGGGCATTGGGCATTGAACACTTCGACTTCGCTCAGTGACCGGTATAACTAATAACCACTAACTAATAACCAATAACTAACTAATTAACGACCTTTTTTAGGACGAGCCCAACTTTTGGAACCGCCGCTGCGATCGACCTTTTCTGCTAAAGGAAACAGATTACCTTCCAAATATTCGTAACTTCCCTCAAAATCGCATTGTCCGTACAGAGGACAATCGCGACAATAAACCGCTTTAGTATAACGCTCCAAATTCTCCCGATTAAAAAAGTAAGCCTTGTGACTAAAAGTGCTCGCTACCCATTGCCAAGAAAGATTATTACTCGCCGGATCTCCATCTAGTAAATGTGCCAAAAACCAGCGAGCTCCGACTTGCCAACGTACTTTGCGCCAGTGTACGAGATAAGCAGCCATCCACATCCGTTGGTGATTGTGCAAATAACCAGTTTCCTGCAACTCGCGACTAAAACTATCCATGCAAACTAAACCAGTCGTGCCCTCGATGATATCTTCGGGCATAGTTTCGCTGTATTGTGAAGCAGTATAGCCAGTCTTGTAAGGTTCTTGATCTTGCCAAATCCCGTTGCCCAATTCTGCATAAAGTCGTTGCCAATAATCTCGCCAACCCAACTCATTGACAAGTTTTACTGCATCTTCTTGGTGTCGCACCTTGGCGAGTACGACATCCCGGACTTCTGCAAGGCTCAAAACGCCGTAACGTAAATAGGGCGACAAGCGAGTTACCGCACCGTTCAGGAAGTTGCGAGTCGAGGCATACTTGGCGGGATCGACTTGTTGTAGCGCTGTTTCGGCTGCTTTGCGCCCGCCTAGGGTGGGGGATACGTGACTGTCTCTAGCCTCGGCTTCAGGGAACTGTTGGCGCACGTAGGCAATTAATTCTTCGCGATCGGCAAATTCCCGCTTCATGTCCTGAGTCATTTTTTGTTAAGCGCCTGTTATTGTTCCTTAATGTTAAAGCTATACACTCAAGGTTAAATATCATAACAAAATCTCATGGCAACTTTTCCGACGGACGCTAGTGCGATCGTCAGCTCAACTAAACAACTGGAAAATAGCGCAGAAATTCAAGAGTTCGATCGAGCCATGATGCGCCGCTGTATAGAATTAGCCCGTCGCGCTCTAGGTAAGACTGCTCCCAATCCCCTCGTCGGTTCTGTAATTGTCCGCGACGGCAAAATTGTCGGCGAAGGATTTCACCCAGGCGCGGGCCAACCTCACGCCGAAGTTTTTGCGCTCCGGGAAGCGGGGGAACTCGCAGCCGGAGCGACGGTTTACGTCAACCTAGAACCCTGCAACCACTATGGACGAACTCCTCCCTGTTCCGAAGCTTTGATTCAGGCTAAGGTGGCAAAAGTAGTGGCTGGCATGGTCGATCCGAATCCTTTGGTAGCTGGAACAGGACTTGCTCGGTTGCGAGAAGCTGGGATTGAAGTTGTGGCGGGGGTAGAAGGGGAAGCTTGTCAAAAACTGAATGAGGCTTTTGTGCACCGGATTTTGTACCGCCGCCCTTTGGGAATTTTGAAATATGCGATGACTTTAGACGGTAAAATTGCTACCAGTACCGGTCACAGCGCTTGGGTAACAGGCGAGGAGGCGAGGAGCGAAGTACACAGCGTGCGCGTCGGCTGCGATGCGGTGATTGTGGGGGGAAATACGGTGCGTCTGGATAATCCTCAACTGACGAGCCATCAACCCGATCGCAATAATCCCCTGCGAGTGGTAATGAGTCGCTCTCTGGATTTGCCGAAGTCGGCTCGTTTGTGGGAAACCTCTTCTGCACCTACTTTGGTGTTGACTGAGCCTGGGGTTAATCGCGAGTTTCAAGAATTTCTAATTGCAAAAGGGGTGGAAGTTGTGGAGTTGTCGCCGCTCACACCGGCGAATGTTATGGCTTATTTGTACGATCGATCTTTTCTTTCTGTACTGTGGGAGTGTGGTGGCACTCTGGCAGCAAAAGCAATTGCTGACGGTGCAGTGCAGAAAATTATGGCTTTTATTGCTCCTAAAATTGTCGGTGGCTCAGAGGCTCCAACTCCCGTGGGAGATTTGGGGTTTGCCAAAATGACTGATGCTTTAATTTTAGAGCGAGTTTCTTGGCGCACGGTGGGTACAGATTGTTTGATGGAAGGCTATTTGAAAACTAAAGATTGAAAGTTGAAAAATCAAAGAGAATCTCTCTTCTTAGTTTTAAATTTTTAACTTCTAAGTGTTTCTATGGTTGAAATTTTGATTTGGAGTTTGATGGTTGGTAGTCTCGGTTTAGAGTCTGTCATCGCGGGGAAGTTTGTGAACCGCGAGCAATTGGCTAGAGGGCAAAAAAACGATGAGGAGGAGGAAGTTTTGACTCGGTACGAATCTCAAGAAGAACATTTAGCTGGGCGAGATTATTCGCAATCCAACGGCAATCCTAAACCTGATACTACGGTTTCGGAGTATAAAATTGTGCGTGCTAGCAGTGATTTATTTCGTAATCCTGCTATTTTTCAAAGGCTGTGTCGAGAAGAGGCAGAATTTGGCTGGATGATGCTAGAAAAGCTGGATGATAGGCGGGTGAGGTTCAAACGTGCGATCGCGCTTCGGGATACCCAGAGACCAGATTTACCACCGTTTGACCCTTACCGCACCCATTATGGCCCGATGTTGAATCGGATAAATCTGGCTGGCGCGATCGTATTTCTGAGTGCGATGCTACTTCCTGCTGTTTTGGGCTATGCTTTAGTGTCTACTACTCTCATCAGAAGTCGCTCTAATTTGCCTCTGGCTCCTATTCAATCTATACCTTCTCCAGGAAGTTCAAATAATACGAATTAGTCATGGGAATTGGGAATTGGGAATCGGGAATCGGTAGTTAGTAGGTTGGGTTGAGGCTTTGCGAAACCCAACTCTTTTAAAACAATGTGTTGGGTTTCGCTGACGCGGTTCCTGAGCGGAGTCGAAGGGCTACCCAACCTACGAAATCTATGCGAGAAACACCGCGAGTGCTGGTTTCAGAGGTGAGGGGTGAAACCCTATGTGAATTCGCCAACACTCTCTTGGTAATTGGTAATTACCAATTACCAATTCCCAATTCCCAATTCTCTATGCCCAATTCCCAATGCCCAATGCCCAATGCCCAATTCCTAATAACTACGGACTAGGAGCCGATGTCAATCTCAAGCTATAATTTGTATCACCTTCAACTTGAGAAACGCGCAAAAAATAAGTACCCGCAGGCAAAATACCATTACTCACAATCTGTTCTGAATTCGCACCTAAATTATTAGACGAAGCAATAATATCGCTCAATCGGACTGCACCTTGACCATTGATATCTTGAATCAATTCTAGATCAGCATCTGCACTCAAGCCATCGAGAGTTGCACTAAAAAGGCTAGGACTATTCAAGATAAAACTGTAAATATCCGTTGGTTCAGCAACACCTACAGAATTATCTACACTTTGAGATCCGGTGAGAATATCTAGGTTTGTGGCACGAGTTAAATCATCAGCAATGTCTGGTAATGTACCCAAAAGTCCTTCTGCTTGACCAAATTGAATATAGTGCTCGATCGCACTTTTGACAACACCATTCCTGACGGCTGCTGCTACCAGCGGATACTTTCCTAGATAAAATTCAGGATCGAAGAAAGGGCTGGGTTTACGAATTTCAGTTTGACCGATTCTCAGAAAGTGTTCAAAGGCTGTAACTTGATTGGTTTGAACTACTGTTTGAACGTCTGGGTTACTGCTTAGGTAAAAACTAACATCGAATAAAGGGTTAGGGCTGCGACGTTCAAATTGACCGTAGGTAATAAAGTGATCTGCACCAGAAAATTTATTCTTTTCCCCTGATACGGCTACATCCGTGTTTGTTTCTAAATAATAGCTAGCGTCGAACAAAGAATTTGGGTCACGATTTTCAAATTTGCCAATTTTTTGATAGTGATCGAAGGGACTCGATACAGTGCCTCTGGCGACTGCTACGGCAACATCGAGGTTGTTTTCGAGATAAAACTTGCGGTCAAAAAGTGTTCTGAGGGTTAGCATTGTTACAACAATTTATGTAGACTTAGGCTTGAAAGTGCATAATTAAATTTTCATCAAGAGTACAGTTTACATCAAAATTTTGTGAGGGTGTCTAGATTATGGCTAAATCCGCACTGATGGCAATGCTGCGTCGCGCTTCGATAATTGCCCAGAAATCAATGGCAACGGGTATTCCGGCTGACGAACTGCTGGGGATGCTCACTGATCGCACTTCCAATTTTCCCATATCTCGGCGCGGATTGCTACGCGGGGGTTTGGCGACGGGCGCTGCGGTGGCTGCTGCAACTTTTACGCGGGAGGGAGAGGGGGCTTTTGCTCAACGGCAAGGTCGATCGCCCATTTTGGTTGTGGGCGCGGGAATTGCTGGTTTGACGGCGGCCTATCGCTTGCGTCAGGGGGGTGTACGTGCCGATATCATTGAGGCAACTAACCGCGTGGGGGGACGGATACGGACTACGCCCAAGGTGGCTGGAACGCAGATTTCGGCGGAGTTGGGAGGAGAATTTATTGATACTGGTCATACTACTCTGATCTCGCTGGCGACGGAATTGGGTTTGCGGGCGATCGATTTAGTTGAGGCGCAACGGGGATTGGTGAAGGATACTTTTTTCTTGGGAGGACGCCGATATTCTCTTCAACAATTAATCACTGATTTTGCGCCACTAGCTACTAAGATTAGGGCGGATTTACGGGCGATTGGAGATAAGATTGACTATCAAGATTTTACGGAAACTGCCGAAAGAATAGACAATCTTTCGATCGCTGAATATGTAGAAGGTGCTGAGACTAGCGTCATTGTCAAACAGTTACTTCGCATTGCTTATACTACGGAATATGGTAGAGATGCGGACGAACAATCGGCGTTAAATTTGCTGTTTTTAATTGGTGCGGATGCTGATAGTTTTCAGTTGTATGGCGACAGCGATGAACGTTATCAATTTGAGGGCGGGAACAGTCAAATTGTCAACCGTTTAGCTGGTCAATTGTCTGGTTCTATCGAAGCGGGGACGGCTTTGGAAGCGATTAGAATTTTGCCGGATGGCCGTTACCGGGTAAGTTTGCGATCGGGCCAAAGTACATTCGATCGCACTTATGAGCGAGTTTTGTTAACTTTGCCCTTCAGCACTCTGCGAGACGTTAAGATCAATGTGCCTTTGTCCCAATCGAAGCGACGGGCGATCGAGCAATTGGGCTATGGTACTAATTCTAAGCTGATTACGGGCTACCGCAGTCGCATTTGGCGCGAACTTTATAAATCGACTGCTTCTGTGTTTACAGATTTAGGGTTCCAAAATAGCTGGGAAGCTACGCCTTTTTCTCCTACTGTCAATGGTTTAGTTACTAATTTTACAGGAGGTAAGCAAGGTTTGGCGATCGGTAGCGGAACCCCTGAAGATCAAGCCCAAAAATTCTTGCGACAGTTTGAAAGAGTTTTCCCTGGAGTTAAAAATTTGCGATCGGGTAAAGCTGTGCGAGCCTTTTGGCAAGGGGAACGTTATGCTAAGGGTTCCTATTCCTGTTACCTAGTCGGACAATGGACACAAATGCACGGCGTTGAAGGCGA
>JAYTZD010000632.1:0-2389 GCA_043742065.1 Oscillatoriales bacterium
ATCGGACCGTGCGATCGCGATCATCTCTTCTAATCTATTCCACTGAAATTTGCCATCCTTGAATAATAGCTCAATTAAGCGTCGTCGCAGTGCTGGAGATTCTCCGTTCAACAAACGTCGCGCTACATAAGGATAAGCTACTTCGACTATCTTGAAATCGGGATTTAGGGTCAGGGCTAAACCTTCTTCTGTCACGAGAGAGCGAATAATTAGGGCAAATTTTGCCGGGACTCGGAAAGGATAATCGTACATTAACTCCGAAAACTGGTCTGTAATCGTTTTGAAGTTAAAATCTCCTACTTTTTCGCCAACGATATCACCGAGTACAGATTCTAATGCCGGGACGATCGGCATAATGTCTGTATTTGGTGACAAAAAGCCAAGTTTTACAAAGTCTTTGGCTAATTCTACATAATCTTTGTTGATTAAATGAACGACGGAATCAACTAAGTTTTCTTTAATTGGTTCCTCCATTTGATCCATCATCCCAAAATCAATGTAAGCCATGCGGCCGTCCGCTAAGGCAAATAGATTTCCGGGATGGGGGTCGGCGTGAAAAAATCCGTGTTCTAATAATTGGCGTAAACCGCTGCGGACTCCGACTTCAATTAAGCTATTGGTGTCTAAACCTGCGGCTTTAACGCTTTCCATATCGGTCAGCTTAATGCCGTTAATCCACTCAAGAGTGAGAACACATTTTGAAGTGTGTCGCCAATAGATACTGGGCACTTTTACTGTGGGGTCATCGGCAAAATTGGTGGCAAATTTTTCGGCGTTGCGGCCTTCGTTGATGTAGTCAATTTCCTCGAACAATTTGATGCCGAATTCATCGACGATTAAACTGAGGTCGTGGCCGAGATTTAGTGGCAATAATGGCCCTAATAATCCGGCGGCCCAGCGCATTAAGTAGAGGTCAAGACTCAAGATTGGGAGCAAGTTTGGTCGCTGAACTTTGACTGCGACTTCTTCTCCGGTGATCAGGCGCGCTTTATACACTTGGCCGAGACTGGCTGCTGCGACTGGTTCTGGGGAGATTTCGCTGTAAGTTTCGCTAATTTCGCGATCGAGTTCTACTCGAATAATCTCAAAAGCTTGGGCTGAGTCAAAGGGCGGCAGTTGATCCTGAAGTTTGATTAGTTCTACGAGAAAGTCTTTGCGGATTAAGTCTGGTCTGGTGGAAAGCGCTTGACCGACTTTAATGAAAGTGGGGCCTAGGCGGGTGAGTATTTGTCGCAGGTGTGCTGCTCGTTCGGGCTGGTGTGCTGCGACTTCGTGTTGCCAACTGTCCCACAGCATTCCGAGGACGAAGCCTGCGAAAGACCAAACAACGGAAATGGCTCGCCAGATGGCTTTCCAGGGGCGATTGCGGTAATACTGAGCGATCGCTTGTGGATCGTAGCGTCTAGCTTGAGTGAATTGATACTGACGCACTCGTTTATTTTCCTCTTGGTTTATGAAATTTACATCAAAATTTGTTTCTTTTCATTTAATATAGTACACAAAAGTACAAGCGCTCAGTGAAAAACTTAACTAATTTCGCTGAGCCTTATATTGAAATTAGATGGCAAATGCTGCGATCGCACCTTGGTCATAGATTTCCCTCACCGCAGACGCCACAGGAAAGCTACTGGATTTGAGTCGCCACAGCTAGAGAATCTTTTAGTGCATAAATCGTGCGCTCTTGTTGATCCCTGGATAGTTCGGGGAACATGGGCAAAGACAAGACTTCGTGGCACACTTGCTCGGCGACGGGTAATTGACCGGCAAGATAGCCCAAAGATTTGTAAACAGGTTGTAGGTGTAAGGCTAAGGGATAGTAAACCATTGAACCGATGCCGCATTCCTGCAACTTTGTTCGCACTGAGTCGCGGAAATTGCCAGAGGAATTTGGCGCATTTTCTGGACTTGTGATCCTGATTGTGTATTGATTCCAGACTCCTTTTGCTCCGGGCAATTCTGTGGGTACGGCAACTCCGGGGAGGCGATCGAGAAATTCGCTGTAGAGTTTAGCCCGATCGCCCCTTTGGTCATTCCAAGTGTCGAGATAGCGCAATTTAATGCTGAGAATCACGGCTTGCAGAGCATCTAAACGGCTGTTGTAGCCGATTTCTTCGTAAAAGTATCTGGAAGACTGGCCGTGTTCTTTGAGCATTCTCATGGCAGCAGCTAGGGCTGGATCGTTTGTGGTTGCCGCACCGCCGTCACCGCAAGCGCCTAAATTTTTGGTGGGATAAAAGCTGAAACAGCCGATATGGCCAATGCTACCGACTTTTTGTGACTGCCATTCGGCACCGACAGATTGGGCGCAATCTTCGATTACGGCTAAATTGTGCTTGTTGGCAATGTCCATTAACCGAGTCATATCCATCGGTTGCCCGAAGATGTGGAC
>JAYTZD010000633.1:0-2386 GCA_043742065.1 Oscillatoriales bacterium
TCTGCATTCGGATGTTGTTCGATCGCCACTATCTTACCCAAAAGCACCCCATCAGCCCAAGGGCGACGGTCTTCGATCTCTTCAACTTCAAATCCGGCCATTGTCAGAGTTTCGGCTAATTCTTCGGGAGTCTGAGTCACATCCACCAATTCCCGCAGCCAGTTTAGAGAAATACGCATAGTTTAGTTATTAGTCATTAGTTATTGGTCATTGGTCATTAGGGGCGATCGAAAATTCTGACGCATACTTTCTGACGAATGCCTCCTGCATTCTACCTTCTGGCGAATACCGTTTGATAACTGTCTCGCTCCAGAATCAATTTTGGGGATTTACTTACCATATTCGCTAATATTTGTCAATACAATTTCGTCAAACATCAGCAAAAATCATACTTTGTGCCAAAAACAGATGGGTCTTTCTGGATGAGTAACATTCTAACTTAGAGAATGAGGTATGCTAGAGACATCTAAGAGCGCAAAGAACATCTAAGTTTAGAAAAATTTCACACGAAAAAGGATAAATTTAGCAAGTTTTTAAAGTATCTTCAAGGGTGATCAACAGTCCAGCGATGCTGGCTAGATGAGAAAAACATAGGCACACTCAATCAACATGAGCTACTGCGTAAATCCTGGCTGTCCACATCCTCAAAATCCACCTGACTCGATTGTCCAGTGTCAAGCTTGCGGGGCACGATTGCTGTTGCGCGCTCGCTATCAAGTAATTAAACCATTAGGACAAGGAGGTTTTGGAGCGACATTTCTGGCAAAAGATATCTCTTTACCCGGTCAGCCGAGTTGCGTGGTCAAGCAACTGCGACCCAGTAGTTCGTCGCCACGAGTTTTAGAAATGGCGCGGGAATTATTTAAGCGAGAGGCGAAAACTCTCGGTCAACTTGGCGACCACCCCCAAGTACCCAGGCTGCTAGATTACTTTGAAATCGAACAGCAATTCTACCTAGTTCAAGAGTATGTTAAAGGCTCGACTTTGAAACAAGAAGTCAAACAACAGGGTCGTTTAAATGAATCGGACGTAAAAAATTTTCTATTAGAAATTTTACCGGTAGTGCAGTATATCCACAGCCAAGGTGTAATTCACCGGGACATCAAACCGGCAAATATTATTCGCCGAGTTCAAGACAACCACTTAGTTTTAATTGATTTCGGAGCTGTAAAAGATCAAGTCAGCCAAACAATATTATTAGATCCTGCCGACCAAAGCGCCAACACTAAATTTTCAGTAGGCACATTTAGTTTTGCCCCGCCAGAACAAATGGCAATGCGGCCGATATATGCCAGCGACATCTACGCCTTGGGCATGACTTGTCTCTACTTGTTGACAGCAAAATCGCCCAAAGATTTAGATTTTGATGGCATAACCGGCGAAATTGTTTGGCAACATCACGTTCAGCTAAGTCCGAGTTTCTCACGGATTCTGGATAAAATGCTGAAGCCGATGGTTGGGTACCGCTTCCAGTCAGCAACGGATGTGATTAGAGCTCTGAAAGGTCAATTTGAAGACCCAAGTCTGGTTGATGGCTTGGCAACTCAATTCAATGGTGATAGTCCCATCGAAGAACTAACCATATTTAATGACGAGGGTTCTTCCTGGCCCTCGCCCCAGAACAAAATCAATCAAGGAGCGAAACCACCCCGCAGCGGTCGAACTTCCTTTACTCCTAATGGGAACACGGGGATAGGGCCTAGAGTTTCTCGGACTCTGGCTGAGTCGGGCAGAACTTTGGGAACTTTTGCATCTAGTAGTAATTCAGCAGGGTCAAAGCTACCGAAGTTTACTCCTAAGTGGGATGGGAATAGTGTGCGATCGGCATATTTCAAAGGTAAGCGCGATTTTGCTGACTGCGAATTGTCTGGTTTGCAACTGCAAAAAGCGCAGTTGGCGGGGGGGAATTTTTATCAGGCTAAGTTGGTGAAGACAAATTTGCAAGCAGCAGATTTGTCGGGGGCAAATTTCGGTCACGCGAGATTGATCGGGGCGAATTTGCGAGATGCTAATTTGACTGAAGCTTATTGCAGCACGGCTAATTTTGAAGGGGCTGATTTTAGAGGTGCAGATTTGACTGGGGCTTATTTGAGTAAGGCGAATTTGCGGGGGGCAAATTTGTCCGGGGCGAATCTGACTAACGCTACGGTAACAGAAGAACAATTGGCAATGGCAAAGACGAATTGGATGACTATTAAACCTGATGGTAAGCGAGGTTTTGGATTTTAAGAAGTCATTAGTCATTAGTCATTGGTCAATCGATTTTAGATTTTAGATTTTAGATTTTCGATTGACCCCACGGATAAATGCGGGGGCTTGAGGATTTTAGATTTGAGATTTTAGATTGATTCCACGGATAAATCCGGGGGCTTGTACCATCAAGAAA
>JAYTZD010000634.1:0-9517 GCA_043742065.1 Oscillatoriales bacterium
TATTCGGTCGCTGATGCCCCATTCAATCGATTTTTCGACAATTTGCGATCGCAATTTTCCTTGCCCTACTAACAGCCATTTCCAAGGGAGTTCTTTTAACCCAGCCAAAGCTTCCGCTAAGGTTAACAACCCTTTCTCTTCGACAAATCGCCCCACATATCCTACCACAAAATCTGTCGCTTCAATGCCAAAGTTTCGCAACAAATCAACATCTTTAGAAGTACGATAAAACAAAGTTTCATCTACTCCCAATTGTGGCATTACTTTCAGGGTATTTTGATATCCACGCTGGCGTAATATGTTAGCTCCATCTAGGTTGCCGGCAATAATTCCGTCGGTGTGTTGAAGATTGCAATTTTCTAACACAGAAACAGGCCATTTCAATTGATAAGGCAGATTCCACCAGGTAAATAATATATTTTTTCCTTTGAGTTTTAGAAGGTTATTTAAAAATATTAACTGAGTATAAGCTAAGGATTTTGAGCCTTGTTCTACTTGGATAATCTGCGGTTGAAATTCCTGCAAAAGTCTAATAATATCTGTGCCAAATGTTAGCAATCCTTGATTGTTTTGACTAAAATTGGAAATCGGTACTACTTTAAATGAGCCTTCTTGATAAAATTGCGTTTCTATAATTTTATTTTGTACGCCTCCAGGTTTCCAACGCTGCGGCACTACAATTGTTACTTCAATGCCTGGTTCTAGGTTTGCTAAAATCTTGAATTTTTGCCGATTTATGTCTACAATGTAGGTATGGCTGACAACGAGGATTCTCATCTATTGGAAATGGGCATTGGGCATTGAGAATGGGGAATTGGAAATAACAATTATTTAGGGTTAATGTTGTCTTGATTGGTGTAAATTTGTCCGTCATTCCACAGGGATTTAATTGTTGTATTTATAGCACTTATCAAACCAAGGATATAAAAAGCAAATCTAGTGATAATCTTAATGGGCGATCGGCTTTTATAGCAAGGTGGATTGCCCAAAACGTGGCAGTCAAACAGTTTGGCGAAGAATCGTAGGCATTGAAAGACGGTTAAATTTTTCAATCCCATCAGGAAGTGGTTGTGATAAAATGTGACTTGATATTCGATCGATCGCGTGCTGATGTCATGACACCCGCCACTCTCTTCCCCCAAATGCACTAAACAGGCATTAGGATCGTACCAAATTTTCAGGCCAGTCGATCGCAACTTCAAACAAAAATCCGACTCCTCCCGCACCGCACTACCTGCAAACCGCTCATCGAAACTCAAACGGTGCTCAGTAAAAACCTGCTTGCGAAAGGACATATTGCAGCCCCTAGCCGAGAGCACCTGCTGCGGTTTGACTGTGTGTACCAAATCGATAAAATACCAAGCAATCCCTGGATCCATCGCTTCTGGTGGCAAATAGTCGATCGCCAAATCGCCCCCAGAATCGCCCAATTTCATCCGATCAAATACCCTACCCGCCACACATCCCACATCGGGTTTTGCTAAATAGTTGCTAGCATGAGCGGCCAAAAAACCATTGGGTAACTCTACATCATCATCAATAAATAAAACAATATCCCCAACTGCGCGCCGCACTGCATAATTGCGAGCTCCCGGCAAATTCGCCCAATTCACCCGAAACCACCGAATCTTGCTAGCACTTGCCAATTGTTCTAAATAAACTTGAGTTTCTGATTCATGGGTGTGAGTTTGATCGATTACCAAAATTTCAAAATTTGGGTAATTTTGCTCACTTGCATTACGCAGTGTCTCTCGCAGGGTTTGCTCGCGGTTATAGGTTGGTATCACAACAGAAATCATCATTTTGAGTTTTTTTATGAATGATTTAACCGCAGAGGGCGCAGAGGGCACAGAGGAAGAGAGGAGAGAGAAATTAGGAGACGGCAGTGCCGTGTCCCTACAATATTATTTGGGGTAGGGACACGGCATTGCCGTCTCCTTTATCATGTCTGAGTGCAACCGGATTTGATCTAAAAAATGAAATTGATCAAGCAAAATGGGAAGAGGAAGATAATTACTAATTACCAATTTCCAATGCCCAATGCCCAATGCCCAATGCCCAATGCCCATTAAAGAGTTTGGTATTTCTGAACTGCCAAAACTAAATTTTCAGTCCAAAGATTAGTCAATTCAGCACTGGAAGCTTCTACCATAACTCGGATCAAAGGTTCAGTGCCAGAAGCACGGACTAGGACTCGTCCCTGTTCTCCCATTGCAATTTTAGCACGGGCAATTGCTCCTTGCAAAGCCTCGCATTCGTGCCATTTTAGGCGTTTTTCGCGATCGTCCACGCGGACATTTCGCAACAATTGTGGGTAAGTTTCAAAGCTTCCATCTACCAATTCTCCCAAAGATTCCCCCGACTCGCGCACCAGCGAAGCCATATGCAAAGCAGTTAACAAACCGTCGCCGCTGATACCGTAATGAGGAGACAGAATGTGTCCCGATTGTTCGCCTCCCAACATCGAACCGGTGCGCTGCATTTCAGCATGAACGTGCTGATCTCCCACCGAAGTTCTAATTAATTTGCCGCCCAATTCTTGCCAAGCTCTCTCGAAGCCTAGGTTAGCCATTACAGTAGAAATAATTAAATTGTCCGGCAATTTTCCGGCACGACGCAACTGCTGGCCCCACAGATAAAGAATGTAGTCGCCATCAATCGATCGACCTTTGTTGTCAACACCCAAAACCCGATCGGCATCACCGTCAAAAGCAAATCCCAAATCAGCATTGTGTTCCAAAACCGCCGCTTGCAAACTGTTAAGATGAGTAGAACCGCAATTGACATTAATGCGATCGCCATCAGGAGAGTTGTGCAAACAGATGACATCCGCCCCCATTTGCTCGAACACAGCCGGGCCCAAGCGCGCCGCAGCCCCCCAAGCCAAATCCAAAACTATCCGCATTCCCCGCAAATTCACTCCTTGCAGTGAACCTTCCAGAGAAGTGGCATAATCTTTAACCAACTCCGGGCGATGGTAGTGATGTCCTAAAATACTGCTACTAATCGGCACCTTGGTACCCCGAATTCCGGCTTCAATTTGCTCCTGCAACTGCTGGGACAGTTTCGAGCCGTTTGAGCCGAAAAACTTAATCCCGTTGTCTTCCGGGGGATTGTGGCTAGCGGAAATCATCACTCCGCCCACAGACTCGGAAACACTTGCCAGATAAGCAACGCAGGGAGTGGGGCACAATCCCAAATTCCATACTTCTAAACCGGCGGCTGTCAAACCGGCTGACAGTGCCATTGCTAGCATATCGCTGGAATTTCTGCTGTCTTGTCCCAAAATCACCGGCCCTTGGTTGGCGGAATTTTGGCGTAAAACTTGTCCAGCCCAGAAGCCAATTTGCATGGCTAGCGGTGCATTCAGCAATTCTCCGACTTTTCCGCGAATACCGTCTGTGCCAAATAATTTGCTATTTGGCAGGGAAAGATTATTGCCCGCCAAAATAGTATCGCGTTTGACTGGCTGTACTGAGTTAGCAGCCTGAAATTCGCTACCGCGATGGCGCGAAGGTGTCTGAACCATATTCACTCCTTTAGGAATATTCACACTCACACTTTGCAGTTTATGGTACAACTGAAAGTCTTTTTTTTCAGCATCAGGTCGATTTATTTCTGGGATGCCTCCAGTCACCTGGAATTAACCCTGACCAAAGTTTGATTATTCGTTGAATATACGCCATTGGATCAGCTTTTCAGGGTACTATGACGATTTTCAGTCCATAAAGTTTAGTTCTAGGGGGCGGTGTTGGGGGAACGGGTATAAAAGCTTAGGGCTGTATTGCCATATACTTTCTGACGACAAATTTCTAAGCCGACTATCGGTTGAGCCGATCGCTCGCGGCTATGTTCGATCGCGATTTCGCCATTGGGTGCTAACATTTCTTGGCTGGCGATCGCATTTAACACAGGCTCATACAAGTCGCTGGCGTAGGGCGGATCGAAGTAAATGCGATCGAACTGCTGTGTCGATAATGAGGCCAATTTCGCGATCGCACTTCCCCGCAATATCTGAAATTCTTGGGACGAATTTGCCACTTGTTCCCAATTTTGTTGGATAATTGCACAAGCTTTCGCCGACTGTTCAATGCCCGTCACACTAGCAGCTTGACGACACAAAGCTTCTGCACCCATCGATCCACTACCAGTACAAATGTCAAGCCATCTACAATGTGCGATCGTGCCTTGCCAAATATTAAATAAAGCCTCTCTGACTCGCGAAGGTGTAGGGCGAGTTTCTAGTCCCGGTAAGGTTTTTATTTGGCGGTTTCCACAGATTCTTAAACTCATTTAATTAGAAGGAAGAAGTTCGGCAACGGATTATGTAACGGATGTAACGGATGCCACCGTCAGCAACCGAGGAGACGGCAATGCCGTTTCCCTACCCCAAAATAATCATGTAGGGACACGGCACTGCCGTCTCCTGATTTCGGGCTACCCCAAAATAATCATGTAGGGACACGGCATTGCCGTCTCCTAATTTCTTAAGCTACTTTTCCCTTCACCTGCATCACAAAATTGGACAACATTTGTAATCCCGTACTAGAAGACTTTTCCGGGTGAAATTGTACAGCCATCAGATTATCCTTAGCAATCGCCGCCGTCACATTTTGGCTACCATGAGTCACAATAGCCGATCGCACTTTTGGATCGACAGGATCGACATAATAAGAATGCACAAAATAAACCCAAGGTTCAGCAGGTAAATTTTGCCACAGCGCCAAATCCTGAGCAAATTGCAACTGATTCCATCCCATATGTGGAATCGTCAACCCAGGTTCCGAACGAAACCTTCGCACAGTACCAGGAATCACTCCCAGTCCAGGTTCTACACCTTCTTCGGAACTTTCAAACAGGATTTGTAAACCCAAACAGATGCCTAAAAAAGGTTTCCCCGATGCGATCGCATTTTTGATCGGTTCTATCAATCCGCGCGATCGTAAATTCTGCATTGCCGGGTCAAAAGAACCCACACCCGGCAAAACTACAGCATCAGCCTGCTCAATTATCGCCGGAGAATCCGTAATTTTTGGCACTGCACCCACATTTTCCAAGCCTTTACAGACCGAGTGCAGATTGCCCATGTCATAGTCCACTACTGCAATGACAGACATTGACTTACTTGCCTTATATAATCAATCCAACTATTATTGCATACAATTAGTCAGTTGTTATTGGTTATTGGTTATTTGTTATTTGTTATTTGTTATTTCCAATACCCCATTCCCCATTCCCCATTCCCCATTCCCTATCATTTATGACGACCAAATTTTTATTAACATCCTTCGACACTTGGCTACCGCATCAGAAATCCAACTCTTCTGACGACTTATTAGCCAAGATTTCCGTTGATAAATATTGGCCTTACTCCCTCACTTTTTTGCGAAAATTGCCCGTTGATTCTGAACAGGCATCGAATTTAGCGATCGCCAAAATCAACAAACTCCAACAAGACACCATCATCTGCTGTGGCATGGCAGAAAGCAGGCAAAAATTAACCATAGAATCTTGCGCTTGCTGCGACAACAATATTCTCAAAACAGCAGTTAATCTCGAACACTTAATTGCTGATTTACCCACAATCAAAATTAGCAATGATGCCGGAAAGTTTGTTTGTGAAGACCTTTATTACGCAGTTTTAAAACACCTTGCCGACTCTCAACTTAGCACAAAATGTATTTTCGTACACGTCCCAATTTTAACTGTAGAAAATACCGACAAAATCGTCGCAGATTTTTTATTAATTTTAAATCGCCTCATAACCAACAACTAATAACCGACAACTGTCAGACAATTTTGGATTTTTGATTTTGAATTTTAGATTTATTCTACGAATAAATTCGGGGGCTTCAGACCTTTTTAAATTTTGGATTTTGAATCTTCAATCCAAAATCCAAAATTTAAAATCTAAAATTCGGTCAATTACCAACTTTCTAGCCGCCGTAATTCCAGCCAGTGCTTTCTAACAGCAAAGGTTCACCCTCCCGGTGAATACCAGCACCAAGAACTTCACCGACATATACTGTATGATCGCCGTGTTCCACCGCACCAACAACCTTGCACTCCACATAACCTAGAGTATCCGAAATAATCGGACAACCAGTTTCAGGCCCGGCATAAAATTCTACATCCTCAAATTTATCGCCAACTCGGCGCTGCTGTTTAAAGAATTTCATAGCTAACTCTTTTTGTCCTGCTTCCAGGAAACTCAAAGCAAAGACACCGCTAGCTTTAATCATGGCGTGGGACTTGGAATCTTGCTTAACGCAGTTCACCACCAAGGGAGGGGTAAAGGAGGATTGCATCACCCAACTAGCGGTGAATCCGTTGACTTCCTCGCCATCTTTGACACCGCAGATGTATAGTCCATGAGGGATTTTGCGGAGGATGGTCTTTTTCGCTTGTTCGTCTAGCACGGGCTTACCTGTTCGATCGATAACTCTACACCGCCCAGTTTAGCTTTTGGATGGCCCACAAACCAACTGTCTAGGAGATAATACGGCATAGGGCATAGGGCATTGGGCATTGGGCATAGTCGAACCAAACTATGATAACTATTCAACTCAAAACTAAAAACTCACAAGTATCATGCAACTCCATACTTTTTAAACCAATCTTGCAGACGTTTCCAAGCATCATTGGCTTCTTTTTCCCGGTAAGTGGGGCGATAGTCGGCGTTGAAACCGTGCGGCGTATCTGGATAAAGCACGATTTCCGAACCACTACTACCATTTTTGAGAACTTGCTGCATTTTCTCGACTGTATCATTCGGAATTAACTCGTCTTTGCCACCGTAAAGCCCCAATACAGGCACTTGTAAAGTTGGTGCAATATCGATCGCGTGTTTCGGCGTCAAAGCGGTAGAATCACCAACCAAGCGCCCGTACCAAGCCACTCCCGCCTTAACTTTCGGGTTGTGGGCGGCGTACAGCCAAACAATTCTGCCTCCCCAGCAAAATCCGGTAATGCCCAACTGATTAATATTGCCTTTTCCTGACTTTTGGACCCAATCTACGGTAGCATCCAAATCAGACATCACTTGAGCATCGGGCACTTTAGAAACTACTTTGGTGATGATTTCTTGAATGTCGCTGATTTTAGAAACATCGCCTTGACGGGCAAACATCTCTGGTGCGATCGCTAAATAACCTAATTTAGCAAAACGGCGGCAAATGTCTTGAATGTGTGCATGAACTCCGAAGATTTCTTGAATTACCAGAACCACTGGAAAATTGCTACCATTAGCAGGCATTGCTCTGTAGGCTGGAATTTGTCGATCTTTGACAGGAATCTTGACTTCACCTGCTACTAAACCGTTAGTATCAGTGGTAATAGTTGCCGCAGCAATCGGATGAACTGCTAGGGCAAATCCGGCGGTTAATGCGGTGACAGCGATAAATTGTCTGCGAGTTAAGTCTTTCATTGGTAATTTGGGAATGGGGCATTGGGAATGGGGCATTGGGCATTGGGCATGGAAACTGACTAATGACTAATGACTACTGACTACTGACTACTGACTACTGACTAATGACTAATGACTAATGACTACCGACTAATAACTACTGACGAAACAGCCGATCGTGCTCTGGATGATATAAGCGCGATCGCCCTTCAACCTCATTTCCCAACGCCGGACTAATTACATACATAGTCGTTCTAATCAAATTATTTTCGCGGGTAGCAACAGCCATTTTGTCAAGGGGAACCAGCACAATCTTTTCATCAGGCCAACCCAACCGATAACAAATCGCCACAGGCAAATCTGATGGGTAATGTTCCATCAATTTAGCTTGAGCCTGTTCCACATGGCGAGCACTCAAATACAAGCACAAACTGGCTTGATGAGCCGCTAAACTCGCCAATTCTTCCCGTTCCGGCACTTCAGTTCTGCCGCTAATTCGGGTTAGAATAATTGTCTGCACAATTCCCGGCACTGTCAACTCAATTTTCAGTTTAGCAGCCGCCAATTGGAAAGCACTAATTCCCGGTATCACCTCAAAATCAATTCCCGCAGCGGCCAAACCTTGCATTTGTTCACCGACAGCCCCGTAGAGACAGGGATCGCCTGAATGGAGGCGGACGACGCTTTTGCCATCGCGCACTCGTTCCACCATCAAAGGTACAATCTCTTCCAGCGTCTTATCCGCAGTCTGGATAATTTCAGCATCCGCGCGCACCCCCTGCAAAATTTGCTCTGGCACCAACGAATCAGCAAACAATATCACATCCGCCACAGCCAGTAATTTTTGAGCCTTCACGGTCAATAAATCCGGGTCTCCTGGGCCTGCACCCACAATGTATACCCTAGGTATCAAGGATTCACTCATTACTTTTCAATCACAGGCAGGATGCCTGTTCCACAAATATATAGCTGGATTTTGGTTGAAACTAACATCATCTTCCGGATGCACCTGTTTCGGCTAGAACAAAGGGATGGTAGATGCACCCTGGTTTGAACCCTAGAGATTAATCTCTGGGGTTTTTTATTGATCTTCAGGAGACTGCTGAGTCAGTTCTGCCCGATCGCATTTAGGGGAAACAACATCCGGCAAAGCGCGATCGAATAAATAAAGCCAAGCCAACCCGCCCAAACCTAAAACAATCCCAGTCAAGCTTACCATCTGTGCTGTCCGCAGCGGCCCGAACATCAAACTGTCAGTTCGCAACCCTTCAATCCACACTCTACCAGAACTGTAAGCCGTCAAATAAACCAAAAATAAACTACCGATTTTCAAGCGAATTTTACCCTGCAAATCACGGAAAAACAAAGTCAGTAGCAACCCAAATACTGTCAAATTCCACAGAGATTCGTAGAGAAATGTGGGATGAAAATATTCAATATTGGCGTATTCCTGCGGGCGATGTTCTAGGGGAATATACAGTTTCCAAGGTAAATCTGTAGGGCGGCCAAAAGCTTCAGAGTTAAAGAAATTTCCCCAGCGTCCGATTGCTTGACCAAGAATTGCCGAAGGCGCGACTAAATCTACCAATTTCCAGAAAGAAACTTGCTGAATTTTTGCAAAAATTAAAGCAGCCATCGCGCCGCCCAACATCGCCCCATGAATCGCAATTCCGCCTTTCCAAATCGCAATCAGATCCTCCGGGCGCTGGGCATATTGCTGCCACTCGAAAGCAACGTAATAAATTCTGGCACAAGGAATAGCGCCCACAACTAGCCAGATTGCCAAGTCGCCCAGCAAGTCAGGGTTGACGCGACGCTTGGCGGCTAAATATTGGGAAAGACTGACCCCAATCAAGACGGCAGAAGCAATCAACAAACCGTACCAGCGGACAGCTATCGGGCCGAGTTGAAAGATAATCGGGCCGGGAGATGTAAATTGAAACCCTAGGGGCAGCGTGAGAATATTTAGCACCATGAAAGTTGCATTAATTTTTGTGGAAAGCAGTTAAATGTACATAGCTGGTAAAAGTATAGTCATTTATAGACATCGGAGGCTTCGAGTCCCTCCCCTTTCACTTTTACTTTGAGCGGATTGACCCGCCTCGGCTGAAC
>JAYTZD010000635.1:0-4799 GCA_043742065.1 Oscillatoriales bacterium
CTATCCCAGTTCTAAGACTTGTAATAACTGTTTAAATCGCGTGGATAGCTTGAGTTTGGATATTCGTAGTTGGCAATGTCCTAAATGTGGAGAAAACCACGATAGAGACATTAACGCTGCTAAGAATATTCGGGATGAAGGTTTACGAATTTTGGCGGTAGGGCATACCGTTACTGCTTCAGGAGGGAGAGTAAGACCGAGTAAAGGCACTGCTTTTACAAGGCATTTCCCTGTGAATGAAGAATCCTAGCCGTTTACGGCGGGGAGTGTCAATGTACATACTATGCTCAAAATATTTAACGCTTAAACAAAGTTCTAAACGATGATCGATCCGAAAAAAACAGGCAAGATGTCCAGACGGAATGCCATCAAGATGGCTAGTGCAGGGACATTGATGGCAAGTATTACAGGTGTATTGTTAAAAACTGAGGCTGCAAATGCAGAGACAACCTCCAACATTACTCCTGACGCTGCACTCCAGAAATTGATGGACGGGAATCGGCGGTACATTGACCAAAAACGCACATTTCCTGACCAAAGTCGATCGCGAATTATAGAAGTAGCAAAGGGTCAAAATCCGTTTGCGACTATTCTTGGCTGTTCTGATTCGCGGGTTGCTCCTGAAATTCTTTTTGACCAAGGATTGGGTGATTTATTTGATATCCGAGTAGCTGGAAATTTTATTGACAATGTGGTTCTCGGTAATATGGAATATGCCGTATTAGAATTAGGAGTGCCATTGCTAGTAGTCCTTGGTCATGAACGCTGCGGCGCTGTCAAAGCGGCTTTAGATGGTAAACCAGTTCCTGGCCACATTGGTAGTCTGGTAAGAGCCATTAAACCAGCAGTTTATGCTACCATTGGTCAACCGGGTGATGCTTGGGATAATGCAGTCAGAGCTAATGTGAAGATGAGCGTAAATAATTTAAAAGCTAGGTCTCCTATTTTAGCTAAGGCAATTAAAGCGGGAACTCTTAAAGTTGTTGGAGGGCGCTACGATTTGGATACTGGTACGGTAGAGATAATTGCTTGATTTTATTTTTGATCAAAAAATCTACGCAGAAACCCCGTCTTTGTCAATAAATGACTCTGGCGGGGTTCATCTGGTTGCGCCTGCAAATATATTTGTAGGGGAGAAGCATTCCGGCAGGCAATTTATTAATGATCACCAGAGATTTACTGCCGGAATGCTTCGCCCTTCCACTGATTGAGATGCACCTACGACTTATAATTAACTATGCGATCGAAACTGGCAGCTTCTAAACTAGCACCACCAACCAAAACCCCATCAATTTCTGGTTGAGCCATGACTTCATCGATATTTTCCGGTTTAACGGAGCCGCCGTATTGAATTGGCACGTTAGGATTGCTCAATTTACTGCGAATCAAACCAATCACTCGGTTAGCTTCTTTGGTTTCGCAAGTATCGCCAGTGCCGATCGCCCAAATCGGTTCGTAAGCAATCACCAACCTAGTCTGATCAACATCAACCAAATCTTGTGCCAACTGAGAGAAAATATGAGCTTCAGTTTCCCCTGCATCGCGCTGCTGCTTGGTTTCCCCAACGCACAGAATCGGAATTAAACCGTATTTCTGAGCAGCTTTCAGGCGCAAATTTACCGTTTCGTCAGTTTCCCCAAAAAATTGACGACGCTCGCTGTGTCCGATGACGACGTAGCGAACTCCAACTTCTGTGAGCATCGGCCCTGAAATTTCGCCGGTATAAGCTCCAGACTCTTGCCAGTGAACATTTTGAGCACCGAGCCGCACCAGGCTCCCGTGCAGATTTTTCGAGACGAGCTCCAAGGAAGTGAAGGGAACGCAAAGGACGATTTCTCGTTCCTCTGGGGTTTCCGTCAGACAGGACATGAATCCTTGAAGAAATTCTAGGGATTCAGCCCTAGTTTTGTACATTTTCCAGTTGCCAGCAATAACTATTTTCCGCACGGGTGACTCAGTAGCTCTGTGAATATTAGGAAAGGCAATTTATAGTTTAGAGCTTTATGGCACATTGCGATCGCTTATTGGCCAAACTCGATGCGGGCTTGCTCAACTAAGTCCACTGTAACGACTTCGGTGTCTGCTTCGCGGGCTAAGTGTTCGATGCGGACGCGAGCTTGTCCCCGGACAAAGTAGGGAATATTTTTCAGCTTGGCCTTGGCTTCGGGTGTCCATTTTAAATCATCGGAGAATTCGGAATCTGGCATGGCGTTTTGGGCGATCGACTACAAGCCTTGATTTGTCTGGCTTTGATGGTAAGCCTTGATGTATTAAATTTAGCATAAGTGCGATCGGGCGACTGGATGGATACAGCACCGTCAGGATAGAGTCCAAGGCAATGCCATTTCCCTACAATATTATTTTGGGTAGGGACACGGCACTGCCGTCTCCTAATTTCGGCTAATATTAATACTAAAAACTTCATAGAGTTACTTGGTAAATGCTTTTTACTTGAGTCAGTCGAGTTGCAAATAGCAAAACTGCTAAAATATCGTCTCGCTCTAAATCATCGTAGTCAGATAAAATTTCCTCGGTACTCATCCCAGAACTCAGCAATTCTAGGATTAATTCGACTGGGTATCGCAGCCCTCTAATACAGGGTTTGCCGTGACAAATATTCGGATCGATCGTAATTCGTGACACTTGGGAATTTTCCATAGCTGTTGTCCCTAAAGTTAGAATCATCTTAGCAAAAAATAGAACAAAGGTTTGCGATCGGACCACACCCGATCGCAACTGCATTCAATTACTTACCTAAAATAGCCGACACTTCTTCCAAAAGCTGACTCTGCTCTTGTCGAAAGCCGCAAATATTTTCAGCCTTGTCAAGGCTATCTTGTAATGATGCCTTAGCCTTTTCTGTGACTTGAGTTACACTGTCTACAGCTTGGCTAGTAGTTTGATTCAGAGTATCGACCGCAGAGTTAGTAGCTTGATTAACAGAATTGACAGCAGAATTAGTAGTTTGAGTCAGAGCTTCTTTTGCCTTGTCAGCAGTTTCGGAGAGAGAAGATTTAGCTTGTGCTGTTGCTTGTGAAGTAGAATTAACTGCTTTCTCTACTTTTTCCGTCAAAAATCCTTTGGTTTTTTGGAAGCTTTGAGAAACATCAGGCAGTGTTATTTCCATGTTATTTCATTCCCAAGTTATATCAACTTAATTTACTGTCTCCAAGTGATTATATAGTATTTGAAAGTGGTTTGGGTAGCGAGATTTAATATCAATTCCGATTACACCGGAAAGAAGGAGACGGCAGTGCCGTTTCCCTACAAAATTATTTTGGGTAGGGACACGGCACTGCCGTCTCCTCATTTCGGCTAATATCAGCTTTTGGCAATTAAAAAAATCGGGGCTATCCCGGAAAATCCCAGAATAACCCCAATTACTGATTTCAAACTTTAGATGAAATCCAAAATTTAAAATCGCAAATTAAAAATCAATTAGGCAATAGTTGCCATTTTGACATCACTATTAGCCAACAAATTTTGCAACTCTTCCGAATCCACAGTTTCCTTTTCAACTAGCATCTCTGCCAAAGCATTCAGGACATGACGATTACCAACCAGCACATCTTTAGCGCGTCGGTAAGCCTGTTCTACCAACAAACGGACTTCATTGTCGATCGCGGCTGCGGTTTTTTCCGAGAAATCTCGTTCAGCCATGATATCGCGACCCATGAACATATTCCCTTGTTGGCGACCGAGGGCTACAGGGCCTAGTACCTCGCTCATCCCGAAGCGAGTCACCATTTGTCGTGCTACTTTTGCCACTTGTTGCAAATCGCTGGAAGCACCAGTTGTCACTTCTTCTTCACCGAAGACAATTTCTTCAGCAATGCGGCCGCCTAAAGCAACAGCCATTTGATTTTGCAAGTATGAGCGAGAATATAAGCCAGAATCCATGCGGTCTTCGCTAGGTGTGAACCATGTCAAACCACCAGCAGCACCACGCGGGATAATGCTAATTTTTTGCACGGGGTCGTAATCGGGCATCAGTGCACCGACTAAGGCGTGACCGGCTTCGTGGTAAGCAACTAAAGTTTTGCGCTTTTCGCTCATCACGCGGTCTTTCTTTTCTGGGCCTGCGAGGATGCGATCGATCGCATCATTGACTTCATCCATCGAGACTTCGGTCAAGTTGCGGCGGGCGGCCAAAATTGCCGATTCGTTCAACAAGTTCGCCAAATCAGCACCAGTGAAACCGGGAGTACGGCGGGCGATTTTCTCCAAGTCCACATCTTTTGACAAGCTTTTCCCACGGGCGTGAACGTTGAGAATTTCGAGGCGGCCTCCGAAGTCGGGGCGATCGACTACAACTTGGCGATCGAAACGACCTGGACGCAGCAGCGCAGCATCCAGCACATCAGGGCGGTTCGTAGCAGCAATCAAAATAATGCCAGTATTGCCTTCAAAACCGTCCATTTCAGTCAGCAACTGGTTGAGGGTTTGTTCTCGTTCATCGTTACCACCGCCCATACCAGCACCGCGTTGACGGCCTACTGCGTCAATTTCATCGATGAATACGATACAAGGAGCATTGGTTTTGGCTTGTTCAAACAAGTCGCGGACGCGGGAAGCACCCACACCAACGAACATTTCGACAAATTCCGAACCGGAAATTGAGAAGAAAGGAACGCCAGCTTCTCCAGCAACTGCTTTTGCGAGGAGAGTTTTGCCTGTTCCGGGAGGGCCGACTAGCAGCACGCCTTTGGGAATTTTGGCACCGACTGCGGTGAATCGGTCTGCATTTTTCAGGAAGTCCACGACTTCGGCGAGTTCTAGCTTGGCTTGTTCGATGCCGG
>JAYTZD010000636.1:0-2385 GCA_043742065.1 Oscillatoriales bacterium
GCAAGTGCGATCGCATTTACTGCCACAAATACCCTCAAAGCACCTTCAGAAGTAGTCAATTCAGTCTCCCTGGTTTCCGCTTATTTTGCGACAGGAAATAGTAACGGCACTATCTCTGTTTGGAATTTACCGGGCGGAGAATTAAAAAGTACACTGCGAGGACACACGGAATCAGTAAATGCAGTAGCAATGAATGCTGATGGCAAGATTTTAGCTAGCGGTAGCGACGACAAAACTATCAAGATTTGGAACTTAGAAACTGGCGCACTTGTACGAACTTTGACCGGGCATACCAATGCTATTTCAACCGTTGCCATTAGTGCAAATGGTGAATTTTTAGTTAGTGGTAGTTGGGACAAAAGCATTAAGGTTTGGAATGCAAAAACCGGGGAATTGTTACGGACTTTGACTGGGCATTCTGGCTTGGTGAATACTGTCACCACAAGTCCCGACAGCAAGGTTTTAGCTAGCGGTAGCAAAGACGGCTCAATTAGGTTGTGGAATTTAGCTAATGGTGAAGGAATTCGCACAATTAGTGGCAAGAATTTGTCGGTTTTGTCTGTAGCTTTTAGCCCGGATGGCAAGAGTTTGGCTGCGGGAAATAGCAACGGCACTGTGGGTTTGTGGAATGCCGGAAACGGGCAGTTAATTCGGCGCTTGAGCGGGCATACAGACGGGGTTTGGTCGGTTGCTTTCAGTCGGGATGGGAGTATACTGGTTAGCGGCAGTTGGGATAAGAGTGTCAGATTGTGGGATTTGCGATCCTCTTCGAGGGCTTCGCTAACGGGTGATTTGAGAGGTACTTTGAGCGGGCATTCTGGCTATGTTAGCGCTGTGGCAATTAGTGCTGATGGGAAGATGATTGTGAGTGCGGGTTGGTTGGGGGAAATTAAGATTTGGAAACGGAATTAAGAGGGCGATCGAATGTGCTATGATTAAATCACAGCATGATTGAATCACAAAAATAGTCTCATAAGAAGGTAAAAAATGAGTACCTTAATTACTTTATTACCGACAGATACTTGGGTGGTAGCGACATGGGAAGAATTCATCGCGATGGCAGATGACCCAGCTTACAATAAAGCCAAATGCTACTACCGCAATGGACAAATGAGGATTGAAACTATGTCAGTAGGGCCTGATCATGCTAGAGATAATGGATGTATTTTTTTAGGGGTGAGTCTGTTCTGTATTGCGAAAGCTATCCCTTTAAATGGTTTGGATAACTGTAGCTACAGAAAAACAGGAGTGCGAGAGTGTCAACCGGATGTATCATACTATATTGGAGCTAGAGCGCAATTAGCACCTAAAGGAACCTCGATCGCAACTCTTGACATTACTCCAGCGCCAGATTTAGTCATAGAAGTTGCTGACTCAACTTTGGCTGATGATATCGGTGAAAAACGGTTGCTTTACGAAGAACTAAAAGTGGCTGAATATTGGGTAGTAGACGTGCAGAAATCTGAAATTATTGCCTTTGCAATCATTGGTGATAATGGCAGTCGGCGGCTTGTGCGATCTGAAGTTTTACCTGGATTAACTATTGCTTTGTTGGAAGAGGCTTTGCGGCGAAGTCGCACTGAAGATCAAGCACAGGTGGGTGCTTGGCTGTTGGCTCAATTTCAGCAGCAGTAATCGACAGAGGAACAAACAAAATGGTTCAATCACCTCCAAAACTTATAACTATTGACGAATTTATCACCAACTACGGCGACAGCGATTGTTACGAATTAATTGATGGTGAATTAACCGAAATGGAACCAACAGGGCCACACGAACAAGTATCCGGGTTTCTCGGACGAAAACTGAATGTAGAAATTGACCGCCTGGATTTACCCTACTTTATTCCCCCTCGCTGTCTCATCAAACTATTAGGAACATCCACAGCCTTTCGCCCCGATGTGCTTGTATTAGATCAAACTCGACTAATTAATGAACCTTTGTGGCAACAAGAACCTGTAATTACATCAGGTTTCTCAATTAAACTGATCGCTGAAGTCGTTAGCACCAACTGGCAAAACGATTACGCCCGCAAAGTTGAAGATTACGCCCTGTTAGGAGTGCCTGAGTATTGGATTGTTGACTATCTGGGCCTTGGTGGGAGAGAATATATTGGCAAACCTAAACAGCCGACAGTTACAATTTGTACCCTGCGAGAAGATGAGTATCAAAAACAGTTGTTTCAAAATGATGATCGACTTATTTCCTCAATGTTTCCAGACTTACAATTAACTGCAAAACAAATTTTTGTAGCAGGCAGATATAGCGTTTGATAAGGGTGCATCTTACTTTTGTAAGGGCGAAGCATTTCGGCAGACAATTTATTAGTGAGAATCAGAGATTGACTACCGAAATGCTTCGCCCCTACGAATATATTTGCAAAAG
>JAYTZD010000637.1:0-21182 GCA_043742065.1 Oscillatoriales bacterium
TCAGGATAAAGTATGGGCGCAACGGGCGGGGATTGGTTGGATTGACAAAAATGGTAATGTAATTTCGCGAGAATACGGTTCTTGGATATTTTTGGGTGAAGTTTTGACGAATTTGGAGTTGATACCAGATTCTGGGCATACCCAACATTGCGGTACTTGCACTCGCTGCATTGAGGCGTGTCCGACTGGGGCAATTACTGAGCCTTTTGTCGTGGATGCCGATCGATGTATAGCATATCACACGATCGAGAATCGAGCCGAAAAACTGCCAGAGGAAATAGCATCTAATTTACAGGGTTGGGTAGCAGGTTGTGATATTTGTCAAGATGTTTGTCCTTGGAATCAGCGCTTTGCAAAACCAACAGATGTGCCGGAGTTTGAGCCTTATCCTGAAAATATAGCGCCGACACTTGCGGAATTGGCAGAAATTTCTGATGAAGAGTGGAACCGCAGATTTACAGCATCAGCATTGCGGCGAATCAAACCAGAAATGCTGCGACGAAATGCCAAGGCAAATCAAACAAATAGTTAATTGTTATTGGTTAGTTGTTATTGGTCAACAGTCAACAATGCCCTATGCCCACAAGATAGTTTAAATGCTCAAAGTAATTATTTTTGATTTTGACGGTACTTTAGCAGATACAATCGATATTCTTCTGAGCATCACCAACCGTTTGTCAGCAGAATTCGGCTTTAAGTCTGCCACCAAAGAGGAACTCGCTCAATTGAGCAATTTAACTCCTTGGCAAATCCTTAGATATTCTGGTATTTCTATTTTTAAATTACCTCTACTGATTAGAAAATTAAAAGCAGAGTTACGCAATGAAATTCCTAATATCCAATTGTTTCCGGGAATCAAAGAAGTTTTATTAGAATTGAAAAGCCAAGGTTTTACGCTGGGAATTATCACATCTAATTCTAGAGAAAATGTCTTGATTTCAATGAAAAATAATGGTTTAGAAGGCGTTTTTGATTTTATTGATTCTGCGACAACTTTTGGTAAACACAAAATTATTTATCGCTGGCTAAGACGAGAAAACTTTAATCCTGAACAAGTGGTTTATGTCGGAGATGAAGTTAGAGATATAGAGGCAGCTAAAAGAACCGGAATTAAAGTCATTGCTGTAAGTTGGGGTTTTAATTCTCAGTCAGCTTTGGCGGCGCACTATCCCGATTTTTTGATTGAACGTCCCCAACAATTGATAGAATTGATCGATAACTGGGAATGATGTAACGCTATTTTTCAGAATGTTACGGAATGTTAAGGAGTGAGAATTTTGTGCGCGATCGCTTGAAAAGCTCGATCGGGCTTGATATAAAAGATGAATAGCAACACTTGCTTTATTCATTCAAACAATTGGAGCAGCCCTATGTCAGCTTTAGAAACTTTCTTGACTTTTAGCTTAGCTTCAACCTGTGCAGTCGCAGCTTTAGCAACTTGGTTACGCTTCACAAATCCTCCTTCCGATGCTAAACGTGGCTAGAAACACGCATGAGACTCAGAAACCGGGTTTTTACGAAATACTTCGTTACAACCGTCAGATTCGGTAAAAAACCCGGTTTCTTTGATTGGACTGCATAAGTCCTGTTTAATTTTCTAACACAAGAATTCGCGCGGATCCGTGACATATCCAGTCAAAGCAGAGGCTGCGGCTGTATAAGGCGAAGCCAGATAAACTTGCGCTTCCTTGTTCCCCATCCGGCCGGGGAAATTTCGGTTAGTTGTAGACACGCAAATTTCGGGTTGATTCATCCGCCCAAAGGTATCTTTTGGCCCGCCCAAACAAGCGGCGCAAGAAGGTGCGGCGGGTTCGATACAGCCAGCAGCTAAGAAGATTTCCGACAGGGTTTGACCGTCGTATTTTGTGCTAAACATATCTTCGTAAACTTTCTGAGTTGCCGGCACTAAATAAGTCGGAACTTTGACTTTATTTCCTTTGATAATTCGCGCTGCATTCAGAAAGTCGGAGGTTTTGCCACCGGTGCAGGAACCGATGTAAACGCGATCGATCTTGACATCACGACAATTCCGTGCTAGGTCTCGATTGTCGGGAGAGTGCGGTTTGGCGACGACTGGTTCTAGTTGGCTGACATCATAGGTGCGATCGCTATAAAATTTCGCGTCCTCATCGGTGTAAAATGCCTCAAATGGCACATTAGTCCGGGAATTCACGTAATCAAAGGTAGTTTTGTCCGCAGCTACCGTGCCGTTTTTGCCACCAGCTTCAATTACCATATTGCACAATGTCATCCGTTCTTCCATCGTCAAACGGTCAACTGTATCGCCGGCAAATTCCATCGCCCGGTAGTTTGCACCGGCAACACCGATATCACCAATAATTTGCAAAATCAGGTCTTTTGCTAACAGATAATCTGGCAATTCACCGTTGAAGATAAACCGCATGGTGGCCGGAACTTTGATTAACAGTTTACCAGTTCCCAAGATGAAAGCCGCGTCCGTGTTGCCAATTCCGGTGGCAAATTGTCCGAAAGCGCCGGCATTACAGGTGTGGGAATCTGTACCGAATAACACTTCGCCTGGTCGTGTGTGGCCTTCTTGGGCTAGGGCGATGTGGCAAACGCCTTTGTAGTCGGGATTTGCTTTAAAGTTCGATCGGTCCGTGATGTCGTAAAAGTATTTTATCCCTTGTTCGTGAGCAAAATCGCGCAGAATATCGACGTTGCGATTAGCGCGTTCATCGTTGGTGAAAATATAGTGGTCAGGAATTAGCACGATTTTGTCTGGATTCCAGACTTTAGCATCGTCCCCGAATTCCTTTTTGAATACGCCAATGGTACCGGGGCCACAGACATCGTGGGTCATCAACACATCTGTTTCCACCCAAATGTTTTCTCCAGGCTCAACTTTGGTGCGCCCTGATGCTTTGGCTAAGATTTTTTCGGTGAGAGTCATTCCCATAGTGCGATCGCCTTTTTTGATTAGATGCTACATAGTGTATTGTAAGCGAAACATTCCATGTTACCGAGGATACCGCGATAGATTTAGGACTTAGACACGAGATTTCGGGAACCGGGTTTCTCAACTACTCAATACTTTGAATTAGTTTAATGTTATTTTTCAACCATTCATTGACCAAAACTTGAACCTCAATTTTTTTATGATCTGCAATTTTAGTCACAAATTCCTTGACATCTGGTTCGAGATAAATGGGATAATGAAAGGTAGTAGCTGTATGTAGGGTGCGTCGCCCTCTACAATACTCAATTGGGAGCGACAATCTCGCAGCGACGCACCTTACCAAATAGTGTGGAAATATCGGTCAATTATTTATTAAAACATCCGCATTTTTTGCTGCTATTTCCGATTTGTAGCGATCGCAAATCAATATATTTATCGCCCCTTTGCCAAGTCGGCATAGACGATGATTTCCCAACCCAAAATCAGCAGCAAGAGTAGCTCAAACCCACCCAAAATATGGATTGCTAAAGCAGCACCCGGTACTAAGACCCAGAAAGAAATCAGGGCAATAATTCCTGATACGACAAAGGTAATTTCATCAACAATCAGTTGCTCAATCTTACGGCGCGATCGGCGGGTATCGCTGCGGTGGGCAATTTCCCAGCCAAATAGAGATTCTACGTCTGCGTATCCGGTCTTTTCTTTGATTTTTTCGACTAAAGTGAGTCGGATATATCGCCCGATCGCACTTATCTTTTCATCGTTTATTAAGTACGTCCAGCCGAGAATCAAGGAAGCCCAGGGAAGGATGAGAAAGGCGTAGTAGTTGGCGGAGTTGGCAGCGGCAAAGGACACGATCGTACCGAACAAACCCAAGGTGACGTAGAGGAGGTTGTCTCGGAATCCAATTCGCTGGGTTTGCTCGGCTTTGAGTTTGTCGTATTCTAGTAACCAGATTTTCAGGATTGGGTCTTCAGTCATTTTGTCTTCGGTTAAGCTCAATGATTGGTGCTTTGACGGGAACCGGGCTAGGCAACAATTTGTTGCTGGTGGAGTTGTTCCATCCAGGTTTTAGTGCCGTAGATGCCTCGGAGGAGGGATGGGACCGTTAAATCGACATCGAGGGTTTCCCAATGTAAGCCTATACCGGACGGGGTAACTTCGACAGCGGCGAGGTCATCTGCGGAGGCGTTGGCCAGCCCTTGTCCCAGGTGATTGGGGAACATGAAGGTGGAACCATCTTTGAGGTGAATGACGATATTGCCGGAGGTGCGATCGTAGCAGGCTGAACGGGCGCGGGGTTCGGTAGCATTAGCAAGGATGGCGGCAACTTCGGCGCGATCGAGTTGTTCTTTAAGTGCTGCTTCTGTGAATTCAAGTTTCTCCATGAATTTGTCTCCATGCTTCTAATAGCTCGTTTTGATGAGCAGTCACCAGTTCTAGTGCTTTGACAGCATCGCCTCGCTTACCGTTTAATTGAATAATTTGCGGGGGATTTGCTGAACTGCCTAGATCGATTTTAACTTCACTGTCGGCATTCATGACATGAACGTGAGCTGGGAGATGGTCGTCAAAGTAAATCACGACTCTGAAGCCATTTTTTCTAAGGATGGTGGGCATTCGTTATCGGAAATGCGGGTTTCCAGACATTATGCCTGAATGAGGGGAAGTTAAATCAATTCTATTTAACTATGGATAGGTTTAGAAAAATTTTATGTAGCAGATTAAGCTCCGATCGCTTGACGCGGCTCTGGTGAGTGCAGTCATTTGGTCGCGATCGCCGCACTGACGGGCGAGAATAGCTCGATCGACCAATTCCATTGCTTCGCGGTGAAGGGCTTCTACTGTCTGCATTTTTTGACGATCCGTGCTTTGGGAGTGCCGAATTCAACGACAGACACATAGCCTGGAGCTATGTCATCTGAAGGGCGGATTTGTTCTAATTTTATGTTAACTCTGGCTTGGATTAGGCTGTCAGAACCTTATATCGCAATAGCTCTAGGCAATCAAAGAAAAATGCGCCAAGCTAGAGGAAATAATTTGGGAAATTTTATATGCCTTGTGCGGTTATCCTCACAGCTCTGCCTGTAGAGTATATGGCTGTTCGCACCCATCTCCTCGACCTCCAAGAAGAAACGCACCCCCAAGGGACAGTTTATGAACGTGGTAAATTTGTTACCAACGGTAATTTCTGGGAAGTCGGGATTGTAGAGGTAGGTGCAGGTAATGCGGGTGCAGGGATAGAAGCGGAAAGAGCGATCGCCTACTTTAAGCCTGAGATCCTTTTCTTTGTGGGTATTGCTGGAGGGATCAAAGACGTTGCGATCTGTGATGTTGTTGCAGCGACGAAGGTTTATGGCTACGAGTCAGGAAAAGTAGGAGACCAGTTCTTAACTCGACCTGAAGTGGGACAATCCGCCTACGCACTGGTGCGGAGAGCTAAACGAGAGGCTGAAAAAACAGACTGGTTACAGCGATTATCCAGCAGTCCCGTTCCACAGCCCCGTGTGTTTGTAGCTCCCATTGCTGCTGGAGAGAAGGTAATTGCTTCCAAGCAGTCAGATATTTTCCAGCTTCTGAGGATAAGTTATAACGATGCGATCGCGGTCGAGATGGAAGGATTTGGCTTCCTGAGTGCAGCCTTTGCCTACCCCAACATCAAGGCGATCGTGATTCGAGGCATCTCTGATTTAATTGAAGGCAAAAACGACGATTCCGTAGAGTCTGAGCAGGTTCGCCAGGAGAAAGCTTCTCTTCATGCCAGTGCTTTTGCTTTTGAGATTCTGTCAAAAACTTTAGTTACTGAAACGGGGTCTAATCAACAGCTAATTGAGAATTTACAGCTCAAGTTTCAGCAACTTGAAAATGGCTGGTTAAGTAACCGCTATTCTCCCGATCTGCATCAAACTGGTCAAATAGAAGCTGATTTACAGTTGCGATTGAATAGTCCATCCTCTCAACCTATATGGCTGCATGAGGTAAGGCAGATTCGTGTACTACTCGAAGATGTACACTTGGCGATTTTACGCCTGAGACGGTATCCGCAGTTCATGCAGCGGGATGATGCCGAAAACCTCATTAGTAGCGCTGAAAAATGGATAATAGCTGCGATCGCTGAACAACAGGAATTAGAAAACCGCATTGTATCGGGGAACTCCTTCCCACTTCCTGATTTTGAAAGGGAAGTCACTGATGAAGATGCCCCTTGGCAGCTTATCAGAGTAATTGAGCCAGACGAGAAACACTCTTTAGAATCACCAACTGCGGATATCGGAAGGCAGCTTGAGGCGACTCTGAATCGCTGGTGTGCCCGAAAGGTTACACCCAGATACTTACAAAACTTAGGAAAACCTGCGGCTTATATTGGCGAGCCTGGAGTGGGAAAAACTCATGCTCTTGCTCATGCAGTTCGCAGACAACTTAAAGCAGGTCAACCTGCGGTTTTAATCCGTGCTAAAGATCTTAATTTAGCACAAAGTTGGGATGTCATTCTGGCTGAAGCGATCGGTATGTCCGGATCTAATATCAATCAAGTTCTGGACGCACTAGAAGCTGCTGCGATTTTAGTCGAAAATTCTCGTGTTTTAATCGCTATTGATGGTCTTGATGAAACTCCTAGAGCAGAACGGTGGGCTGAAAAAGTTGGAGAACTGATTCCCCTTGCAAAGAAATACCCGAAAGTTCTGTTTGTTTGCTCGCTCCGTACCAACCTTTTCGACCGCATAGCTCTTCCAGGTGGAATAAATTCAGTTTACTTAAGTGCTTCGGATGCAACCATTGGTGAGATTTTTAAATCTTATTGCAAGGTCAATCGAATTGAATGTCCTCCTATTTTGCGTTGGGCTTTGCAAACTCCACTTGCAATTCGACTTTTCGCTGATTTATATAAAGAGAAGCATATAGATATTAATGCTGTTACGCTCCAGGATTTCTCACTGGCAAAGCTGATTGACCGAAAGATTAATCATGCTGAACGCGCGATTCGAGAAAACGATCCAGAAGGCTGGAGCGAAAACATTACCCCAGTTCGCGATACTTTGCTTGCAATTGTTAAAGCTTGCTTATCTAAGGGAAAACTTTTACAAACACAGGCATTAAAAGTTGCTGAAACCGCTCAAAAGATACCAGGTATTTTGTCTTGCAAACAGTTACTCAACCTTTTAGAAAAATGTGGCGATCGCGGACTGTTGCTGCTTAGAAGTCAACCTTCAGACGATCCATTTGAGGGCGATCTTCTCTTTTGGGAGCCTGCCTATGAAACCATAACGGACTTCCTTCTCGCTTGGGAAGCCCATAAAGAAGCAAAAACGAATAATCCAGAGATGCCAGATTACCTGATGTATCGAGGTAATGCTATTACACTTGCTGCCTATCTTCTGGGCATGGATGGTTATGACTTTTTTACTACAGGATTATGGTCAAACAACTTAAGCATTAAAAAGCGAGAAGAACTTCGCCTAACAACGATTTTGATGATGTCTCTAGACAAAGGAGAAATTTACCGAACTTGGGTTATCGAAATCTTCAAGAGAAATATGCCCAGTTGTAGAAAAGTCCTGGACAGATTAGTGATACCCGGACTTAGAATCCCTGGTTTTCTATATGGAGCCAAATTTGTTCATGATGTACTGCTACCAATGCAGGTTGCAGAACGCGATCTGTTTTGGTCGGGACCCGATTACATCCCACACAATCATGGGGCACCCTGGGAAGGTTTTGGAGAGCCAGTTTTGGACGAATCGGAAATAGCCGACGATGATACCTGGGATGCTGCTCCATTACTATTGGCTTGGGCAACAACTACAGTAAAAAATGACAGTCGCAGACGAATTCGTGGCAAAATTGCGGTGTGGGGCAGCCAAAATCCTGATGGATTGTTAGCTCTCCTTAAAGAAGCTTGTCAAACCAACGACCCACAGATGCAAGAGGATATCCTCTCTGCTGCTTATGGGGCTTCATGTTTAACTCGACCAGACGAGAAATGGCTGCACTCGTGCGCGTGGCTAATTGACAACTTTTTCGTTCCTAAAGCACCTCTTTATACTCACAATATAGTTGTTAGGCACAGCGCTAGAAGCATCATAGAACGTTGCGTTGCTTGCCATGTTGCAATTGATGCAGAGCGCCTAATTAGCGTTCATACGCCATATATGGATCCTGAAGAAATACTTTGCATTGACAAAGATGCGGCTATTCATGTAGACCCGCATTTGGGAATTGAACCTGTTACAGGAGATTTAGCTTGGTATGTTGTTCCCAGAGTGATTAAGAGATTTTTTGAACGGTATCAGCTCATGAGTACAAATCGAACACAGCGGGAGTATTCACCATCAGCTCAGGTATTTTTGTCAAAATATAGTGCAGAATATGAGATTTCAGACTTGAGTCCTACACAATTTGCTTTTGGTTTTGTTGTTGCTTACATAACAGAGTTGGGCTGGTCGAGGGAAAATTTTATTAAAGAGCCAAATGGTGGTGAACCTGGTGAGATTCTTGGTGCAGATATTGCTATTCTTCGTGAGTATTCTCAGGCAAGTCACGGCTCACGAAGCACTACTGGAACCTTTTGCGAGAAATATGTCTGGGCCTCCACCCACGAACTTTCCGGCTTCCTGGCAGATCGCATCGCAGTATATGACTGGAATAAATGTTTTGAACCTCCAGTAGACCTAAGTTTATTAGCTGAAGCAACAAATCCAGCATCAGATGTAGGCTATGGTCAATTAAAACTAAATCAAGTATTAGATTTTTCCGAACTTGTCCCTGATACTGAACTAACTGAATTCGCTCAAGTCGATCGAGTAAATGAGTGGATTCAAAAAGCTCCTTTGCCAAATATTTCATCTTTACTACTCCATAACTTAGATGAATTACCGGAGTGGGCAAGAAACGACGAATGGATTGTCCTGCGATCGTTTGTTATTAGACGTAATGCAGACAGCCAAGCAGAATCGGCATTACGGGCATCGAGTTTTCTATTTCCATCAAATGCGTCACCCCTACTAGAGGAGGATGCCCAGCTTGGAATACTAACTGAGCTAAATGAGTTCTCTTCGGGAGTTTCCTCAGTCGAGTTTTATCGCGATCCATGTGAAGTTGTTTGGGCACCTTGGATTGAGGAAATTGAGGGAGCGATCGGCCACAAAACTTTGGATGCGATCGGTAATCCCATAGAACTGCAACTTCAGGCAACAACCTGTCAGTTCCATTGGGAAGCCCCGGATGGAGAGAATAATGAATGGGTTCCAGCAAAAGCTATTCGAGAAATGCTGGGGATTGTTGATTTTCGAGAAGGTCAATTTCTGACAGCTAGCGGACAAGTTCAGGCATTCACCTTTAATAATCCAGGAGAACGTTGGCATACACCCTCTTGTCAAGTTCTACTGGTTCGCCGTACCGCACTCTTTGAATCCCTGGCACAACTAAATTTAAGCATCGGCTGGGGAATTTGGCTGAACCGAGAACCATCTTACCCACTTATCACCATTTCAGATCAGAAAAGAATGTTCAGAAATTGGTATGCCATTGCACTTGGGAGTGGAGAAACATTCAAAGTCATTCCCTACAAAGATAACATTGAACCTTGGTATAAAGACGATGACATTGCTGAGGTTACCCCTAAAAGTTAATCTCGATCGCGTTCAATTTACCGATGAACAGTTTTATCAACTCTGTCTCAGCCATCCTGAATTGACGATCGAGCGCGATGCTGAAGGAAGGTTAATTGTGATGTCTCCAGTTGGTGGCGATAGTGGTAGTCGCGAGATGGATCTCGGCGGTGAGGTTTATATTTGGAATCGCCAAACCCAACTAGGTAAGGTGTTTAGTTCTTCTACGCTATTCAAATTGCCCGGTGGCGGCGATCGCTCTCCTGATGTAGCATGGGTAGAATTGTCTCGCTGGCAAGCATTGACTCCAGAACAGTGTATTGTAAGCGAAACACTAGCTGTTACTAAGAATACAACTTAAAAAAATAGCAAAGTATCCGGTTTGAGTCTGGATGCCTGTGTAGTGTCGCTTATGTCTGAAATTAGAGGACTTTATATGAACTTGCCAAAATTGTTATTCGGAACCAGCCTCAGTTTAGCAACATTTATTGGTTTGAGCGGAAAGGCGATCGCCACGAATCATCCCAATTTTACCAAAACCTCTGTTGCCCAGCAACGCAACTGCAAAAATCCCCAAGCTCAAGCCGAATTAAACATTTGTTCGGGATTAGACTATCAGCGCGCCGACGAACAACTCAACCAAGTTTACAATCAAGTTCGCGACCAACTTTCGGCTAATCGTCGCCAACAATTAATTGTAGCACAAAGAGCGTGGATTTCCTTTCGCGATGCCGATTGCAAATTTGCTAGAAGTGCAGTTGAAGGTGGCACAATGGCACCTTTAATTTTCAATAACTGTCTGCAAGACCTGACTAAAAAGCGGACATCGGAATTGAACAGTTATCTACAAAACGAGATGCCGCAGCCGACGAGTCGCAATTATCAAACAGTCGATCGCAAATTAAATCAAGTATATCAAAATACGATGGGTACTCTTCCTGCATCCCGTCAATCTCAACTCAAGATAGCACAAAGAGCGTGGATTGTTTTTCGCGATGCTAACAGCAAGTTTGAAAGTTCTTTGTCTAATGGTGACAGCCAACTTTCCTTGATTCGGATGACTGAACAGAGAACGAAAGATTTAGTCAACTTTTCAGAGCAAAGTCGGTAGAATATTGGGAATTGGGAATCCAATTCCTCAATCTAAAATCTAAAATCTAAAATCTAAAATAGATTGACCGCCCTTAACACAAAAATAAAAATTATGCAAGTCACTCGATTGTGTGACTTGTAACTCACAGATAGTCAGTGTTATTGTTAGTGATTATTTAAGAAAAGCAACTTAGATCAGGGACTGTCAAAAAATCTCAGAGTGCATTTATACAGTTGTAGACCTCAACAAGAGTGAAATGAGCGAGATACCCGTACCACACGGGTATCTACTTTTGCCATTTTCACGCCAATATGCCAATGGAGATACTTCCCATGAATTCACAGACACAAATTAATCAAATCTTGGATCGAGTAGGGGCAATAGTTATGGAGATTGCAGGCGAAGTGCAATTCATGACTCAACGGGCAGAAGAACTTTTGAACCAGTATTTTTTACACCGCATTCCTGACTCATTACCGGAATCCTTGCAACATTGGTTCCAGGATCAGATGGCGCGACTCACGTTTAACGGGGATATTCCATATCGCTGTTTACCATTGCATATTCAACAAGCCGGAAAACAGTTAATCGTCCGTCTGATTTCCGATCGCATCAAAGAGCAATATCTCTTGCTGTTGGAGGAAGAAGAACTGCAATCCTTCTCTATTTCAGCCCTGGAATTGCTAGGACTTACCAAACGCGAGGCGGAGGCTTTATTCTGGATTGCCCAAGATAAAAGCAATGCAGGAATTGCGAAAGCGATCGGTTGCAGTGAAGGAACAGTCCGAAAACATCTAGAGCATCTTTACGAAAAACTAAGCGTACAAACCCGGACGGCTGCTGTGATGGTTGCTCTGGAAAAATTGGGGTTATTAAAAGCAGAATTTGCGGCGCACTGAGCGTAGTCGAAGTGTTGCAATATCTTCATAATCATATACGCAGATCGTCGTATTGTTCTCCAAATAAATTTGGATGATTATGAGATCAAAAGCTGTTATCCAGCGTTCGATCGCAGCTTGAAAAAAGAGCAAGCAAAAAATACGGAAACTCACGAGTGATTTTAGTTTGCTTCAAACCTACTTTACTTTTTAAGGAGATGACATGGATCCCATTAAATTACAAGCAGCAATCGAGCTAGCGGGTGCCTCCTGGCAAGCTGGCGAAACGAGTATGGCTAAGCTTTCAGATGCCGAAAAGCAACTGCGCCTCGGTTATATGCCTGGGCCTAACGAACCGTCTCTTGAAGAACAAGAGCAAATCGCCAAGATCAATCAGGAAGTCTTTAAGTCAGCACAGATTAAAGGCGAGACAGCAGGCTATCCCGCCAGCTTCGATATGCGGACAGGTGGATTTGTGACACCAGTCAAAGACCAAAGTTCTTGCGGTTCTTGTGTTGCATTTGGTACTGTGGCAACGATCGAAACCACCCTTCGCCGCATTCGCAACAATCCGGCGCTGGCGATCGATTTGTCCGAAGCTCACTTGTTCTACTGCTATGCCCGCGCTCTAGGACGTAACTGCGGCAATGGTTGGTGGGTGTCGCCCTCAATGGATGCTGCCAAAACAGGACTCGCCATCGAAGCTTCTTATCCTTACACCGCAGCCGATCAAAATTGCAGCAACCTTGCCAGTAACTGGCAAAGTAGCGCCGTTAAAATTAGCGGCTGGCATGAGATTAAATCGATCGCAGATATGAAGGAATGGCTTGCCACTCGCGGTGCGTTGGTAGCTTGCTTCACTGTCTACACAGATTTCTTCGCTTACAAAAGCGGCATTTATCGCATGGTTGCGGGCAAGGTTGAGGGTGGTCACTGTGTCTCGATCGTGGGTTACAACGACACCGAAGGCTATTGGATCGCCAAAAATAGCTGGGGACAGGACCGTGGTGAGAATGGGTTTTTCCGCATCGCTTACGGGCAGTGCGGGATTGACTCTAGTATGTTCGCGGTGGATGGCATCGTTCAAACCGGCTGGTTATCAAATGTGAAAATTCTCGGACTCTGGACAAACAATGCCGATCGCAATGCTTATGTCTATGTCAGCGAAGGCATCGGCTGGAGAAAACTCTCTGATGCTAGCGATGAAACAAACCTCGATATGTTGATTCAGCTTGCTGCGTCTAAAGCCGCCGATCGTGCAGTCAGCCTCTATCAAGAGAACGGGATCATCAAAGAAATTTACGCCTGGTAAAAACAGCGGACTTGAGACGATCATTCAAAATCCCAAGTCCAACAGTTAACGATACGCTTCTAGACATTAAAGAAAAGGAACGATCATGACTTATTCCAGCAATCCAGCCGGTTCACCTGATGAGGTTTGTCTGCCTTGTCAGGCGATCGCACAACCCTTCAACCCCAATACCAAGGAGATAAAAATGGAATCCTACCCCACCCAAGAACCTCCCGTTCAAGCTGCGAAGCAAACAGCCAGTCAAGAAGACCGTCCCACCTTCGATCCCTCTACTCAAAATGCTGTTAGTCAAGGCAACACAGCTTGGCAAACTGATAAAAAGGTACTGGGACTGTGGACAAACAGCTCAACTCGTAACGCTTATATGTATGTGGATCAGATTGGTTGGCGCAAATTTGCCGATAATTCTGACTCTGCGATCGTTGCCTTCAACGTCATCGCAGCCCATGCTAAAGTCTTAGCTAAACCCGTCCAATACTATGAAGAAGCCGACAACAAAGTATCGACCCTTTACGTTTGGTAAAGCTTGATTCTCGCCGATTCTCCAAGTTTATGCCACGCTGCACTCAAAGATTTTGCATCTCGTCTGTTGGCGGTTGATGGTTCAACTTCAAGGTTTACCATGCAACCGTCAACTGCCCCCCAGCAAATTCCGATTCTAGCGTGACTAAACTTGGGGCGATTGCGGTTTCTTTTGTACATAAATATGTTTTTAGCCTTAATCCTTTCAACTTATTTAGTATCCTTTGCCCCCCTGTCTCCTAACATTGCTTTACATACTTGCACAACATCTCTTCCACTGTCGATCGCACAGCCAAAACAGCAATCTATACAGCCACCTCCATCACCCCATACATCACCATCTATGTCTGAACTAACTTTATCTCAAGCCGATAGTGGCACAGTTTTAACCCTCAAGCGCGGACAGACACTCATACTTCGTTTAGACGAAAATTCAACAACAGGCTACCGCTGGTTGCTGTCCGCCTTAGATACAGAAGTTTTACAAGTCAAAAGTGACGACATTAATCTGCCTAGTAATTCTGGGATAGGTGGTGGCGGGCAGCGCGTGTTCACCTTTCAAGCAAACAATCCCGGTCGAGTAAAATTACAACTAAAAAACTTGCGTGAGTGGGTTGGTGATGAATCCACGATTCAAGAATTTCAAGTCAGTGTTCAAGTCTCCGAATAGCAAAACTTCCGACATCTAACTTATTCCAAGCCTTCATAATCATATACGCAGATCGTCGTATTGTTCTCCAAGTTTATTTGGATGATCATGAGATCAAAAGCAGTTATCTAGCTTCAGTATATAGCTAGAAAACTACTTCCCCTTAACTTAACAACAAGGAAATAAACTATGTCTTTTACAACAGAACTTGCTGCATCGACTTCCAAGCTAGAGCTTCCCACAATTCAGGAAAGCCAAGAGGCTAACCTGGAAGAGGTGGGTCAACTGGGTATGTCTCAAGATGGAGCTTCAGTTGCAACATTTTTCGGCAATGGCTACCGTTATCGCCATGACTGGGGGCTCAAGAAAGGACAGCACATCTTGCCTCTCAGTTGGGGCTTGATCACACCTAATTCTCTCGTTTTCGTTGCTATTGGCGAAGGTAATCCCCCACTTCCAGCAAATGGAAAGTTTATCGGTAGTGCTCGATATACAGTCCATAACGTTTCCCCACAAAGCGGTCTAGTCAAGGTTTGGGTCAATATCGAGTGGGCAAGCCCGATTCGGCTCTATGTTGACTATTTCGTATTCAAGCCTTAGAAGCACGAATTAAATACAGGGCTGTTTCCTTACTACGGTAAGAAATACTGTAATTGTCATTGCGATCTTTGAGCGAAGCAATCGCCGAGACTATGCGATTGCTTCGCTCAAAGCTCGCCGCAATGACAATTATTTTGATATAGCGATTATTGCTTAGGTGAGGTACATTTTTGAAGCTGAAAAGCTTGACAATCAGATAGGGATTCAGTGTATCTCACTACGGTAAGAAATGCGATACTTATTTATTTTGGCATTGTTGCAATATCTTCATAATCTTATACGCAGATCATCGTATTGCTCTCCAAATAAATTTCGATGATGATTAGATCAAAAGCTGTTATCAAGTTTTGAAAAGCAGCTTAAAAAATACTCCTGTCAACGTTGTTATCTATTACCTTGAACAACTTTAAATGGGAGTTGATTTTTCACAAAGACTCAAAAAAAGAGGTTAATTATGTTACGAATTACTGCCGATATATTTTCTGGACGACCCGCTCCAGAGTGGATTATTACAGACGAGCAAGAAGCTCGAACTATGCTCAAAGAGATTGCCAAAAATCGCAGTATTGTCGCCGAAGCAGCATCAGCAGAAGCTGGATTAGGGTTTCGCGGTTTCACCATTGAACCACTCTCTGACGAGCTTGCCCAAGACTTTGAACTACCCGCTAGTATGTATATGGCTGCCGGTGCGAGTGCCACTAGCGATAAAGCGAACGAGATTGCGGAGCGTTTGATCGGCTCAATGAGTAGTGCTGAATCATCTTCAGAAGCATCGGCTTTCGGAGAAGAACTACCTTTAGATGAAATGTTGCAGAATTTCTTGCAACAACAACTCGAAAGCAGTAGCCGAATTTCAGTCTCTGATGTTGAAGACTTACCACAGATGACGGTAGAAGGCTCAAGTGAGGTGGCTGCTACCTGCGTTTATAATACTTCGCCCTACAACCCTGGCTTCTGGAACAACAACTCTGTAATCCGGCAAAAGAACAACTGCTATAACTATGCTAGCAACAAGCGGACAGATACTTTTGCTCAACCAGGACGAGGATGCGGACATATGTACACCGCAATTAATTGCGTAGAAGTTACCAAAGCTTCCCTGTGTGATGGATTGCACAAACGCTACAATTGTTTCCCCACCTCACAAGCCCCTCGCTATTTAGTAGCACTGGTTATCGCCCCTGGCCCGGGCTTTGTGGATTTTCACTGGTATCGCAAAATGCAAGGAGGATTTTGGGGTCACAAACCGGGCCCGACAGCGGTTCGGAATGTAGATAACAGTGGCATAGTCATCACTAACCCAGCTACCTGTAACCGTGGGCCTTATACCATCTTCTGCGGCTATTTTTATACTTGTAAGAGCCAAAAGATTAACTAGAATCTATGGCACTTCCGAATGTGGGTTTTTCACACTGAACAAGGAGACCATGCAACGGACTTATTCATTCACAACAGGTCCAAAAAGGATAATTTGCTTTGGTTTTTTAATGTTTTTGGTGACTTTGCTAGGATGTTCAGTCACAGCTTTAGGAGACAAAAAGATGCAAGTAGAAGTGGATATGTTTAGTGGCCGACCAAACCCACATTGGGAATTGACTGTACCAGAATCTCAGGATTTTGCACAGCGGTTTCAATCGTTATCTACACATCGAGGAGAAGGTGTTGTTAATGAAGGATTGGGGTATCGTGGTTTGATTGTCCGAGAACGTGCTGAAGAGGTAGAGGTCGATCGCAAAATTGTGATTTCTCATGGATTGGTCATTGCTAGACGTAATGGCAAGTCGAAACAATTTATTGATGAAAACCGTGCTTTAGAAAAATGGCTAATCCAGACAGGAAAAGGACGGTTAGATGATGAACTCTACCATCAAATTAGCAGATTAGCCGAGTAAAAATCAATCGAATTAGAATCAAAAACAGTAGAAATTAATGTCAGAAAAACTGTCAGAGATTTCTCATAACAGTAAATAAGAGGTATTTATGTCTGAACAAGCTAGTTTTCCCGTTCCAGCAACTGCCCAAGCTGATGAAACAACAGGGCGTTACATTATTACTTTCCGCGAAGATGCGGTGACAGAAGGATTAGACCTGCTGAGTGACCAAACGGGTATCATGGGACTGGCAAGCGCTGCCGATTTCCCGGACTCTGCTCTAGATTTTGGCCAACTCGAAGCAGCAGGGGGAGCGGTGTTCCCAACTCTCGGCGTGGCTGTTGTCACGTTAGATGAAGCGGCTTTCAGCAGCGTCATGACCTCGGCGGGAGTGGATTCGGCGATTCTGGCGATCGAACCGGAGAGCACTTTTTACGCTATTGATGATGGGTTGTCGGTAGACTATCTGCGGGGCTATCGCGATGCGGTGGATAATCTGTACGAGAAAGCAAATAATACAGTAGCAGGCACCGAGAAACAAGAATGTTTTGCTGATGATACCGAGTCTACTTGGGGTTTGAAGGCAACGAAGGTGATGAACTCTCTGTTTACTGGTAATGGCATGAAAGTTGCTGTGCTGGATACAGGGATGGATCTCCTGCATCCCGACTTCGCAGGCCGATCGATCGTATCGCAGTCTTTCGTCCCTGGAGAGGGTGTACAAGATGGGCAGGGTCATGGTACCCACTGCATTGGGACAGCCTGCGGATTCAAGGATCTGAACGGCCGCAGGTATGGGGTAGCTCACAAATCGACGATTTATGTCGGTAAAGTGTTGAGCAATGCTGGTAGTGGTTCTAGTGCTTGGATTATCGCTGGGATGGAATGGGCGATCGTCAACGGGTGTCAAGTGATCTCGATGTCCTTGGGAAACACAAATCCCAAACAGTCTATTGCCTACGAAACTGTCGGCCGTCGGGCACTGCAAAATGGGTGTCTGATTGTGGCAGCCGCAGGCAACCACGGGCCCGGAACCGTTGGACAACCAGCGAATAGTCCATCGATTATGGCTGTTGCAGCCCTCGATAATTGCGTCCAAGTGGCTGGTTTCTCGTCTCCCTCTGGCGTATTAACCGGGGCGAAAGTCAATATCGCCGCTCCGGGAGTGAAAGTATACTCATCAGTGCCTATGAATAAAGGGCGTTATGCTACTTTCAATGGCACTAGCATGGCGACTCCTCACGTAGCTGGAATCGCTGCCCTGTATGCGGAATCGACTGGTAAACGAGGTGCTCAACTTTGGCAATTGCTAACTTCCCGTGCTACGGCACTACCATTACCAAGCGATCGTGTCGGAAGTGGTTTGGTACAAGCCCCATAATAGGGAATACTCAGAGCTCCGACAACTTCTGCGAAGTCGGGGCTCTAACAGCTATAGCGATCCTAAATGATTCGCAAAATTTGTAGGGGTAGTGCCAAGAGTGCCTACCCCTTATCTATCGGGGCAACCACGGGGGGATTGCCCCTACAATAATTACGCAAATGATTTAGGATTACTATATACAAAGGAAGCTAAATATGTCTGATGAACAAGTAGAGCGCATCATCGTAACTGTTGACGACCAAAACTTATCGGTAATTGAATCTATTGTGACTGCCTTAGAATCGGCGGGAATGAAAGTGGAACAGGTGCTAGCTGTTACTGGCATCATTACTGGAGAAGTTGCTCAGTCGAAGCTAGCAGCATTAAGGAGTGTACCGGGTGTCGCTGGTGTCGAGGTCGATCGCGAAATGCAGGCAATTTAAACTACTAGACATCTCCTAAAAAGCTTGTCAAGAACAGGCAGGATGCCTGTTCCACAGTAATTATTGGAGATGTCTACTCATTTAGGGGTTAGTAGATCCAATTTCGCTAACCCCAAATAGCGAACACCTTCTGGTGTCACGTCAAATCGACAAGGCAAAATCTCTACACCTACATCTATAGCCTGTCTGAACAATTCTCCGTAAACGCGATCGGCACTATCCCCAGGCGCAAAACTCGTACAATCTCCACGATTAATAAAATACAGCATTACAGCCCTCGAACCCTGCCGCACCACATCAATCAATTCCCTCAAATGTTTCTGTCCCCTCTCAGTAACTGTATCAGGAAATAGAGCCAATTCGTCCTTTGCCCAAGTTGTATTTTTGACTTCCAGAAAAATAGGACTTTCCTCACCAGTAAGCCAAAAATCCACTCTACTTTTTTTATCCTTACCATAAACAACTTCCGGTTTGAACTCACTATAATTCCCCAACTCAGGAAACAAGCGCGATTCCAAAGCTAACTTAATCACTCGATTTGGCAATCCCGTATTCACTCCCACCCAAATTGGCACAGTATCACAAACTTGAATTAATTCCCAAGTATAAGCCAACTTGCGCTTAGGATTGTCGCTGGGAGATACTAGCACTGGATTACCGGGAAGATAAACACCAGTCATCGGGCCAGTATTCGGACAATGTGCGGTGATGATTTCTCCTGAAGCCAGTTCGATATCGGCAAAAAATCGCTTGTATCGCTTAACTAAAATACCGGGCAAAAGAGGCGGATATTTGTAAATAAAATCAGTCATTCGATTTTAGATTTTAGATTTTGGATTTTAGATTTTATATTGAGGTATTATAGCGCGAATTTGGGATTTCACTTAATTGATAACCGCTATATTCATAAAAAATTTCTGAATTCATGTTACTATGGTTGAGATTTGCGATTAAACTTAGTGAAACCTTTCAACGTTAGCGTTTTTAACCATTTGTGCCTGAATTACAGAAGCCATCTCGTTCCCTAGCTGGAATTGCCGGCATTGTCGCAGTCGCCACTTTGATTAGCAAAGTCTTCGGCTTAGTGCGCCAAATTGCGATCGCCGCAGCCTTTGGAGTCGGTGTCGCCGTCGATGCTTACAACTATGCCTATGTCATCCCCGGTTTCTTATTTATTTTACTCGGAGGGATTAACGGGCCATTTCACAGCGCCATCGTCAGCGTTTTAGCCCGCCTCGATAAAAAAGAAGAAGCAGCACCCTTAGTCGAAACTATCACCACTTTAGTCGGTGGTTTACTACTATTAGTAACAGTCGGTTTAATTGTTTTTGCCGATTCGATGATCGATTTGGTAGCACCGGGATTAAGTAGAACACCAGAAGGTTTAGAAATCAAAGCTATTGCCATTCAACAATTTCGGATCATGGCACCGATGGCATTACTTTCGGGTTTGATCGGTATCGGTTTTGGCACTCTCAACGCCGCTGATATGTACTGGTTGCCATCCATTAGTCCCTTATTTTCCAGCGTTGCACTCATCGGCGGCTTAGGTGTTCTTGCATTGCAACTCGGAGATAAAATTACTCAGCCAGAATACGCATTAATGGGCGGCTTAGTTTTAGCTTGGGGAACTTTAGCGGGAGCCGTTTTGCAGTGGTTAGTGCAACTAGCAGCACAGTGGCGCGCAGGCTTAGGAAAATTGCGTTTGCGATTTAATTTTAAACGCCCTGGAGTGCAAGAAGTAGTCAAGGTGATGGTTCCTGCTACTTTATCTTCAGGAATGCTCCAAATTAATGTCTATACTGACCTATTCTTCGCATCCTACATCCCTCAAGCTGCATCTGCAATGGGTTATAGCGGGTTGTTAGTAATGACACCTTTAGGCATCATTTCTAATGTAATTCTAGTGCCATTTTTGCCAATTTTCTCTCGCCTCACTGATCCAGAAGATTGGCCGGAATTAAAAGATAGAATTCGTCAAGCTTTAATTTTAACTGCGCTGACAATGCTGCCATTAAGCGCTTTGATGGTGACATTGGCTAAGCCGATTGTGCGAATTGTTTATGAACGCGGTGCTTTTAGTCAATCAGCTTCTGAGTTTGTCGCGCCGATATTGATGGCTTACAGTATTGGAATGTTTGTGTACTTAGGGCGCGATGTTTTGGTGAGGGTGTTTTATGCTTTGGGAGATGGAGAAACTCCTTTTCGTGTCAGTATTATCAATATTTTTCTGAATGGACTATTAGACTATTTGTTAGTAGGGGCTTTTGGTGCACCGGGATTAGTTTTGGCGACGGTGGGAGTGAATATTGTTTCGATGATTATGTTTTTGTACTTATTAGATAAAAAGCTGGGTGGCTTGCCTTGGGGGGAGTGGAGTTTGCCATTTTTAGGATTAGCTTGTGGAAGTTCTCTCACTGCTTTTGTGGCTTTGGCTACTCTGCAAGGATGTCAAAGAGTTTTTGGTACTGAAGGTTTGCTAATTCAATTAATGGAATTGGGTTTATCAAGTTTTGTCGGGTTAGCAGTTTTTGCGGTGTTTGTGAGTCAGATGAAATTGCCGGAAGTTGATATGTTTGTCGATCGCATTAAACAGCGTTTTGGCAAATAAATATCAAATCCGGTAACATTGATAGTTGGTAATCCCCGTCCATCAGCGGTTAAAGTTCCAAAGTAATCAACTGAGCAATTTCGTCAGTCTGAAAACCCAAAGCCATAGGCTTTTGCACTTGAGGAATTACCTGCACATCATACAATTCCGTGACAATCCCTTCAAACCGCAACCAATGTACGATCGCACCAGTAGTCAGATCAATCACCATCATACCACAGCGAGGCTCAGCATCTTTAGCTACTAACAACTCATCCAATTCCAAACCGCTAAAAGTATTGTCACCACCCCTCGGTTTCGACAGTCCAACAA
>JAYTZD010000638.1:0-4788 GCA_043742065.1 Oscillatoriales bacterium
TAGTGCAATCGGCTGCAATAACCGTTCATTTTACCATTTAAATAGCGTTGTGATTCAATCCGATTTACAAAGCTTGGATAATCGTAATCTTGGACAGCGACACCCCGTGCGATTGCAAGTACAGTTTCGACAAATAAGACGCAATCAAATCTGTCTAAAGTTATGACTAATTTTTCTGTACCCGATTTATCCAACAAACCCTCAGCGTAGGGTAAACCCATAAAATAATCGCCGATCGCCTGTATAATTTCTCCCATTGGGCGATCGGGCAAATTTTGTTGCTTTGCATACTTTACAACCCGTTCAAAACGTGCTATGTCTTCAGGAAGTGCAGCAGTTTCTGTAGTAATATGATTTGAATCAAGTTGTCTGATTCCGGTTTGTCGATCGACAATAGCTTCCGCAGTTGCAGATTGGGGTTGAAATACGGAAACAGAAGGTATCAAAAAATTACTAACGCCAACGATTGCTAATCCCAAAACAGCCAGCCCCCAAAAATTTCTCATATTTTTTAAATGAATTTTGTTTCAATGGAGTGCTATTCTGAGATTTTTACAATTAACATAACTATAAATCAGCCCATAAAATATTTAGAATGGGCAAAAACTGAGTCGATCGACAAAATTGTCATTTAGACGCCGCCCCATTATAAACTGATCCTGCGAGTTTGATACCACACGACTGTAATGCAAGTAGACCGCCGACGCCGCCAAATTCCCCCCAGACGCCCCAGGGCTGTTTCATTCTCTGTAGGAGACATCTCCCTGTGGTTCCCCCAATCGCTGAAATACCTAACAAATCGTTGGCGGGAAGTGGTAGATACGGGGAGACAACCCCGACAAAAGGCTGGGTTTTCTGACAAGAAAACAGCCCTACCTAGACGCCTAACCAACTCACGACGTCCAACCAACCAGAGTCCAGTCAAGTCCCGTCGCCGAGTCAGGAAGCCATTTGCTCGGTTAAAGTACCGCAATATCCTGTACTTAATTTTAGGGGCGATCGCGATCGGTTGGATCATCACACTACCATTCAGATCTCGCCGTGCGATCGAACCGCCAATCATCTCACCTCAAGAGGCTCTAGCGCCGCCGACAATTCCCACACCAGAAAATGTAGTAGACTCCAGTTCCGATCCCACTTTCACCTACAATATCAAAACAGCTCCCAATCCAGTTTACTCTCAGGAATTGCAAGTTATTGTTGATGAAGCAGCGAAGATTGCCGCCACCAAAGGACTACCCGTAGAACCGCTATCAATTAGCTTGCTGGATGTGAGCAATTCCCAAGCCCACACCTCCGCCGGATATCAAAATCAAACCCTCAGATTTCCTGCTAGTGTTGCCAAATTATTTTGGATGGCGGGTTTTTACTCAGCTTTAGAAAAAGGCATAATTACACAAAAAGAATCTGCCTTTACTTCTGATTTAGAACAAATGATCCGGATCTCTAACAACGATGCAGCCAGCCGAATTTTAGACAAAATTACAGATACACAATCCGGGGGAAGACTGGTAGGAGAAGAGTTACAAGCATGGGTCACAAAACGCAATCAAATCAACACTTTTTTTCAGTCAGCCGGGTATAATGATATTAAGATAACCACCAAAAATTATCCAATATATTATTTGCGACAAGAACAACCAATCGGTCGGGACTTGCAATTACGGGGCGATCCTTCCCAGCCAATTCGCAATCAAGTAACTACCGATCAAGCAGCGAGATTAATGTATGAAATTTATACCAGACAATCTATTTCTAGTATCGCTAGCCGAAAAATGGCTTATTTGCTGACCAGAGACTTGGAACCTAAAGCCTGGAAAAATGATCCTAGCAACTCTATCAAAGGATTTCTTGGGGAATCTTTACCAGCGAATATTTATTTTGGTTCTAAAGTCGGTTATACTTCCAAATCCCGCAGCGAAGTGGCATTTGTCAGAACTTTAGATGATCAAGCGATTTATATCTTAGTAGTGTTTGCTGATCATCCGGCTTATGCCAAGGATGAAACCGTATTTCCGGCAATTTCCCGGTACGTTTTTGATCAGCTAAATGCTCGCGGGCCTAGTCGTTAAGAAGGAAGTTCGGCAACGGATTCTGTAACGGATGTAACGGATGTAATATCATTTCCGGTTGCATCGGAATTAATATTACCCGAAATGAGGAGACGGCAGTGCCGTGTCCCTACCATAATTAACTGTAGGGACACGGCATTGCCGTCTCCTGCCTGTGAGTAATATTAATTCAAAATTTTGGGATTTAAAATCGATTTATGCCAGCGTTTTCCCATTTCCAAACACAGCTAGAAATCAAATTTGTACAAATATGAGCAATAATTGGCACTAACAAGTTTCCAGTATCTAAGAAACTATAACCTAACAATAATCCTACCGCCGTTGCCCAAATAGCATAGGGCCACTGATCAATTCCTCCTAGGTGCAAAATGCCAAAGCAAAAACTGGATAAAATTAAACCGGTGGCATTTAATCCTAAAGCAGACATCATCACGCCTCGAAATAGCAATTCTTCGCTAAGTCCGGGCAGAAGTCCCAACCAAATCAAATCTGGCCAAAACAATGGTTTTAAGACTACTTCTAGGTAGACGTCAGCACTGCGGCGATAACCAGGCCAGATCTGATAAACGATCGCACTTGCGCCTGTAATTGCCAGTCCGATGGCACATCCTTTAAGCAAGTCAATTCCGATTAATTTGATTGGCAAAAGTGATACCGATCCAAATTGTAACCACAATTTAGCTATTACCAGCAACATAATTGCTGTCACGCCCATTGCTACTAAAACTTGGGTGCGTGTCAAGGGTTCAAATTCTGGATTTTCGGGAAGTTTTTCTGCCACTTAATCAATTTTAGATTTTAGATTTTAGATTTGTTTAATTGAGTCAGACAAACACCGCAGGGGGGAAATGTCTGCACCCAAGGAAGCTGGACTAATGCCTGCTCGTAAAGCGACCAAGACTCCGATCGCCTCTAAATATGAGTTTACCTGCAAAGCTTTGATTCCGAGTTTTTCTGGGGGAGCTTGCATTTGGGTTTTGTTGTCGCCCACTGCGATGATTTGTACGGTCGATCGCCCACTCAAACTCAGGATAGCACTACCACCGCAGGCTGTCGCCGGTATGACCACAGCATCGACTCGATCGGCCCACAAACCCTGGGACTCAAAATCTCGCCTGTTTGCATACAAGTTCTCTCTTGTGGGGTGGGCATCTTGCCCGCCCAATACCTGTGTGGGGTGGGCATCTTGCCCGTCCAATACCACAGACAGGCAAGATGCCTTTCCCACAGTAGGAGTGACAAACTGCGGTGCTTTGCTGAGCCCTGCGAGCACACAGGATAAGAAAGTATAGCCGATTTCTTCAGCAGCCGATCGCGGTGACAGATACGGATCGAGAGGTAACGGCAACAGGGCAGGAGCGTGAGCACAGGGGATTTTAAATGTTCTGACAATGAGGTGACTGATCACTGCTTCAGCGCCAGCCAGAGGGTCAACTCCTTTGCCGTGGCGGTAGTTTTCGAGGGCGAGACTGCCTACATCGTCGGGAAATCTGGCCACAACCGCGATCGCCTGGACTTTTGCTTGAGTAATTAATTTTTCGGCTGCGCGTAGTAGACTGTCGGGATTCGCGATCGTCCCCCAGGATGCCCCTGATTCTGACATTCGCAATTCTACATTCAGGGGAGCGTCGGTTAAAACATAATCAGTTATGTTCAAACCTAGTGTGGCTCTAGAAGCATCAACGGCTTGCAAGTGGCGCAACTGCAAGTCTGGTTCAATACCGCGATCGAGAATTAAGCCAATGCGATTTTGATGTACTGGTTGTAGACCCCAGCATCCTTGTGCAAATTTGTCAAGGGCATAGCCTTCGACATAAAGAGCGTTAGGTATAGGCCAATAGAGTTGAGCGCCGTTGAGGACATTGGGGTGAGTAATTAGCGTATCTGAAATTTGGGCGATCGCCCTAGCAACAGGTAGCGCATCCCCTGCAAAGCCCCCAATGGACGCTCCAACGCCTGTTGGGACTATCAAAACCACTGTGAAAGGACGGAGGAAGATCACGCTGTTGCGGGGGATGCTGCCACGGCGGATTCTAGGAGTACATAGCCTTCTACGACTGCTTTTTGGCGATCGACATCAACGTCTGTGACAGCCCAGCGCAGTGGTTCACCGTGCTTTTGCAGTTCCAGTTCGATCGCGTCGTGGAGTTCTTCGGCTGTATTATGGAGGTCAACTTCTGCGGAAATAAAATGGGTAGTCATAGAGCGATCCATAGTGGTGTTTACCGCGATCGGCAGTTGTATCCATTTTAACTTAATTCTAGGGTTTACCGAACTGGCGATCGTAGACAATATCTTCTTTTTCGGTTTCTATCTTCAAGTTCGATCGGGGAAAAGCAACGCACAACAACACATAACCTTCGGCTTGTAGATCCGGACTAACGCCCATGCAATCGGTTTGCTCAACTTGACCTTCAATAATTTTAGCAGCACAGGTAGTACAAACCCCGGCATTACAAGAACTGGGCAACTCAATACCGGCGGCGTTGGCGGCGCGCAGAAGTTGTTTATCTTCGGGTACTTCTACGGTGTAGGTACTGCCTTGGTGAAGGAATTCTACGGTGTAAGTCTTGGACATATTTTGATTATTGGTTTTAATTGCGATCGAAATTTACGTTATATCTGCAAACAAAGCAATCAACATATTACCGCCATTGGAGACTTTGTGCAAATTTACAAAATTTATAGGAGTTACGCATCGGGGCCCAGAAACCGG
>JAYTZD010000639.1:0-9482 GCA_043742065.1 Oscillatoriales bacterium
CGGATTTGATAGCACATTGGCGGCAGTTTTATTGTCACGTTTTGCAAACTTTGTCTGCGGATGATCTGGATAAAATGGCGGATCGGTTACGCCAGTCTAATCCTGAACAATCGCTGTTGAGACCGACGATTGAGGCTGTTTGGGATCAGATAGCGATTGAGGATAATTGGCAACCTTTTTATGAGTTGGTGAAGAGACTTCAAAACTCGTAAAGGGAATGGGGAATTGGGCATTGGGGAATTGTTGAGTAGTTCCCTGAGCGAAGTCGAAGGGCAGAACATCGCAACTAACCCTTCGACTTCGCTCAGGGCAGGGCAATTAACCCTTCGACTTCGCTCAGGGCACCGCAGTAGTTCCCTGAGCGTAGTCGAAGGGCAGAATATCGCAACTAACCCTTCGACTACGCTCAGGGCAGGGCAATTAACCCTTCGACTTCGCTCAGGGTACGGCAATTAACCCTTCGACTACGCTCAGGGCACTGAAACTAACAACTACTTGAGTTTTTCTATCTCAAATTGTGAGTCTTTATAACCCCCAGTAAGGCCTTGATCGAGAAAGATTTTTCCGGCTTTTTCGTAATCGCTAATTGCTCCTGCTTTGTCTCCTAAAGAGCGGCGAACTGCGCCTCTACCGTAGTAAGCCGCAGCATAGTTTGGATTGATTCTAATTGCTTGGACATAATCTGCGATCGCACTACTATAATTATTTGACTGTTGATAAATCTTGGCTCGATTGGCGAAAGCCTCCGCATCGTTGGGATTTAGCCCAATTGCTGCTGTATAATCGGCGATCGCACCCTGTGCATCTCCACCTCCATTGCGAGCTAAACCCCGGTTGCTAAAAGCATTATAATCATTGGGATTCAATGTCACCGCTTGAGTGCAATCATCAATTGCTTTCGGATAATTCTTCAAATTCAAATAAGCAATGCAGCGATTGTTGTAAGAAACCGAATCTTTGTCGCTGAGTGAAATCGCCTTAGTACAATCATCAATGGCTGCTTGATGTGCTCCCAAGTTCAACTGCGTACTACAACGATTAGCATAAGCATCTGCATTGTTTGGATCGATCGCAATTACCTGAGAATAATCCACGAAAGCTCCCTTATAATCTCCCGAATGAAAGCGTGCTCTCCCCCGACTATACAAAGCTTTAGTCTCTTGAGGCTCAAGTCGAATTGCCTCTGTATAATCCCCAATCGCTCCCTGCAAATCGCCAGCAGCAGCGCGAGCTAATCCTCGCGAATGATAACCTTTAGCAACTTTTGGTTGCAACTTAATCACCTCACTAAAATCCTGAATTGCTGTCTTATTATCTTGCAAATCTAAATAAACAATACCTCGCTCATAATAAGTATCAACATCGTTGGGTTTGAGACTCAGAACCTGAGTATAATCTTCAAGAGCACCTCGCTTATCATTGAAATCATAGCGAGCTAAGCCTCGGTTAAAGTAAGCCAGATAGTAATTAGGATTAAGAGCAATAGCCTGAGAATAATCTGTAATCGATTCCTGATATTTTTTCAAATCGTAATTAGCATTTCCCCGCTGATAAAAAGCCTCAGCATTGTTAGGATTGAATTTAATTGAATTATTAAAAGACTGAACGGCCCCAGCATGATCTTGATTGCGAGACTTTACCACTCCTTGTTCATAATATTCCTTAGCTTTAACAGGACTCGGACGGTTCCAGTAACTGAACAAAATGATTAAACCTAGCACTACCCCTAGCCCAGCCAAAGCTAATAACCAAAATCGCATTCCATAATTTGCAAAGTTGACACCAGAAGACCTGAATTTATCAGTCGAACTACTATTTTTTTGAGCGCTATTTCCTGAATCTTGGCGATGTCTAATCTTGCTTAAAGCTGCCAAAACTTCCTCAGCAGATTGATAGCGCTTGCCAAATTGATGACAGACCATTTTGTCAATGATATTAGCCAAATTGGTCGAACATTGAGCTCGGTTGCGCCAAACAATTTCTCCTGTATGAGAAGGGCTTGGATCTTGCAGTTTTGGTAAGTCTGTACCGGGTAATCCAGTCATAGCTTGGATCGCCATCATTCCGACTGCATAAAGATCGCTGCTAAATTGTGGGTTTCCTTGAAATTGCTCGATCGGCATATAAGCCGGAGTCCCTGTCGCAATTGTTCGCGGAAATTCTGTATCATATTCACCGAGGTGAGTTGTCACTTCTTTTACCGATCCGAAGTCAATTAAAACTAATTTTCCGTCTGGTTTGCGACGGATTAGATTTGACGGATTGACATCGCGGTGAATCACTCCTTGAGAATGTACAAAATTTAGAAGTTCTAAAACTTCTTCTAATAGGGAAATTGTTTGTTCTTCTGACCAGGCTTTACCAGCTATAATTTCTCTATTTAGTGGTTGTCCCGGCACGAATTCTTCGACGAGATAGAACTGATTGCTATCTTCAAAGTATGCTAGTAAAAATGGAATTTGATCATATTTTCCGAGTTTTTCTAGAATTTCTGCTTCTTGTTTAAATAAGCGGTAAGCAGTTTTAAGAACTGTGGAAGTATTGCTCGGTGGTCGTAGTTGTTTGACTACACATTGAGGATGGTTCGGACGGCGAGTATCGACAGATAAATAGGTTTGTCCGAAAGCCCCGGAGCTGAGTATTTGGACTACGCGGTAACGTCCGTCTAGAAGTTGACCAACCATGTTCATATGGGTAATTTGGGTAATGGAAGAATTTTAGATTTTGGATTTTGGATTTTGGATTTTGGATTTAATCTGTCAACTGTTAACTGTTAGCGGATTAAGAATTCAGTTAAGCTCATTAATTTGTACTTGCGCGTTTTGAAAATCATCGGCTTTTCCTTGTTCTATAAACAGTGTTGCAGCTTTCTGAAAATCCCCGATCGCCCCATTACGGTCTTTTAGTTGACGACGGACGAGACCTCGGCTGTAGAAAGCCTTAGCATAGTTGGGGTTGAGCTTCACTGACTGTGCAAAATCTTCAACGGCTAAAGTGTAGTTTTTGAGTTCCGAGTAAATATTACCGCGATCGCTATAAACAACTGCATCACTGGGATTGAGTCGAATTGCTTGAGTAAAATCGGCGATCGCCCCAGCCTTGTCTCCAGAACCCTCACGAGCCAACCCTCGATTGCTGTATGCTTGGGAATTATTGCCGTTAAGTGCGATCGTTAAACTACAATCTTCACCAGCTTTCTGAAATTGTTTTAAATTCAGGTAAGCAACACAACGGTTATTATAAGCAGCTTCGTCTTTTGGATCAATCGTAATTGCTTGGGTACAATCTTCAATCGCTTTGTCGTAACTTGCTAAATTCAAGTAAACATTGCATCGGTTGGTATAACCATCAGCCCGATCGGGCGCCAATTCGATCGCCTTAGTAAAATCTGCCATCGCCCCTTGATAGTCTCTCACATTAAATCTCGATCGACCCCGACCAGAATAAACCCCAGCATCTTCGGGGCTAATTTGAATCGCTTGGGTAAAATCTGCCATCGCCCCAGTCTTGTCTCCCGCAGCCGATCGAGCTAAACCCCTGTTGCTGTAGGCTCTAGCATCATTGGGAACCAGTCGAATCGTTTGGGTGAAATCTTCAATCGCCTTGGAGTTGTCAGACAGATCGTAATAAGCCAGAGCGCGCTGATAGTAAGCGCTGGCGTCACTGGGATTCAGCCGCACTGCTTGGGTGAAATCTTCAATCGCCCCCTGCTTGTTGCCGAGGTCGCGACGAGCAATACCTCGATTGTAAATGGCTTTACTGTGGCTGGGATTGACTTGAATTGCTTGCGTGTAGTCGTGTACTGCTTGCTCGCGGGCCCCAAGCTCATAGCGAACATTAGCCCGCTTGTAGAAAGCTTCGGCATCGGTGGCATTCAGGCTGATCCCTTGACTATAATCGGCGATCGCACCTGTTTTGTCCCCTTGCTCAGCCTTTTGCTGGCCACGGACGAACAATTCCTGCGATCGGGCAGGATCTTGAGTCTGCCAATAATAAATTAGTCCTGCTGTCAAGACTAAAGCGGAAACAGTTCCAGCGATACTCAGCAGGATGATTTGACTCGGCTTCAGAGGCTGTTGACTCATAGCGGGAGTAATGGTGGTTGGTAGCGGTGGCTCAACCCTGATTTTTAGTCTGATTTTTTGGAAGTCGGCTAAAACTTCTGCGGCACCCTGATAGCGTTGCTCAAAGTCCGAGCGCACCATTTTCTCAATAATATCCGCTAGAGCGACAGAACAAGTTATGCGATCGCCAATATTAATTTCGCCTTTATGGTTTTTCAACGAAGCCAGTTCAACTATTGATAGTCCTGTCACGGCACGAAGAGCGATCGTTCCTAGGGCATAAATGTCACTATTGTAGCGAGGGTTGCCTGCGGATTGTTCGATCGGCGTATATACTGTTTTGGCAACAGGTAACTGTTTTTTAGCAAAAGACCATTTAGCTGAATTAGAAGAAGTTGGCAACGACAAATAACAATGAGCAATTTCCGGGTTCAGTTCCTTATCTAAGCTAAAGTCAGTTAACACCAACTGACCATCCGACTCGCGCCTAATCAGATTATCTGGTTGAATTCTACCATGAATAAAGCCATTCTCATGTATGAAAACCAAAACTTCTAATACTTCCTTCAGCAAAGCAAATACTTTTTTTTCCGCCCAAGGTTTACCGGAGATTAGTTCTCTGCTCAAAGCTTTCCCAGCGATGAATTCTTCAATTAAGTATAAATTACGATTTTCCTCAAAATACGCTAACAATTCGGGAATTTTGTGATGTTTTCCCAATTTTTCAATTTTTTCTGCGTTTCTTTGAAATATCGCTCTGACTGACTCTGGAATCTGCGAACTCTTGCCAGGAAGTCGCATTTTTATCACCTGGCATTGCGGAGAACCCGGACGGTGAGTATCTGCGGCCAAATAGGTTGTTCCCACCTCACTTGAGTCTGTGACTTTAATGATGCGGTAACGTCTGTCTAGAAGTTGACCAATCATGATATGCCCTCATCCCTGTTACTGATCAAATTTTCGCATATAATCAGGATAGTTATCGCAGAAGGCAACAAACCTTTGTCGGGAAACGGCACTACCGTGTCCTGACTATGGGTAATATCAATAAGTAATTTAAAATGGCTGAATCATTAACAAAAGGAGGAACGATCGCAGCGATCGCCACTGCGATCGTTCCCCAACAAGGCAGCGTCGGCATTGTGCGAGTTTCCGGCTCCCAAGCCCTGAAAATTGCCGAAACTCTGTTTCGCAGTCCAGGTAAGCAAATATGGGACTCTCACCGCATTATTTACGGCTACATCCACCACCCCAAAACTCAAGAATTAGTCGATGAAGCATTACTGCTAATTATGAAAGCGCCGCGTTCTTTCACTCGCGAAGATGTGGTCGAATTCCACTGTCATGGCGGGATTATGGCTGTGCAGCAAGTCTTGCAATTGTGTTTAGAAAACGGAGCGAAATTGGCACAGCCAGGAGAGTTTTCCCTGCGGGCTTTTTTGAATGGAAGACTTGATTTAACTCAAGCTGAAAGCATTGCAGATTTGGTAGGAGCAAAATCTCCGGCTGCTGCACAAAGTGCTTTGGCGGGGTTGCAAGGAAAATTAGCTAAGCCGATTCGCCTACTGAGAACAACTTGTTTGGATGTGTTAGCAGAAATTGAAGCGAGAATTGATTTTGAGGAAGATTTGCCGCCTTTAGATGAAGCTCAAACGGTGTTAGAAATTACGCATATTTTAGACGAATTGTCAACAATTCTGGCAACAGCCGATCGCGGAGAATTACTCAGAACCGGTTTAAAAGTAGCGATAGTCGGTCGCCCGAATGTGGGTAAGTCGAGTTTGTTGAATGCGTGGAGTCGGTGCGATCGGGCGATCGTCACCGATTTACCCGGTACAACACGGGATGTGGTAGAATCGCAGCTAGTTGTGGGCGGAATTCCGGTGCAGGTGCTAGACACTGCGGGAATTCGGGAAACCGAAGACAAGGTAGAAAAGATCGGAGTTGAGCGATCGCGCATCGCAGCACAGCAAGCCGATCTGGTATTATTAACAATAGACGCAGAATCTGGGTGGACAGAAAGCGATTCAGAAATTTACGAACAAGTAAAACACCGCCAACTAATCATCATCATCAACAAAATCGACCTAGTAAAAACACCCCCAAAATTACCTTTTCCCTCTGAAATCCACCGAATAGTCACCACAGCCGCCGCCCTAGATAGAGGCATAGAAGACTTAGAAACCGCAATCTTAGCAGCCGTAAATTCCGACAATTTGCAAGCAGAAAACCTAGACTTAGCAATTAACCAGCGACAAGCAGCAGCCATCACCAAAGCAAAGTTTTGTATGGAACAATGCTTAGTTACTATTGGTAACAAATTGCCCTTAGACTTTTGGACAATAGATTTGCGAGGCGCAATTCAAGCCCTAGGAGAAGTTACGGGAGACGAGGTGACAGAATCAGTATTGGATAGAATCTTTAGTAGATTTTGTATTGGGAAATAAGCATAGAGGCCCAGAAACCGGGTTTTTTACCAAAATGTTTCCTCCCGACACAGATTCAATGAAAAACCCGGTTTCTTTGGCGGAGTCCCTAAATCCTGTAATAATTTCCACCCTTCGACTACGCTCAGGGTACGGCAACTCATAACTCACAAACAATCAAGATCTTGGCCTACCCAGAGTAGTAATATAAAGCACCGCTTCATCAGCCGGAATTCCCAAAACCTCATTCACCTTATCATCAAAAAATCCTGCAATCCCACTCACACCCAAACGCAATTGAATCGCCGCCAAATTCAGCCGCTGGCCCAAATGACCCGCATCCATATGCAAATAACGGTAAACGCGATCGCCATATTTAGCAACCGCCTTCTTCAAATCCGCCGTATGAAACAACAAAACCCCCGCATCTCTACCCAATTCTTGCCCCAAGCACAAATAGTGCAACTCCCTACGGAAATTCTTAAACCGAATTTGCCGCAATTCCTGAGCTTTAGGAGCATAATAATAACAGCCTTCTTCTAAACCATGCACACCCGAAACCGCCACAAAAGTTTCAATTAAACTCAAATCGAAATAATCAGGATCACCATCCAATCCTTGGCCGGTATAATGGTGTGGCTGATAAGTAAAATCGAGCAAAGCTAACAATTCTTCCAATTTCAAAGAAGCACCAGTATAATAACGAGTAGAACGCCGTTTGAGAATTGTATTTTCTAAATTGTCTAGGTGAAATCCCCAACTTATCGAAGGAGTTACAGTCGATACTTTAGTACAAAATGGGAAATTATATTTATCTTCTATTTCCCCTTCAGTTTCATTGATTTTCCAGCCATCCGCACCTGTGGTATCTGAATCCAACTGCGTAGATTCGTGCAGATATTCTAACAGTTGACCTTCGGGTATTGTAGGATAATCTGTAGTGCTTTTTCCAGGTAAAGCCGTTCTGAATTTTGGCAAATTTTGCTTGATATCTAACAAGTCCGCCAAAGCAACTACACAGATTGCTCCTTCTTGCTTTGAGTCGATATAAAGCAATTGATTCACCGCTTCATCTGCGAATCCTCCAATCAAGTGAGGTCGATAGTCATTCAGCGCTGCACCTAACTCGATGTTGCTTAATAAATGACCTGTATCTAGGAAAGTTCGTCTATAAGCTCGGTCTTCGTAGCGCCAAGAAGAACGGAAGAAAACATTTGTGATTGCAAGTGCCAATTTAGTATCTTCTAAGGCTGGTGACCAAAAACAAGCCGCTTGCAATGCCGGCCAAACTTCGCTATCCCAAAAGTGAACTAACGAATGAGTTCTAGCCTGATAATTATAAAGTCCGGCTGGCAAATATTGAGTGCCACGAGAAATCAAATAAACCTCTGCGGGGTAAAGCCCCCCAGCCGATGGAGCCGATCGCAAATAAAGCTGACTCCCATCCATCGTAGACACCTTCGCAGTCAACCCGTAGCTGCACAACAAGAAGTTGGACAACCGGTGCCACCAACCGCCATCAGAATCTGCCTGGGACTCATCTGATGTGTCTTTTAGATAAGGCTTGAGGTCAAAATACGCTCCAATTTTATATTCTTTGAAGGGAACAGGTTGCTCTTCCCAGTCTAGCTGTCTGCTTTTGGCGGCAATGGTTTCAGGGTCATATTTTGTCCGCTCGTGGTAGTGTTGAGCAATGGATAGTGGAGTTTCTGGCATAGTCAGAGTCGGAGCCTCTTTGGTTGCTGTTTTGATTCGATCTTGACATTACTAACGGCTTACTGGTATGGCAGGCTATAAATTTACAAATATAAAAAAAATCTTAGAGAAAATGCAATCTTTAATTATACAAGATTACCATGAAGAAATCCATAGGTATGAATACGCAAAATAATAGCCATCAATTATTGTGATGAATTGACAGCACTAGCTGTACTTATAAAGGGGTAAAAATGCAAAAGCTCAGCGCGAAGGAATTGCTCGTTCAATATTCTGAGGGCCTTTGCAGAAAGCTAATTTACAAGGTGCAGATTTGTACAATGCGGATTTGAGGAATGCGGATTTGAGGAATGCCGATTTAAGCAAAACTAATTTAGAAAATCCTAAATTCACCAAGTCTCAATTAGCTGGATGCAATTTATTTCGATCGCGTTTGGGAGACTTATCGGATGCTGAGTGCGATCGCAGCACCATTGGCCCTGAAGGATATTAACCTGTTTTTGAGGGGGAAAGTGCGATCGCACTTTTGTACTATTTTTGATAATTCTTAATATTTCTGACACTGCTGAGATTCTGAGTTAAAATTGTAGATATAGCAACCGCCAAGGCGATTAGGATATTTCGGTCACTGAGCGTAGTCGAAGTGGACATTTCGACTACGCTCAATGACCAAAGCGCCTTGGCGATTGCCATAATTTGCCGTTCAACAACATTTGCAGTAACTAACGGATTTTCTGCCTACAAACCAGGTAAACTATATGAATTCTCCAAATAACAAAGAAACAGAAATCCAGCGCCGGGAAAGAGAGCTTCAGGAACGCGAAAATGCAATTAGACTCCGCGAATTAGAAGCAGAAATTTATCGGGAACCGCCGACATATCAAACCAGCAAGCACGAAGCATCGGACAGCAAACTCAAACAATTGCTCCGAAAACTGACAATTGCAGGTCAGTTTACAGGCATTGTAATTGCTGTCGGAGTTGCGGTGAAACTATCTTCTTGGCTGGCCACAGCGGTGATAGTTGGGGGATTGTCTTGGGTGATTTTCAAAATAGTATTTGACAAAGATAGCCCTAAAAATTAAGCTAAAATTGCTGTTTTCAATGTTTAACAAAAGCGACAAATAAACTATCAAAAAAAACAGATGAACCAGAAAATTGAAACTAGCAGTTTTTCCGATAATTTAGAGCGAGTAGCACAAGTTCGACGAGAAATAGCCGATCGGCTCAGCAACATCGCCGCCGCCATCCATAAATCAGAAGTAGAAGGAGCCGA
>JAYTZD010000640.1:0-1020 GCA_043742065.1 Oscillatoriales bacterium
ACTAATTAGATTTTGTTGGCATCCAAACATTTTTATATCCTCCTAACTATTAGATTAGCATGGTAATCTTATTTAAGCTTCGATTCTGCCAAGAAAAACCATTTTTTAGGCGACTATAAAAAGATTGATTGTTGAAAAAGATGTAGGCGACTCAAGTCGCAGCCACGTTCCTCCCCATGTCTAAAGCCAGGGGCTTCCCGCTCGTTTTTCGGTGAAAAAAGAATTTAGCTCCCGACTTGACTAATTTGTGAGCCGTTTTATAATGAAAATCTTTACGAGATCGAATATAAATCCAATTCTTACGAATCAATTTAATCCAATGTATCTGTATTGTTCAAACCATCAATAGTTAACAGTTAACAGTCAACAGTCAACAGTCAACATCATTCCGGTGTAACCGGAAATGATATGAGTAGTAGTTAGGCTTTTCTCTGGGAGCAGAAATGCTACTAATCAATGGACAAGCGTTTATAGCAGTACGATTATTTTCCCACCAATCAAATCTATCCCCCAATTGGCGATTGTACCAATAACGGCAAATTCTGAGCCATTGGTTTAAGGCTATTTTTTGATTAGTGTCGGGACAGAGTTGGTACTGGTATGTTACTTTCATTGGATATGTTTTGAGATTGTGAACAGATGGAATCCTCATCTCACGCGCATGAGAATCGCACACTAACCGAAGCGGTATAGTCTGGGGATTCCCGTCTGTTAAGCTAGATAAATCTTTTGGCTATTGACTTCTGGCTAATGCGATCGCAGATATGCAGCCAGAAGTCTGTTAGCCAAAGTTGATTTTTAGTAAAGACCAATCATCATCAAAAACGGCTTTAGCGTTCAATTTTTGAGTGTAGCTCAACACCAACTCTAATTGGTCGGCAGTTCCACCGTTGTAAGCTGCTAACAAATCGACGAAAGGATCGAGTCCCCAGATATTGCCATCGGGTTGATTAATCTCATATACCCCGTCGCTAAAGATGTAGAGGGTGCTAAAATCCTCGACATCGCAGGAATTATCGA
>JAYTZD010000641.1:0-4779 GCA_043742065.1 Oscillatoriales bacterium
GCGACAACAATCTAAGTCTCAAAAGCAATGGAATGATGTTTTGGGAATTCTGAAAGTTCAATCTGAGCATTTGGATCGGGGTTACTTAACAGAGTGGGCAGAACAATTGGGGTTGATTGATGATTTGAACCTAGCTTGCACTGAATCAGGGATTTGAGGCGATCGCAATTGGCGCAGTGCAATAACTTCCCCATCTTTGCTAAAATAAACTCAACCTAACTCCGAAAAACCATGATCGCAGCACCTCCCGGATGGAAACCCCGCCGCCTTCCCAAAAAATCCCAAAAACCCCCGATTTCTCCCGAAGAGAAAGCCAAACAAAAAGCTGAAAACGAAGAACGCTATCAATACTGTCGCGCCATTTTTGAACGAGTACGTCCTGAACTCATCCAACAACACTACAACTGGTACATTACGATCGATAGAAACAGCGGCAAATATTTCATTGACAAAGACTACATGGCTCTCTTTGAAAAATTCCGAAATAAGCAGATAACTGGAAAATATGTCACCTTTCGCCTCAATGAAACTGGGACTTGCGGTACGATATGATAGAAGGCAGGTTTGAGCAAGAGACTAATCGGTTATTTTTTGAAATCGGTTTAGTGACAGCAGATGGCGAAGTTTTCCCAGTTGAGGCATTACTAGATACAGGTTTTACAGGTTGGTTAGCCCTCAACCTCCAGGATTTAGAGAGTTTGAATTGGGAGATGATAGACGATAAACAATGGATGAGAACAGCACAAGGCGAAGCGTTATTTAATGTTTACGTTGGTACCGTCCAAATTGACGGACAAGAATTTAATATTCCTGTGGTAGCAGGAGATGAGATACCAGAAATTCTTATCGGGATGGAATGGCTAATAACTAAACGACTGGTGGTAGATTTGCCTGCGGGAATCCTGACTTTGGGGTAAAATTGTCAGCGATATCCTGCTCTAATACCTCGTTCATTCTTCAGTCCGCGAAGGCGGACTTCGTTTGTATAGAAGCGATTTAAATCGCCGATTTCAATCGCCAATTTTTCTCTCAAAATTGATTGGCAAACCATCCTGAAATACCAGCAATTCACCCGGCTGAATCTGCGTCCAAACTTCATTATCCGTAAGTGGTAAAGTAGCAATTACAGCCACGCGATCGCCCTCCTTTGTCAATTCTCGGAAATCCACAGTCACATCCTCATCGATCGAGTGCGCGCTGGCAAAAGGTGCTTGGCGTACAATGTAATGTAGATTAGTAGAACAATGCACAAACAAGTGTTCTCCATCCGAAAGTAAATAATTAAAAATTCCGTACTCTGCCAAAGTTTTAGTAATTTCATTCAATACCGCGTAAAGTTCCGTCAAATCAGGCTTGTTTTGAGGGAAAGTCGCTCGCAATTTTTCTAATATCAAACAAAAGGCTTTTTCACTATCAGTTTTGCCCACAGCTTTATAAAATCCTGCACTTTCAGGATTAAAATTTTCCAGATTTCCATTGTGAGCAAACACCCAATATCTCCCCCAAAGTTCCCGAATGAAAGGATGGCAATTTTCCAAAGCAATTTCGCCTTGGGTAGCTTTGCGGATATGAGCAATCACATTAGTTGAGTGGATGGGATAGCGGCGCACTACTTCAGCAACGGGAGAAGCAACCGCAGGTTTTGAGTCTATAAAAAGGCGGCATCCCAAACCTTCAAAAAAAGCGATTCCCCAACCGTCTTGATGAATGTCTGTTTTCCCACCCCTCGCAGAAAAACCCTCAAAGGAAAAGCAAATATCTGTTGGCACATTGCAGTTCATTCCCAGTAATTGGCACATAGCTGTTAAATTTATGAAGTTTTGACTACTGATGCCGCAGCTATTGGCAGCCACAGACTGGCAATGATACTATTATAGTAGTTACAAATTTACCATTTAAAATAAATTAATAAAATTTAGGGATTGTCAACCGTAATGCTACTGAAATTAAAAAAATCGGCGATCGGCAAACGCTTCAGTCATGTTTCCTTACGTACAGTTTTGATTGTTCCATTTGTGCTGCAAATCTTCGCTGCTGTGGGGCTGACGGGCTATCTCTCGCTGCGAAACGGGCAACAAGCTGTCAACGATTTAGCTAGTCGGCTGCAAAATGAAGTGAGTTTACGCATTGACCAACACCTGAAAAGCTACCTAGATACTGCACGATATCTCGCTCAAATTAATGGAGATGCCATTGACTTAGGGTTGCTAAATCCGCAATCCCAAGAGCAACTCGGACATTTTTTTTGGAAACAAATGCAGTTATATAATGTTGGCTATATTAGCTTGGCTACTAAAACAGGTGATTTTACGGGTGCTGGATACGACACGGGAGATAGCATCATTATTAATGAAAGTTCTCTTAGAAATAATGGCAACCGCGACGACTACTTTTATAAAACAGATAACAGCGGCAACCGGATTCACCTTTTTAATATTTATCATAATTATGAGTTTGAAAAAGAAGCTTGGTACGCACAGACTGTACAAGCTGGCAAACCCATATGGAGCGATATTTATCAGTGGAAAGTCCAGCCATTTCCCTTGGCTATTTCTGCAAATCGTCCTGTTTATGATAAAAACAAAAATTTGATTGGTGTCATAGGTATTGACCAGCGACTTTCACAAATTAGCGATTTCTTGCGCGAGCTAAAAGTTAGTAGTTCGGGAAAAACTTTTATTTTGGAACGTACAGGTTTAATAGTTGCTAGTTCTAGTACCGAGTTACCCTACACGCTAGTCAATGATAAACCGCAGCGGTTGAAAGCAATAGAAATTCCCGATCATTTAATTCAATCTGCTGCTAAATATTTACAGCAAAATTTTGGCAGTTTTCGAGAAATCAAAGAAGGTCAACAGTTAGAATTTAGGATTAAGGGCGATAAACAATTTGTGCAAGTAACTCCTTGGAAAGACAAATGGGGTTTGGATTGGTTGGTAGTTGTGGTTGTCCCGGAATCCGACTTTATGGCACAAATAAATGCTAACACTCGTACTACAATTTTACTGTGTTTGGGAGCTTTAGGAGTCGCGATCGCCCTGGGGATTTACACTTCTCGCTGGATTTCCCAACCGATATTGCGATTGGGCCAAGCATCAGAGGCGATCGCATCTGGGGAACTAGACCAACAAGTAGAAGCCTCACCAGTTAACGAACTGGGAGTTTTAAGCAATTCATTTAACCGGATGGCCCAGCAATTGCGCGAATCCTTTGCTACCCTAGAAAAGACCAATCAAGAACTAGAAATTCGAGTCGAAGAACGTACTGCTGAACTTACAGAATCGAAACTCGTCGCCGAGGTCGCCAATCACGCTAAAAGCGACTTTCTGGCCAATATGAGCCACGAATTGAGAACGCCATTAAACGGGATTTTAGGCTACGCTCAAATCCTCGAACGCTCTCAAACGATGACCGAACCAGACCAGCACGGCATCAGCATCATCCACCAGTGCGGCAGTCATTTATTAACCTTAATTAACGACATTCTCGACTTATCCAAAATTGAATCTGGAAAAATGGAACTGCATCCAACTGCATTTCATCTACCTTCATTTCTGCAAGCAGTAGTCGAAATTAGTCGCATCAAAGCCGAACAAAAAAACATTAAATTCAATTATGAGCCCACCGCAAATTTACCTACTGGCATTATTGCAGACGACAAAAGGCTGCGACAAGTATTGCTAAACTTACTCGGAAATGCCATCAAATTCACTGATAATGGTAGTGTCAACTTAGAAATATCTGCCCGCAACAATCCATCAAACTCCTCCCTGATTCAACTTAATTTTCGAGTCCGAGACACAGGAGTAGGAATGAGTTCTGTACAATTAGAAAAGATATTTTTACCCTTCGAGCAAGTCGGAGATGAGTCCCGCAAATCAGAAGGAACTGGACTCGGACTCGCCATAACTCAAAAAATCATCGAAATGATGGATAGCAGTATCAGCGTGCACAGCGAATTAGGTGTGGGTAGCCTGTTTGAATTCGAGATATCTTGTCCCGTTGCTGCGGAATGGATGCACAGCAGCAGTCTCACTAAAACCGGGAAAATTCTTGGCTATTCTGGCAGCAAAAAACAAGTTTTAATCGTGGATGATAGGTGGGAAAATCGATCGGTAATTGTCAATCTTCTTGAACCTCTTGGCTTCGTGATGATGGAAGCGGAAAACGGGCGAGAAGCATTAGAAAAGATTGGTGAATTGCCACCGGATTTAATTATTACCGATTTGTCAATGCCAGTCATTGACGGGTGGGGATTGCTGTCACAAGTGCGACAGTCAGAAAATTCAAAAAATATCCCAATCATTGTCTCGTCAGCTAGCGTTTACGAGATGGATAAACAACAGAGTTTAGCTGCGGGTGGAGATGATTTCTTGTCAAAACTCGTGCAAGCTGAAGAGCTTTACGTTTTGTTAGTAAAACATTTAGAATTGTCGTGGGTGTACGCAGAAACACTGACAGTACAGACAGCAAATATAGCGATGCAAGCGGAAGCAGAAATTGTCAGACCGCCGGCTTCTGAGTTGGCAAACTTGATAGAGTATGCTAGAAAGGGACAAATGAAAGGAATCGAGCAGGAGTTAGAAAAGCTAAATCAAAGTGACGCAAAGTATCAGTTCTTTGTCAACCAGCTAAATCAATTAGTCAAAGAGTTTAATATTCAGAAGATTAGACAATTTCTGCAACAGGGTTAGGAATTGTGCGACAAAACGATAGTTCGGACACGGCAGTGCCGTTTCCCTACCCCGATTATTTGTAGGGAAACGGCACTGCCGTGTC
>JAYTZD010000642.1:0-20932 GCA_043742065.1 Oscillatoriales bacterium
TTATTAGCACCAACGGGAATTCAACTATGTTCTGATGCTTTGTTTGAAGGATGTATTGATTTGAGCGATCGGCAAAATCTATGCCGCCACGCCCATCTCTTAGAAACCCGCGCCCAAAAACAATTAGCTCAACAAAAATACGGTTGTAGCGCCGTCAAACATCTCCAAGAAATCGGCTATTTAAGTTCCAAAACTTCTCTAGCGCATTGCGTTTGGTTAGATGATTCAGACATTGCAATTATGGCAAAAACCCAATCCACAGTTGTCCATAATCCCCTAAGTAACCTACGTTTAGGAAGCGGTATTGCGCCAATTTTAAAATACCGTCAAGCCGGAGTAAATGTCTCATTTGGTTGCGATGGCGCTGCTAGCAATGACTCCCAGGATTTGCTAGAAGCGATAAAAATTGGTTCCATCTTACACAACATCACAGACTTGGATTGCCGCCACTGGATTACACCGCGCCAGTCAGTAGAAATGGCATCGCTAGGAGGAGCAAAAGGCTTGAATGTTGCCGACGAAATTGGTTCTCTGACTGTCGGGAAAAAAGCTGATTTTGTGCTGTACGATTTAACCAGTTTATCATTACTACCACGAACCGATCCGATTGGTTTGCTAATATTGGGTCGTCCGACTAATGCCGTACATAGTGTTTGGGTAAATGGAAGACAAATTGTTGCTGAAGGTAAGGTTAAAACAATTGATGTTGATGATTTGAGAAAGCAATTATTCGATCGCAGTGAGTGGACTAGCAAGCGCCAATCGCCAATGGTGAGTGAAATTGAGGCTCATTACCGCCAAGTGATGAATTTGCCCAGTTACTCTGAGTAGGGTAAAACTGAGATATTGCATCATTATCAGCTTTTCATGAACAGGCATCTTGCCTGTTCCACTATTAAATTAACTCCTTGTGGAATAGGCATCTTGCCTGTTTTTGATATTGCTGCTCTTCGGTGAGGTAAAATAGAAACCTTACAATCATAATATGTACAAAAATTGATGATTAAACTGCAAAGATGGCAGCGGATACTGGCTTTAATACTTGTTTTTGCGATCGCGCTTACTTCCACCGCCATCTTCTCTCCCCGTCTCTGGGCTCAAACTCCGCCAAAAACTCCCATAAAAACCGAATTGCGTGGCATTTGGCTGACAAACATTGACAGCGACGTGATTTTTTCTCCCAAAAACATTACAGACGCTGTAAATAGGCTAGACAAACTAAACTTTAATACCATTTATCCTACTGTTTGGCAAGGGGGTTACACCATTCATCCTAGCGCTGTAGCTAAACGAGTATTCGGACAGTTAAATGACCCCGCGCCAGCATTAAAAGGGCGAGATGTCCTCAAAGAAATTATTACACAAGCACACAAAAAAGGTATAGCAGTAATCCCTTGGTTTGAGTTCGGTTTCATGGCCCCGGCAAAATCTGAATTAGCGAGATTACACCCAGACTGGCTGGCGAAAAGACGCGACGGTTCAACTATTTGGAAAGAAGGGATAGAAGATCGAGTTTGGCTGAGTCCTTTTCATCCAGAAGTGCAGAAATTCATCCAAGAATTAGTTGTCGAACTTGTGGCAAATTACGATCTAGATGGCATTCAATTTGACGACCATTTCGGCTTACCGTCAGAATTTGGATACGAACCGCTAACGGTTTTAATGTACCAGAAAGATATCAAAAAACCTCCCTCCAATGACTCCCGAGAAACCTTCTGGGTGCGCTGGCGTGCGGACAGAATCAATCAGTTTATGGGGAGACTTTTCACAGCTATTAAAGCGCGTAAACAAAAATGTATTGTTAGCTTATCTCCCAACCCTTTTAACTTTGCCTTACCCGCTAGTTTGCAAGACTGGTTTACCTGGGAAAGACGCGGTTACATTGAGGAAATTGTCTTGCAAGTTTATCGCAGCGATATCAAGCGTTTCAATGCAGAACTAGAACGAGAAGAAGTTAAACTTGCCCAATCTCACATTCCAACTGCGATCGGGATTTTAACTGGTTTGAAAAACAATCCAGTTACCCTCAAACAGATTCAAGAACAAGTGCAAGAAGTGCGAAAAAGAAACTTTGCAGGCGTGTCTTTCTTTTTCTATGAAAGCTTGTCAAGTTGGGCAAAGGAAACTCCCGAACAGCGAAATACAGCATTCCGAACCTTCTTTCCCACAAAGATACAGCGCCCTTCAGTTTAAAATATTGTAGGATGTTTGTAGTAAGGACTTTAGTCCTGAGAAGAAGGAAGAAGGAAGAAGGAAGAAGGAAGAGAATGCCCAATTCCCAATTCCCAATTCCCAATTCCCAATTCCCAATTCCCAATTCCCCATGCCCAAATATTATGAATGTAATTCCTGCGATCGACTTATTGGATGGAAAATGCGTCAGACTCTATCAGGGAGACTACGCGAAATCGCAAATTTTCAATGACAACCCTGTCGAAGTGGCCAGACAGTGGGTAAATGAAGGCGCAACGATGCTACATTTGGTAGACCTGGACGGGGCCAAAGCAGGTTATCCCGTCAACCTAGCGGCCATTGAAGCCATTGTCAGAGCCGTTGATGTGCCTTGTCAAGTGGGAGGCGGAATGCGCGATCGCACTTCTGTGACTACCATCCTCAATTTAGGTGTTCGGCGGGCAATTCTCGGCACTGTTGCTGTCGAACAACCACAATTAGTCGGCGAATTGTGCGCCGAATTTCCCGGTCAAATTCTGGTGGGTATTGATGCCAGAAATGGTAAAGTTGCAACTAGAGGCTGGCTGGAAACATCGGAAGTTTTAGCGACAGAATTAGCACAACGAATGGCAGAATTAGGTGCTGCTGAAATTATTTATACAGACATTCACCGCGACGGTACTATGGAAGGGCCGAATTTGGAGTCTTTGCGCGAAATTGCTAATGCTATTTCGATTCCAGTGATTGCTTCTGGTGGCGTTAGTTCGATCGCAGATTTGCTGAGTTTGTTGGCTTTGGAACCAATTGGTGTCAAAAGTGCGATCGTTGGCAGGGCAATTTACACTGGAGATATTTTGCTAAAAGAAGCAATTCAAGCAGTAGGACATGGACGATGGCAGGATGTTCCCTTAGATTTGGATTCTTCAAGTTTTGCTTGATAGTCATGTTGAGTTAAGTAGCTACAAAATATCTATACCGTTTCTCAATGAACTGAAATCAATTCCGGTGTAACGGAATGATATAGAGGAGACGGCAATGCCGTGTCCCTACCAAAAATAACATTGTAGGGACACGGCATTGCCGTCTCCTAATTTCTATCATACCGCTACGCGGAAGCAAGCTACAACCCAACCTACTTCTAAAAAACCCTGTTTCTGGAATCCCATGCGTAAATCCTCAGAAATCAGCTTATAATCGTTCTGCTTACCATCACCTAACTCATGTTTTTAAACCATACAATTACAGACTTAACTTCTATGATGTCTTCCCTAGTTGTCCCTATACCTTTGTTGGCAACAGTCGATCCAGAAAATTCGCCGATCGTACTCAGCGGAGTTTTACTCAGTTTAGTAGTGATTTATCTTGCCAGTAAATTAGGCGCAGAAGTAGCTAGAAAATTCGATTTCCCCCCAGTTTTGGGTGAATTGGTAGCAGGGGTAATTGTCGGAGTATCCGCTTTACACCTCATCGTTTTTCCCGAAGGTGGACTGTCAGCTTCCGACTCCGGGATTATGAGTGTTCTGCAATCGATTAATCATCTATCCCCTGCCGCCCTTACCAATGTCTTTGAATCGCAGAGTGAAGTCGTTTCAGTCCTAGCTGAATTGGGCGTAATTATTCTGCTGTTTGAAATTGGCTTAGAATCGGATCTCAGACAACTGAAGGAAGTGGGGGTTCAAGCTGTCGTTGTTGCCTGTGTAGGTGTGGCAGTTCCCTTTGCTGCTGGTACTGCTGGCTTAATGATGTTGTTTCATACTCCGGCAATTCCAGCAATTTTTGCGGGGGCGGCTTTGACGGCTACTAGCATCGGAATTACCTCGAAAGTGTTGTCGGAATTAGGACAATTGAAATCTAAAGAAGGTCAAATTATTGTCGGTGCGGCGGTGATTGATGATGTGCTGGGAATTATTGTTCTAGCTGTTGTCGCTAGCTTAGCCAAAACTGGTGAAATTGATGTTGTTAATGTCATCTATTTGATTGTCAGTGCCACTGCTTTTCTGCTAGGTTCAATTCTGTTGGGTGGTATTTTCAACAAAACTTTTACTGCGGTTGTGGAGAAACTCAAAACTCGTGGCAATATTGTAATTCCGGCATTTACTTTTGCCTTTTTTATGGCATTCCTGGGGAATGCAATTCACCTGGAAGCGATTTTGGGTGCGTTTGCTGCGGGCTTGGTTTTGGATGAAAGTGATACTCGTAATGAGTTGGATGAATTGGTGAAACCGATCGCAGATTTGCTTGTACCCATCTTTTTTGTGACGGTGGGAGCACGGGCAGATTTGGGGGTTTTGAACCCAGCAGTGCCGGATAATCGGGCGGGACTGCTGATTGCTGGTTTCTTGATTTTGGTGGCGATTATTGGCAAGCTAGTCACAGGCTGGGTGGTGTTTGGTGTGCCGGGAATCAATCGATTGGCGATCGGAGTTGGGATGATTCCGAGGGGCGAAGTTGGATTAGTTTTTGCTGGTATTGGTTCGGCGAGTGGGGTTTTGGATAAGCCGTTGGAAGTGTCGATTATTATCATGGTGATACTAACAACATTTTTGGCACCACCATTTCTGCGGATTGCTTTTGGTGATTCAGTGGAACCGCCGGCTACTGGGGAACCTTCTAAGGTCATATAGGACTTAGGGACTCCGACAAAGAAACCGGGTTTTTATTAAATTTGTGGACGGGAACGAAGTATTTTGGTAAAAAACCCGGTTTCTCGACTTCATATCAATTCCGATTCTACCGAATTTGATATTACTTGCGAAAAACCGAAGTGATAATCACCGTAATCGTAGCACTTGCAATCAGAGTAAATGCAAGTTGCACAACCCATTGGGTAGCTTTTTGGTAGTTGTCGAACTTGTCATTAAATTTGTCGGTTTGGTCATTGGTTTTCTCAACATCTGTTGATAATTTCTCGACTTCAGTCGATAATTTCTCAACTTTAGTCGATAGTCTGTCTAGCTTTTCAATAACGTCAGCTAGCGTCGGTTCGTTACTTGCAGTAGTTGTCATTGCTATTTCCTCAAACTAATAATACTTAGCTACAATTATATCATAATTAAAATTTGATATTATCGCTCAATCCGTGACTTTGCCTCTCATCGCTTTAATCTCACCTCGCTTGGTTTTGCTGTCGAGACGCTTGCGCTGAGAGCTACGAGTTGCTTTGCTGGGTTTGCGCCTTTTTGGGATGACGATCGCACTTTTAATCAATTCTTGCAGCCGTCTCAACGCTTCCTCGCGGTTTTGTTCTTGGCTGCGGTGTTCCTGTGCTTTAATCACAATCACACCTTCGGAGGTGATGCGGTTGTCGTTGAGTTGCAATAATCGGTCTTTATGGCGATCGGGCAATGAGGAAGCTGGGATATCAAAGCGTAAGTGAATAGCACTCGCCACTTTATTCACATTTTGGCCTCCTGCGCCTTGGGATCGAATGGCACTAATCTCGATTTCGCGATCGGCAATGAACACAGTATTAGAAATTTGTAGCATGATTTATTGATAATTCTTAGCTGTGAGTATAAATTCAATTAGTTTTTTTCGATCCCATAACTCTACGTCGTTAGATTTAGCAAGATTGCAAGCGTTTTCTGTAAATCTGTTGTTGGTGATGACTTTGCCTTTATGTCCTTTGTAATGTCTGACGGCTCCTGCTACTTCTTGAACTGCTTTAATCCCAACTGGATTTTTGCTTCTTTTTGCTTGAACCACGGTTGTTGAGCCATCTTTGTACAAAATCAAATCAGCCCCATAATCTTGACTATCTTGAGTCAAAGTAACATTATAACCCAATTTTTTAAAATGGACATCTAGAAATATTTCAAACTCTTTGCCAGTCATTTTATCCACTTCCAGAATACCACTGTCTAAGAATTTTTTTCTTGATTCTTCTTCTTTAATTGTATCAAATACCAATGCTGCAATATCACCGATAACGCCAGCGGCTCTTACTATAAAAGGTTTCATGAAATTAGATTGATTTTCAAAACGACGAATATATTAAAACAGTCCAGGACGCATTCTCCACGCTGTTGCAAAGGTTTGAGATTCTTCGCTTTGCTCAGAATGACAGAAGTATGTTCCAATGCGTCCAGGACTGTAAAACCTATCTCAAAAACAAACGTCAACACAATTTGCAACCGCAGTTATTGTAGGGTGCGTCAGGGTGGAATATTGTGTCACATTGTCGATCGTCTCGCCTGACGCACCCTACGGGCGTGTTAGTTATTGTAGGGTGCGTCAGGGTGGAATATTTTCTCACATTGTCGATCGTCTCGCCTGACGCACCCTACACAGATTAATCAGCAGTACCAGTTTGCAGCGACTCTTTCGCAGCCTGAGTCCACTCAGAGTGGAAGAACTCGCCACGTGGCTTGTCGGTGCGCTCGTAGGTGTGAGCCCCGAAATAATCCCGCTGAGCTTGTGTGACATTTTGTGGTAATCTTTCGCGTCGATAGCTGTCAAAATAATCGAGCGACGCGCTAAAAGCCGGTACTGCAATCCCCAGTTGGCTAGCAGTCGCCAACACATCCCGCCAAGCCGATTGGCGATCGAGAATGCTTTGTTTGAACTCCGGTGCTAGCAGCAAATTCGGCAACTGCGGATCATCCTTGAAAGCAGTTTTAATCTTGTCCAAGAATCCAGCCCGAATAATACAGCCACCCTTCCAAATTCGAGAAATTTCGCTCAAACTCAGGTCGTAATTATAGGACTTGGAAGCCGCGCTCAAAAGAGCCATTCCTTGGGCATAAGAACAAATTTTCGAGCAGTAAAGCGCATCCCGGACTTTGTTCACAAACTCCTTAATATCGCCCTCATACTTGGCTGTAGGCCCGGTTAATTCTTGGGAAGCTTTGACGCGCTCGGCCTTATAAGAAGACATGATTCTGGCATTCACAGCAGCAATGATTGTCGGAATACAAACGCCCAATTCCAAAGCACTCATCACCGTCCAGCGACCGGTACCTTTTTGACCCGCTGCATCCATAATCACCTCAACTAAAGGTTGTTTAGTTTCCGGGTCAATGTACTTGAAAATATTAGCCGTAATTTCAATCAAAAACGAGTTGAGTTCGTCAGTGGTATTCCATTCTGCAAAGACTTCCTGCAACTGCTTACCATCAAGTCCGCCAACATTTTTGAGCAAATCGTAGGCTTCAGCAATGAGCTGCATATCACCGTACTCAATGCCGTTGTGAACCATTTTCACATAGTGACCGGCACCACCGGGGCCGATGAATGTGACGCAGGGGCCGTCATCTACTTGAGCCGCTATTTTGACCAGAATTGGCTCTAGTAGGCCGTAAGCTGTGCGCGTGCCACCGGGCATTAAGCTAGCACCATTTAGCGCGCCTTCTTCGCCGCCGCTGATTCCCATGCCGACAAATCCCAATCCCATTGATTCTAAATCTTTGGTGCGGCGTTCGGTGTCGTCGTAGAGCGAGTTGCCACCGTCAATAATCATGTCGCCCGGTGACAGCATGGGTTTGAGCTGGTCGATGACCGCATCTACGGCTTTGCCAGCTTGCACCATAACTAAAATTCGGCGCGGGGTTTCTAGGATATCGACGAATTCTGTCAGAGTCTTGGCGGCGACAATGTTTTTGCCGGGGGCGCGTTTTGCCATGAAGTCGTCGGTTTTGGCTGCTGTGCGGTTGTACACAGCTACGGAGAAGCCTCTGCTTTCGACGTTCAGCGCTAGGTTCTCGCCCATCACGGCTAGACCGATTAAACCAAAATTTTGCTTTGTCATAAAAATACTGGGTAAGTGGGAAACTCAGAGTCTTTAAACCTGAGAGAGAAAGGATACAAGCGGTTAAAACCGCTTACGGGCGGGCAGGATGCCCACCCCACAACCAAATTTACTTTTTGTGGAACAGGCATCTTGCCTGTTCAGCAAGCATGGTGCAAGATGTCAGTTTAAGTGTATTTTTATATTCAAAAAATTGATGTTTGGTGAATCAGTAGGGTTTTTTTAAGATTTAAGCGATATTAAAGAGATCGGGGGGTGATAATAAAGCAGATATTAAATCGATCGCAGTAACGGTAGATACAAACTAGCCGAAATTTTGGATAAAAGTTAGGAGACTTTGATTATGGAAGATTTGCAGTATCTCGCGGCCTGGGTGAAGGAACAACACGCTCGTGAGTATATTTTGACTTGGCTGCTGAGTCAACAAGGGCTTTGGTGGTCTGATGGGGATATTTATCAGGCGGTTTTGCAAAAGTCGGGCAAGCTATTGAAAGCTTATGTGCAGAAGAGGCAAGCGGGAGAGTTATTTGAGGGAATTTCTGAGAAGTTGGTAGGAGATGAGAATTGGGATGATTTGGTGGTGAGTTTAGGGCGAATTGTGGCTGTTTATCAAGAGGAATTGCTGAAGTTGCAAGAGTGCGATCGGCGGGGGGATGGGCTAAAAAAAAAATTAATTAGCAAGGATTTAACTAAGGATTTAACTGGAGATTCTTTGTCAGTTTTCGAGGTGCAGCAAGCTTTGCCCGATCCTTATGCGGATACGTTGACTGGAAGATAGTCAAATGTTGGCTGTTGACTGTTGACTGTTGACTGTTGACTGTTGTCAGTTGTCAGTTGGCAGTTGGCAGTTGCTACAAATAACAAATAACAAATAACAAATAACAAATAACAAATAACTAATGACTAACGACTAAATATAGCTGCTAGCTTGACGGGTGAACATGGAACAGTAAATTCCGTTTGATTCTATCAATTCGTCGTGAGTTCCTATTTCTGCTATTTTACCGTTTTCCATGACGGCGATGCGATCGGCTATTTTTGCTAAGCCCAATCTGTGACTGATGACGATCGTGGTTTTCCCGGCGGCTATTTGGCGGAAGATGCTGTAAATTTCGTGTTCTGTCTTGGGGTCTAGGGCGGCGGTTGGTTCGTCAAAAATGAGCACTTCGGCTGTGTCAAGCCGCATGAGGGCGCGGGCGATCGCAATTCTCTGCCATTGTCCCCCCGATAAATCGATGCCGTCTTCTAATTGTTTGCCTAAAGGTGTTTCTAAGCCTTGCTCTAAAGTGTTGACTTTGGCTGCAATTCCTGCTTCGGCAATAGCTGCGTTAATGGCGGTGTCATCCGAGATGGAAAGCAAGTCGCCGAAACCGACGTTTTCGCGGACTGTGGTGGGGAAACGGGCGTAATCCTGCATGACATACGCGATCCGCGATCGCAAGAATCCTAGATTGATCGATCGCAAATCTTTGCCATTCCAGGCGATCGAACCACTTGTCGGATCGTACAGGCGGCCGAGCAGTTTTGCCAAGGTAGTTTTTCCCGCACCATTTTCACCGACAAATACTACCATTTCCCCCGGATTAATCGTTAAGTTGATATCTTCAACCGTGCTTTTATTACTGCCGGGATAGCAAAAATATAAATGCTTAATCTCGATGCCAATTTTATCCTTTGGCAAGGCAGAATCTTGCCCAATATCTTCTAAACTAGGCAAACGAGATGCCACATCCACAAGCGGAGACTGCAATTCTGGCTTGAGTTCCAAAAGTTGAAAAATCGGAGTAACACTGAGAGAGATATCGTACAAATTAGTCGAAGTATTAATCAGTATTTGCAAACTTTGCTCAACCTGGACAATCAAACCCGAATAAAGTGCCAAATCTCCCAAAGTATAGCGCCCGCCCAAAGCTCCCATCACCACATAGACAAAAGGCAAAGCCACTCCTATCCTACTAAACACAGACCAAAAAAGTACAACAATTGCTCCTTTCTTTCGGATTTGCTGCATCTCAGTAAAAAACTGCATAAACTGACTCTGCCAGCGTTTCAACCAAAGTTCCTGCAAGCCAAACAAACGTAATTCTTTGGCATATTCTTCGCCAGTCAATACTCTAGCGGATAAGTTCATTTCGCGACTTGTTTTAGCTTGCTTTTTTTGAATTCTCCAGATCAGTCGGCTATATTTTCTTTCTATATAAATTGAGGGTGATGATGAGATCAACATCAGCACTGGCACCCACCAAGCTATCGCAGCAGCAAGGCCGACAGATGGGATGAAGATGAAAATTCCTGTAATCATCGTGCTGACGGTAAATGCTAGTTGCTGTATTTTGGATACTCCGGTTTTTGCGAGTTCTACAATATTTAATAATTCAGGGTTTTCAAAGAGGGCGATATCGTCGAAATTCGCGACTTTTTCGAGGACTTTTCCTTCGACAAAGCCTTGAACGCGATCGCGCAAAGATGTCGCGGCAAAGGAACTCATTGTTTCGAGAGAGTCGCCGATTAATTTGAGACTTAAGACTCCAACAATACTCCACAATAATATTGGCTGGGAAAGCATCAAAGCTAATGGTAGTGATGTTTGGGTTTGCAACAGCAACCGCGAGACTTCATCGATGATTAATTTATCTAAAAATAGCACGCCTGATGGAGCAGCACCACGGATGATGTTGAGTAAGATTAAATTGCGGAGTTCTATTGGTGCGGCTTTGACGATTAAACCCAGACTACGGTACAAAGCTTGGAATGTTGTGAGTTGGATGGGTTGCATAATGATATCAATTCCGATTGCACCGCAATTATGTTGACTGTTGGCTGTTGACTGTTCACTGTTGACTGTTCACTGGGAATCGCAAAACAGAACATTGCGCTAGATTGATTGTGCGATCGATATTAATTGACAATTTCGCTGCGAGATACCTTACTTTTTCTAGCAGGATTTGCAGTTAATTCCGGTGGTGAGGCTGGAACAGCTCCCCATTCACTCAAAAAGCCTTTCAACAAAACCTCTTGCTGAGTACGCAATACCTCCACATTAGTGCCTCCATTCATCATCACAAACCAGACTGTTTGCTGCTTCTGAGTTGGCAATGCTCCCCCCAAAGCGCTGACATTATCTAAAGTTCCTGATTTAATTACTGCTAATTTTGGCAATGGCCGTTCTGAAAGTATTCCTTGGTCTTTTCCAACTACGGTTAAAACATCAGCAACTGTCATATTATAAGGTTGAAGATAGCGTTCTAGTGCTAAAAATAAACCGCAGGCGGCGCGAGGTGAAATAAGGTTGTTTTCACTTAAGCCGGAACCGTTGACAAGTTGAATTTCTGCGGGGGGTAATCCGGTGGCTGCTGCTGCTTGTTCGGCGACTACTTTTGCACCACCGACAGTCTCGGCTAACATATCTGCCATCAAATTGTTGCTGTACTGATTCATTTTTTTGATGAGTTCAGCTAGGGGCAAAGAGGAATGTTTGATTAAAGGCTGGGCGGTAATTGTAGGTGTTGATGGAGCAATTTTGACATTACCTTCTATTATTACTTCCGGCTTCGGCGTATTTGGAGGTAGTGTTTGATGTTGGGCTAGGGCTTCGGCAGACCATGTTTGACTATTCAATCCTTGTTTGAGTAATTCTCCTGATTTGAGGGGGTCTGATTCAAAGTTCATGTAAAATTTGTTGGCAATTATTAGGCTGCCGGTGATTCGTTTTATGCCTTTTTTATTTAGGATGTTTCCCAGGGCGATCGCCTCTTCCCACACAAACAATGGATCTTCGCCACCTTGAATAATTAAGTCGCCTGTTAAGACTCCGTTTTTTATGCCACCATTTGTGCTAATAAAAGTGATGAATTCGTGTTCTGGCCCGAATTTTTGCAGTGCTACGAGAGATGTTGCTACTTTGGTGATTGAAGCGGCGGGGAGAGGAGTTGTGCCTTGATGATTTGCGAGTAAAGTATTGCCAGACTGGATCCAAATGCCTTGATTCTCTTTGGCAAAACCTTGGGATGTCAAGTTCTTGAGGTATTCTTGGATTTTGGTATTTGTGGTGGTTTCGGGATTGCTAGCAGAGACTATTAGTGGCTGATTTACTTGAATCGGCGATGGGGCAATTGTGGCGACAGGGGTGGGAGTGGAAATTTGGGGCGATTCGGTGGCGGTACATCCGGCAATTAGTGTCAAAAGGGCGATCGGCTTTAAATAGCGCATTTTCAGAATTATTTTAATTTTCATCAGATTTCACATTAAGTCGGCATTGCCGATGGAAAGTCTATCATCGACCTGCACATTTTGGCAGACTTGGCCCGGAGTAATCCCAATGCCCGATGCCCAATTCCCAATCCCCAATTCCCAATCACCAATTCCCAATCACCATTCGGAGGGGCAACCACGGGGGGATTGCCCCTACAAAGATTTGTGAAATTTATCGATAAACTGGTCTATCCAGCCAAACTCCCTATACTCAACGGCACCATCTCGCCGTGCATTGTCAATCCTAATAACATCGGCTCATTTGGTCGAATTAACTGTCCTGTAAGGGCGCAGCGTTCCTCCTGCTGTGCTGTGGCATCCATGCTGGCTCGAATATCCGATCGCGTAAACGTCTGGCGGTAATCTCCAGACTTCTGCTGCACATAATTCCATAGCAAATCTCGAATTAAAGCTTGATAGCCTTGATTTCCAGCGAGCTCTTTGAGTCTCTCTTTGAGGTCTCTTTCCAGGCGAATGCTGGTCACTTCCATTTCAGTGGTTGAAGTTCTAGGTAGGGTGTGCATATTTTTTCTCCGTGACGGGTGGACAGATGTGTAATATCAGTGTAGTATGTTTAAAGCTAGATTTAAACCTCCATTAGGACTTTCTGCCTTCAGTGAAATTCCTCCCCACCTACTCCACTTCTCAACCCAAGTTCGATCGCCCCTGCGATCGTCCAAAATCCTCACGAGTCCACGTCAGAACCGGATTTGTGACAGTGATTGCAACTTCATGGGCGATCGAGAGCCTATGTAAAGGGAGTTATAGTGGATTAGGAGAAATTACAGAAAATAATCATCACGAGATCAACCGAGACGGTTTGGAAGTGGCACTGCCACAGGGAAATGTGCGAAGCGGGAGGTACTGCTAAACGACGGTACCGATACAGGATGAAAATTTGCGTTTAGCAGTTTTTCTAGCCCCCGCTTCCTACTAAGAGAAGCGGGGGCATTTGATTGAAAATTTGATGAATTCCCTTAACCCTACCCAAAAACGGAGACAAGCCCCTGACGCCAGGAGTGGAGAGATCAAAATTTTAGACCAAAGTTCAAGCTCCCACATTCATATGTGGAGTAAATCTAAAATCTAAAATCTAAAATCTAAAATCGACTGACTTGGGAAACTGGCTAGAAACGAGATTTAGCCAATGTTGGCGAAAAATTTCACATCTCAGATCCAAAATCCAAAATTGATGAGGAGAAGCAAGCCATGACTTTAGCGACTGATGTATTAAGGCAATCTGTGGTGGTGTTTTCTAAGAATTATCTACCGATGAGCCGCGTCAACATCAAACGGGCGATCGTCCTTTTAGTCACTGGCAAAGCTGAACCTCTAGATTTTACTACTGGTAATGGCTGGTTGGTGCGATCGCCCAGCACAGCAATTCATGTACCCGAACACATCCGCTTGACTTTGGCAAACAGGGAACGTCTTTGGAAAGTGCCACCGGTGAATCGCCGGGAAGTCTTGCGCCGAGATGCTCATTCTTGTCAATACTGTGGCAGTAACAGGCGTTTGACGTTGGATCACGTTATGCCTAAATCCAAGGGAGGATTGCACACCTGGGACAACGTGGTGGCTGCTTGTGAAGGGTGCAATTCTCGTAAAGGCGATCGAACTCCCATAGAAGCTGGAATGCCTCTGCGGGCTAAGCCAAAGGCTCCCATGCACCCAACTGTTGCTTTTGCCGAAATCTTTTGGCATGAACATCAAATTCGGGAATAGGGCATGGGGAATTGGGCATCGGGCATCGGGCATCGGGCATTGGGAATAGGGCATCGGGCATCGGGCATCGGGCATAGTTAGTGGTTAGTAGTTAGTAGTTGGTAGTTAGTGGTTAGTAGTTAGTAGTTTTTCTAATAACAAGTAACAAATAACAAATTTCCAATGCCCCATGCCCAATGCCCGATGCCCCATGCCCAATTCCCAATGCCCAATGCCCAATGACCAATTCCCGATTCTAAATTTTTAATTCCAAATTTTAAGGCTGTCAATATGCTGAAGTTGACTTACACTGAAACGGGCTTTAACCTGGAGCGTTTAGCTCAATCTCCCGAACAGTTGGTGGCGCTGCGAGTTGTGCTGGCTATGCGAGTTGGTCAAAGCATCAGCGTCGAACCTAGCACTGCGGCGTTTTTGCTCCCCACGAATTTATCGGCACTTTCTCTACTGGAATCTGAGGCCCGCGCGGATGGAAGTGGTACGATCACCCTTTGTGTTGCTGATGCTGAATATGTAGAGGTGACTTTGCGCGGAACCTGGATTTCTCTGTCTGAGGGCGCTGATGGGGTGTTTATGACCGTTTTGGGCGATCGGGCAGAATTCTTGGTACTCAAACTCTGGTTGGAAAGCCAGCCTGTTAACTCTGTCGTAGAAGAAGTCGGCGATTGATATCAATTCTGGCTGCGCCGGAATGATATAGAGGACACGGCACTGCCGTGTCCCTACCGCGATTAATTGTAGGGACACGGCACTGCCGTGTCCTAATTTTTGCCGTGTCCTAATTTTTGCCGTGTCCTAATTTCTCCGTCAATCTAAGGTGTATAAATGATATTGAAATAAATCCCAGAATCTTGAAGATTGTCTCCCCGATCGCGAATTCTCACCAAAGGCAAAGCATATTCCACCCGAACATTCACCCGTGGTATCGGTTCCCAAATCACACCCAAACCCAAACCAGCCAAAAATCTCTGACTCGTTAACTTATTCGGATTATTTGGCATATTCCACACCGTACCCGCATCAAAAAACGGAGCCAATTGAAGTTTGGGAGCACCGGAAGCATCCCTTTGCACAGTCATCCGATTTTCAATCGAAAATCGCAAACCATTGTCACCAGAACGAGCATTTTGTCGATAGCCCCGCAAAGATTGTCCGCCACCAATCACAAATTGCTGAGAAGACAACAAACTATTAGCCGACAACTGCAAGTCTCCCTGCACAATTAATAAATGTTTGTTATTCAATCGCTGTACCCGCTGCACTTGACCTAGCCAACTCAAAAATTGCCCATCTGGCTCAGAACCCTTGTTGTTCGTGGCATTCAACAAGTTAGTGCCGATCGTAAATTGCGATCGCAGCGCCCAAGCACCTTGGGGATCCCGCCGAATATAGTCCTGTCCCAGTTTAACTGCACTCGTAGTGCTCACACCATTCGAGTCCGGGCCAACACCAAAAGCAGTCGGTTCGCCAGCCACAAAAGTACGGCCTGTTTGATAAGTAAAACCCGCAGACAAGGCAAATTCCTCGATCGGCGATCGCACTAACGGCTGGCGATAACTAACTTCAAATAAATTAGATTTACCCGAAATGTCAAAAGCGTCAAAAGGTGCTTGCACAATACTATTGCGATTCGGTGCCGCCCTCAGTTGCAAAGTACCATTCATCGCATTTAGCGGAACGCGGTAACTAAAATCAAACACATCAGAATCGCCGATCGATCGATAATAAGCCGCCGCAAGTTCGTCGCCATTTCCGGTGATATTGCGGTGGCGCAAACTAACTCCCAATCTTGTAGAACCTACGCTAGGAGGCGAGTAATTGTCAATACTAAAACTAGATTGAAACGGATTAGCTTCCGAGACGCGAACTATCAGAACGCTCTCCCCTTCATTATCACTTGCCCGCAGTCTAGCTTCTATATTATTAAATAAAGGATCGACTCGCAACAAGCGGAGTTGGTCTTCTAATTTTCCTGTGCTTAAAGGCATTCCGGCACCGAGTCTAATCCGGCTGCGGATATACTCTGGATTTAATCTTTTCGTTCCTTCAACCTCAATCAATTTGCTGAGTCTACCTTCGATTACTTGAATTTGGACTATCCCTGCGGTGATAGCTTGGGGCGGTAAGACGGCTCTGGAGGTGATGTAGCCTCGATTGAGGTAAATTTCGGTAATTTTGTCGGCCACCTGCGTGAGTTGTGCTATGGTGGCAAAACGCCCCTCTAACGGGCTAACTAAAGCTTGAATTTCATCGGGGCTGAGAATGGTGCTCCCAACTACTTGAATTTTCTGAATTTTAATTTCCCCAGAAGGCATGGCCGGGGGAACTGGTGAAGGTGGCTGCGGCTCAACTTTTGGTGGCGCTTCGGAAGGTTCCGGGGAGGGCTGGGGGGCTGGTTGCAGGAATCGATCGCGATTTGGATCTGGTTGACTCGGTGGTGGCGGTAACTCCTGATTTTGTGTTCGATCGCGGTTTAAGTCACGGATGTTGCCCAGTGGTATCTGTGCGTTCTGGGCTAAAAAACTACAATTTAGCTGGTTCTCGCATTTTAGATCGTTCTCAACCAGTTGGTTTGTGGCAGGCAAAATACTGGCAGCACCATCTGCTGCATTTTCCCTATTTGTTGAGTCGGAAGCAGTAGCACGCAACTGAGAAATATCTGAAGTTTCGGCTCTAGCTTGATTGGCACAGGAGGGAATGATTGAGACTGCACTCAGCAGTGAGACTCCAAACCGAAACATTACAATATTTACAGTGCGGCGCATAATTATTTTTTTTCTTAAATAACTTTGTTTGCTGGTCGATCGCACCAGTCGATCGTTTAAAATTAGTCCAATTTATTCAAAAAACATTGAGCAGTCCGGCTGTCTCCGAGCGAAGCAGCCCTGAATGCTCATGCAAACAAAAAGTTGAATTTATTGTTTATTTGCAAAATTCACACTACTTGGGATTAATGGTTTTTGGGCAATTGTCCCTAGTTCAACTGAACTCAACAAGTCTGACCACTTGAGTGCTAAGCTGTCATCGCTCGGAGACGAAAGGCGCAGTTGGGCAAGAGTTGTGAGGTATTCGTACCAGATACCTTGTTGGGTCAAAATGCTAAGTCCGCGATCGGGCGATCGCTCCAACTCCGTTTTCAGGCTTGGGGCGAGTGCCATCCGGTTGATCCACCCGGAAACCAGAACATCCTCTTGAGAGTTTTTCGGGCTGCATTTGATCGTAAAGTACCAGTGATAGTTTTTGCCAATTTCCAGAGCTGGCGAATTGGGGTCTCCGTCCAGGCTGACACTCACAATACCAGGGCGCGTCGTGACCATCTGAAAACTTTTTTTGTAAATTGTTTTGTCCCTTTCGTCAGCTAACTCAAATTGCACTTTTGTGTTCAATGCTATGGGAACGTAATAGAAAAATGTCGGCTTTGCCGATATAGTTCGCCCCATAGTTGATTTGGGAATCAAGGCCGTTGTGGCAGTCGGGCAATTGGAGCCGCTGGAGCCGCGCGTTCCTCCGCCTTCCCGCCGTCCGGGTACTCCTTGTTCCGGCGGTTGAAAGTTATTCCAGATCATTCCTAGTTTATGGCTGTTGAGTCTGCTTCCGATTTGCGAAGAAGACTGAACTGTTTGCCAGTCCCAGGGTTGATTTTGGATGTCCGGGCTCGTCGGTCCGCCGTTGGCGGAATTGTTGAGAGCCCCTGCTGGTAATGAGAAACTAACTGTGGCAACTGCCTCCAAAGACAGAATTAAAGATAGGGCCACGGTTTTTAGATAACACTTTGTCCAAGCCATGATCGACCAGCCTTCTGATAAACCGAGAAACTTTGTCACACGATTTTATTCTACCCAAAGTTTCTGCATATAGTAATCTATTGTACTTAATTTATATTTTGAGGTAGATACTATTAATTTTGAGGATCTGACATATCTAGAATTCTGTGTAGCGATCTTGAGTGGTAGCTTAGTAGTTATACTGAGTTAGATGCAGGTTCTAAGACTACTGGATGTCTGAAGTGACTCAGTTTCAATCCAACACTTGCTCCTTTAGTAATATGGCAACAAATTTAGCATGAATCTCGATTCACCAGTGATCTATGACAAACAGCCTTCACGGCTGCGGATGGTAAGACCAATCGGAGTCTTGGCACTGCACGGCATTGCATTTTTAGGAAATAGATTGTTCGCTGTCGATCGGGCAGAAGGGCTACTATTGGAGATCGATCGAGAAAGTGACAACACTACTGTGTTAAATTCTTGTCAAACGGCTAAGTTTGCTGGTGCAACTGGACTCGCCCTAGAGGAAGATACTCTTTGGTTTGCACAAGGTGAGGATATTTGTTGCTGTCGGGGCGCAATTCGGGACGGGGAACTCGCTCAACTGAAACCGGAACATTTTGTTTCGCTGCCTTATGCTGCTGACGGGATTGCTGTTTGGAAATCTACACTTTATGTGACTTGCCAAAGACTGGGCTATATTCTGGTTTTTGACTGCAATACTGGTCGGGAGATTACTCGATTTTATGCTCCCGGTATAGGGGTAGAGAATATTACTATACGGGATGAAGAACTTTGGGTTTGCGACAAGACTGAGCAAACTGTTTACTGTTTGGAACGGGCAAATGGGGATATTAAATTTAGCGTTTTAACGCCATTTGAGAATCCTTCTGGTTTGGCTTTTCACAAGGATTCGGAAACTGGGGAAGAAGTTCTTTATGTAGCTTATGCTGGAGATGAACTTTATATCCGGGATGACCCGAATTCTGAAGATCCTTTTCAGTTGACTAAGCGCGATCGCACTTTTATTCAACCTTTGTCTTTTTACTACAACGAAGCCGAACGCTACGCTCTGTCAAACGGTTTTTTGATGGAAATGTCCTATGTAGAGGAACTGTCTCCCCTCGATGAGGTGGAAATTGATAATCTGGAGTGGCGGATTGCTTTACCTTCGGAAACTCATCGCCAAAAGGTGAGACAAATTACGCCGATTGGGATGCCTTTTACTGAGGAAATTCAGGAAGGGGAACGGGTAGCGGTGTTTAAGTTCGATCGGCTTCATGCTGGGGAACGGCGAATTTTTGGCTGGAAGGCTTTGTTGGAAGTTCGGGCAATTAAGTATCAATTGTCTCCTAAAGAGTTGGAAAAGATTCCTCAACTGTCGCCGCAGTTTGAAGCTAAGTATTTAGTGGATAATGACAATTTGGCGATGGATACGGAGATTGTGCGATCGGCTGCAACGGCTGCTATTGGCTCAGAAACTAACATTCTCAGGAAATTGCTCAGCATTCGCAATTTTGTTTATGACCAACTTTCCTACGGAATTAGACCTCATATTGACACGCCGGATATTGTGCTACGTCGTGGTGTTGGTTCCTGTGGTGAATATGTGGGAGTTTTGTTGGCTTTAGCAAGGTTAAATGGAATTGCTTGTCGCACGATTGGACGTTATAAATGTCCAGCTTTTGGTGACAGAAAAGGTTTGCCATTGGAGCCAGATTTTAATCACGTTTGGCTGGAGTTTTACATTCCGGGTTTTGGCTGGGTACCGATGGAATCGAATCCTGATGATATTCAAGATAAAGGCCCTTATCCTTTGCGATTTTTTATGGGCTTAGCTTGGTATCATGTAGAAATTGGTAAAGGAATTCGGTTTCAAAGTCTGACGAGTGGGGGTCTTCCTTTGAATATGGAAAATGTTTCTGTGGGGACGCTGGCAATTAATCATGTTAGGTTTACAATTTTGTCAGAGTTGCCAGCAATTTGAAGGAAGAAGTCATTAGTCATTAGTCATTAGTCATTTGTTCTAATAACCAATCACCAATCACTAATAATCAATCACCAATCACCAACAACCAATTATGAGTTTACCGGAGGCGTTGTGGAATTTTCTATTGCTAATTTTCTGGTTTTAGTGGCCTTTGTACTACTGGTGACTGTTACCGGTGGGGTTGCCTATTTGACGGCGGTTGAGTGGGGCGATCGCAGACGGTTAGATGAGGCTAAACGAAAAAAGAAATAGCTATTTGCTATTGACAAATGGCAATTTCTGTGATATGAAAACCCGACTTCTTTAAGGAGTCGGGTTCTAACTAAGTTGACTTCTACTTATTGTCAATGATCCACCCACGAATCAGTTCGTTGATCTGTTCTGGTACTTCGTCATGAGGACAATGACCGGCTTTGATAAAGTGTTCGGTCAACTGGGGATAATATTTGCGAAATTTGGCGCTTCTGTCTGTAGAATTCATCCAAGGGTCGCCTGAGCCCCACAGCATTAGGAGTCCACAGGTTAATTGACTCAGTAAGATGTCTATTTTTTCACCTTGGGGTGTTCTGAATACGGAGGCGAATACTTTGGGTGCACCCCGATCGCACGATGGTTGATAAATCTCTTCGACTAATTGGTCTGTGACAGCGCTTTGGTCTAAATATACTTTCTCTAGGGTTTTGCGAATTGTCGATCGCTGGCGCACGTATTGGAACAGCAGAAAACTTGCCCAATCTTGCTGAAATAGGGTTTTAGCTATGGTAGATATGGCTTTTTGCAGAGGCGGGGCTTCGGGTGCGGGTTGGGTTTCGCTGAATGGCCCAGCGCTGTTGATTAAGATTAGTCCGGCGGCGGATTCGGGGCGTTGGGCTGCTACGCACAAGGCTGCGTAGCCTCCGAGGGAGTTGCCGGCTAGTACGGCGGGCCGCCCGATGACATCGGTGATAAAGTCGTGGAGTTGGTCACGCCAGAGGTCGCCACTATATGACATTTCGGGTTTTGCCGATCGCCCAAATCCGATCAGGTCGATCGCCCACACTTCAAAATCATCACCCAGGCCGCTGATATTTTTCCGCCAATGGTCTGTGGATGCCCCAAAACCGTGAATTAACAGCAGCGGAGGGCGATCGGGATGCGGAGAGCTAGATCGAACATAATACACAGAATGGCCCCGCCACTGCCAGTAAGTGCCTGGAATTGGGGCTGCGGTGATGGCTGGGGTTGTTTGCATTATGTAAAAAATTAATGATTTACATTAATTATTGTATCAGAATAGTTTAACAA
>JAYTZD010000643.1:0-9419 GCA_043742065.1 Oscillatoriales bacterium
TGAGCCGATCGCTCCGATTGATCCAAAACCATAGTTTATTGCCCGAAATCCGGAGACGGCAATGCCGTGTCCCTACCAGATTATTTGGGAGTAGGGAAACGGCACTGCCGTGTCCGACTTTGCAATCATTTTGGTGTTACCGAAATCTACCAGATTATTTGGGAGTAGGGAAACGGCACTGCCGTGTCCGACTTTGCGATCATTTCGGTGCAACCGGAATTGATCTAATTTCCAACCATTCCCGTTCTGAAAGTGGCTGCACTTCCAAATCAATTTCAAAACAGCGACAGGCTGCCGCCTTCAAAACATCAATCACAGTTTCAATCAAATCATTTCCGACGACCGATAGAGATAATTTGAGAGGAACTAATTGCTCGCCAAAAACTTGAGAAAACAAATCAAAATCCGGCTGTAAACGCATAGAACCATGTTGCAAAATAGCATCGCCCCTGCGTAATTGAGCGCTACCAATTAACTTATAACCATCAGGTGTCACTAAATCTGCACCCGTCGCAGTCCCAAAACAATTCGGATTGTGAATGTAATTCCGTCCAGCTTCCCCGTAGTGCAAATCCAAACCGATCGCACTCCAACCCTCAATCAAAAACTGGCAGATATGCTGATAAGCTTTGAGACGACTCCCCGACAATCCCGAAGCCACCACAGCATAAGTTAAATCGCCTTGATGCAGCACAGCCCGCCCGCCGCTTGGCCTGCGTACCAAATCCACAGCCCTCCCCCCAAAAGACAACTGCTGCCAAAATTCGGGCCATCGACGCTGGTGATAGCCCAACGAAATCGCCGCAGGTTGCCAAGTATAAAACCGCAGAGTTGGCGGAATTTTGCCCGCTAGATGCTGTTCCAGGAGCCATTGGTCGATCGCCATCTGCACAGCACCAGACGCTTGCAGCAGCGGAATTAGACGCCAAACAGAATTAGTCATCAGTCATGAGTCCTCAATTTGCGCTCAATAATTGACAGAATGTTTTAAAATTGGTAATAGTCATTGGAATCTGTGAAAGTAAGTTTGTGTAAATTTCACCGATCCCATGCTGTAGAAATAAATAGGAAAAATAATTCTTAAGCCATGAGCAACAGTGTAATTGTGATTAGCGACGAAAAATTTGAAACAGAAGTCCTGCAAGCAGAGCAACCAGTGCTTGCCTATTTTTGGGCATCTTGGTGTGGGCCTTGCAAACTGGTATCGCCTTCGATAGACTGGATAGCAGCAAATTACAGCGATCGGCTGAAAGTAGTTAAAATGGAAATCGACCCCAATCCAGCTACTGTCAAACAGTATAAAGTAGAAGGAGTCCCTGCTTTCAGGCTGTTTAAAAATTCTGAATTAGTGCTTTCCCATGAGGGAGCTATTACTAAACAAAAATTGACTGCTTTGTTAGACGCTCACTTATAAAGTTTTGAAATGATTCGGGAGTTTCCAACTCCCAACTCACAACTATAGCAATCGCCAGCAATCGCAAATATCTTATAAACATCTCCTCTATACTCTCCTCAATATTCCTCTCTTTCTCTGCGCCCTCTGCGCTCTCTGCGGTTAAAAAATCTTTCACAAATCAAAGAAAAAATTAGTCAATCCTACAAAAATGATTAACATTCCCAAAAATTGACAAAAAATATGGAATTTGCTCAACGTTTAAAACCCCTACAATTTAATGTATTTGCCGATATGGATCGGGCGAAATCTCTGGCTAGAGCCGCCGGAAAAAATGTCATTGATTTGTCTCTCGGTTCTTCGGATTTGCCGACGGCGGCTCACATTACAGATGCGATCGCACTTTCTCTATCCGACTCCAGCACCCACGGCTATTTGCTGTTTAATGGGACAAAATCTTTTCGGGAAGCAGCAGCGATTTGGTACGAACAAAAATTCGGGATTTCCGTCAATCCAGAAACCGAAGTTCTGCCGTTAATTGGTTCCCAAGAAGGCACGGCGCATTTGCCTTTGGCTGTACTCAACCCCGGTGATTTTGCGTTGTTGCTCGATCCGGGTTATCCTTCCCACGCGGGCGGTGTTTATTTGGCGGGAGGGCAAATTTATCCGATGCCGTTGTTAGCTGAAAATCAGTTTTTGCCTGTATTTGATGATATTCCGCAAACTGTATTAGCTCAGTCGAAGATGATGGTTTTGAGTTATCCTCATAATCCCACAACCGCGATCGCCCCTTTGGCCTTTTTTGACAAAGCGGTGGCTTTTTGTCGGCAACATCGGCTGGTTTTGGTGCACGATTTCCCCTATGTGGATTTGGTTTTTGACGATACCGTAGGGGCGGTGCCCCCGTGCCCGCCCTCTGGTTCTGGTAACGAGGAAGAAATTCGTAAAGTGATGGCACCGTCTATCTTTGAGGCCGATCGCGATAAAAGCGTGTCGATCGAGTTTTTCAGCCTGTCCAAGTCGTATAATATGGGTGGTTTTCGAGTCGGATATGCGATCGGCAATCCCGAAATTATCCAAGCACTGCGCCAGGTAAAGGCCACCGTAGACTTCAATCAATACCAAGGAATCTTAAATGGTGCGATCGCGGCATTAACAGGCCCTCAAGACACGGTTAAAACCAGTGTAGAAACCTTCCGAAAACGTCGAGATACCTTCGTCCGCGCCCTGCAAAACATCGGCTGGCAAGTACCAATCCCCCCCGCTACAATGTACGTTTGGGCGAAACTGCCGGAACCTTGGGCATTAGATTCTGTGAAATTTTGTACCGAGTTAGTACAAAGTACCGGAGTTGCTGCTTCCCCCGGTGCCGGCTTCGGGAAATCGGGAGAAGGTTATGTGCGATTTGCCTTAGTTGAATCGCCGGAAATTTTGGCAGAAGCTGTTAGGAGAATTGCTGAGTTTGAAAGATTATTTGGCGGTTGATATCAATTCCGTTTGATTTAGAATCGTATTATAGGTCGTTCTGTAGGGGCGGGTTCGCCGAGATATTGGATAAGTATCGACAAATTATATAAACCCGCCCCGCCCACTTTTATCAATAAATGGTCTACCAAAATTATTATGAAGACAAAGTGGTCAAGGGAAAACATATTTCGATGGAAAAATTTTTGGATAATTGTGCTAGTTGTGGCGCTCTGCCCGATTTTGTTACATTCACAATTCGATAATTGGATCGGCGTAGCGCCACCTTCTGTAGAAATCGAGCGTCTCGCGATTTCTAGCACTATGACGCGAGAAGCGCAACAAATTTTCTACCGGCAAACTCCGACGATCGAACCCAAGCAAACTTTCTTTAATATCTGCAAAACAAGCAAAAAGACGAATGATACTTTAATTATGTTTGGGTGCTATTTTAACAACGGTAAATCCGGCAAAATTGCGATTCAATCCGTTACAGATGATCGATTTCAAGGCGTGATGGAAGTGACAGCAGCCCACGAAATGCTCCATGCTGCTTACAGTCGCCTCAGTCAATCGGATCGCGACAAGTTAACACCCCAACTCGAACAAGCTGCTTTGCGAATCAAAAACAATCGTTGGTCTGGTATATTAGAACAATACAAGCAACAGGATATTGCTTTGTATGTTAATGAATTGCATTCGTATCTCGGGACAGAACTCGATGATCTCGGAAATGCCGAACTCAAACAATACTATCAGCGCTACTTTTACGATCGCCAGCAAGTGGTGAGGTTGGCCGTTCAATATCAAGAGAACATCAGAAAATTAGATGAGAAAGCCAAGCAACTCAAAGCTGAAATTGAGGTCTTAGAAGCAAGCGTTGTACAATCCAAGCAAACACTCAAGAATGGCGATATTGAACTCGAATCAAAACAACAAAATCTAGATGCGCTGCGATCGGATTTAATGAGTTTCAAGGAACAAGCTGAAGCATCTTACCGAGAGCATAAAGGCTCTCCAGAATTGGTATTTCAGTTTGAACGAAAAAAGTTGGATTACAATGAAAAAGTGCAAGAATTCAACGGCCAAGTGCGCCAACAGAAAGATCGAGTTGCTAAATTTCAAAAGCAATTCGCACTCTATAAGCAGAAAGTGAACGCTTATAATGAAATTGCTCGTGAAGAAAAAGCCCTCTTCGCTGACCTCAAAGCTACCCCATCAGTCAAGCTCGAAGCCCCAGTCGGCGATGATTCTCATCTTGCCAACTGATGCCCCTCGATCGATAATGCTAGTGTTTCAGCAATAGCTTGCCTAGGGCGATCGGGCCGCAATCTAAAACCCCAATGGGAAAAGTTATCACAACTCTAGTGATTGAAAATCTGATTTGACAATTCTTTAATGTTAATCTCAATTGAGGTAAGTAAACATTATGCAGTTTACTGTGCAGAATTCCTTAAGAAGTCGGGGTTGTGGGGTTTCTGTCAGATTCATCTGTGTAGTAAATCTAAAATCTAAAATCTAAAATCTAAAATCGACTGAGTTTGGATGCCACCTATTCCAAAGGCAGCGCTAAGATGGTTAAGCACTGTTTTGCACTACTCTCATGTCCCAACGCGCCAAAACCTCAAAAAGCCAGTCAAGTGCATCCCGCAACGGGCATAATGTGACGACTCCTAACTCTAATAACCAAAATACGATTCGGGTTCGTGGTGCGAGACAGCACAACCTGAAAAATATCGATCTGGAATTGCCACGCGATCGCCTGATAGTTTTTACGGGTGTCTCCGGTTCTGGTAAGTCTTCCCTGGCTTTCGATACAATTTTTGCCGAGGGGCAGCGCCGCTATGTGGAGTCTCTCAGCGCCTACGCACGCCAGTTTTTGGGACAGTTGGATAAGCCGGATGTAGACGCAATCGAAGGCTTGAGTCCGGCTATTTCGATCGACCAAAAGTCAACTTCTCACAACCCGCGATCGAGTGTCGGTACTGTTACAGAAATTTACGATTATCTCCGATTGCTCTACGGCAGAGCTGGGGAACCGCACTGTCCGATTTGCGATCGCTGCATTGCGCCGCAGACAATTGATGAAATGTGCGATCGCGTCATGGCCCTTCCCGATGGCACTCGCTTTCACCTTCTGGCACCAGTTGTGCGCGGAAAAAAAGGCACTCACCGCAAATTATTGTCGAGTTTAGCTTCCGAAGGATTTAGTCGTGTCAAAGTTAACGGCGAGATTTTAGAACTTTCGGAAAATATCGAATTAGATAAAAATCATACGCACAACATCGAGATAGTTGTTGACAGGTTAATTAAAAAACCGGGTTTAGAAGAACGTTTAGTTGATTCTTTGGGAACTTGTCTGCGCCATTCGGAGGGAATTGCGGTAATTGAGGAGTTACCAGCAGACGAAAATTCAGAACCAAATCCGCCGATCGTATTTTCCGAAAACTTTGCGTGCCCGGAACATGGGGCGGTGATGGAAGAACTTTCGCCCCGATTGTTTTCGTTTAATTCACCCTATGGCGCGTGTCCAAACTGCCACGGTTTGGGGAGTTTGCGGACGTTTGCGCCGGATTTGGTGGTGCCGGATGTGAAAGCACCGATTTATTGTGCGATCGCCCCTTGGTCTGATAAGGACAATTCTTATTATCTCTCTTTGCTGTGCAGTGTTGCAGATACTTGCGGCTTTAATATTGACACTCCTTGGTTCCGGTTGAGTCCCGAACACCAGCGGGTTATTTTGTATGGCAATGAGGAAAAGAGAACAGCAGAAAATAAAAAAAGAGACCCGAATGCCACGGATTTGAGAAGGGATTTTAAAGGTGTAATTGCGATGTTGCAGCGCCAGTATGAAGATACTGGTTCTGATTTGATCAAGCAGAAATTGGAACAGTATCGAGTCGATCAAGCTTGCCATGTTTGTCACGGCAAGCGGCTGAAACCAGAGGCGCTGGCGGTGCGGCTAGGGAACTACGGAATTGTCGATTTAACCAGTATTTCGATTCGGGACTGCCGGGAACGAGTGGAAAATTTGGGATTGAGCGATCGGCAATTTCAAATATCCGATTTAGCCCTCCGAGAAATCAAAGCAAGGCTACAATTTTTGCTGGATGTCGGGTTAGATTATCTGACCTTAGATCGGGCAGCAATGACGCTTTCTGGCGGCGAAGCGCAACGAATTCGACTGGCGACTCAAATCGGTTCCGGTTTGACGGGAGTCCTCTACGTTTTGGACGAACCCAGTATTGGTCTGCACCAAAGGGACAATTTCCGCCTGCTGCAAACCCTGACGAAGTTACGAGATTTAGGCAATACACTGATTGTAGTAGAGCATGATGAAGAAACTATGCGATCGGCAGATCATATTGTCGATATCGGCCCCGGTGCTGGCGTACACGGTGGGCGAATCATCTCCCAAGGAAGTTTAGAAAACTTACTGGCCGCTGAGGAATCTTTGACTGGCGCATATTTGTCAGGAAAGCGAGTCATTGAAACCCCGAATGAGAGGAGAAAAGGCAATGGCAAATTCCTCTCAATCACCAATGCTCGTCGTAACAATTTAAGAAATATCGATGTCGAAATTCCCCTGGGAAAACTTGTCTGTGTTACCGGAGTTTCCGGCTCCGGAAAATCCACACTAATCAATGAATTACTGTACCCATCACTACAACATTATCTCACCAAAAAAGTTCCTTTGCCACCAGACATGGATGCGCTAAAAACAAAAGGTGAACGCTCTATAGAAGATGTAGTTGATAAGGTGATAGTCATCGATCAATCTCCAATTGGCAGAACTCCGCGTTCTAATCCCGCTACTTACACGGGAGTCTTTGATGTGATTCGGGATTTGTTTGCCGAAAGCATTGAAGCCAAAGCTAGAGGTTACAAAGCCGGACAGTTTTCTTTCAACGTGAAAGGTGGAAGGTGCGAAGCTTGCAGCGGTCAAGGTGTGAATGTAATTTCGATGAATTTTCTGCCGGATGTTTACGTGCAGTGCGAGGTTTGTAAAGGTGCGCGCTACAACCGGGAAACGTTGCAGGTGAAGTACAAAGGCAAATCAATTTCTGATGTTTTAAACATGACAGTTGAGGAGGCTTTGGAGATGTTTAAAAATATCCCCAGGGCGGCCATGAGACTGCAAACTTTGCTTGATGTTGGTCTGGGCTACATTCAGTTGGGACAGCCTGCGCCGACACTTTCTGGAGGCGAAGCACAGCGGGTAAAATTGGCAACGGAATTGTCGCGCCGGGCTACTGGGAAGACACTTTATTTAATCGATGAACCAACGACTGGTTTGTCGTTTTATGACGTTCACCATTTGTTAAATGTGTTGCAAAGATTGGTGGACAAGGGGAATTCAATTTTGGTAATCGAACACAATTTGGATGTGATTCGGTGCTGCGATTGGGCGATCGATTTGGGGCCAGAAGGTGGAGATAAGGGAGGCGAGATTATTGTGGCGGGAACACCGGAGGATGTGGCGGCTAATGCTCGTTCTTATACTGGGAAATATTTGAAAGCTGTTTTAGAGCAGCATCCTTTGGGGGAGGCTGTAGCTGTGAGTTAATAGTAACAGGAGTTACGAATTGGCATACTAAGATAAAATTATATGGTGCGTCAGGTGAGCTTTGATAACGATTATTGAGGGTTTAAATATCTGATGCACCTTATAACTGAAATTCATACTACTCCAATTGGGCGATCGGTTACAGTTATTCGAGCGTGAAGTTCTGGTATAATATGTACTGATAGTGTCCGATGTAAATCCTTGGGTAAAATCTATACATGGCAAAGGATCTCTTCCACAACACAGTCAAAATCGCCCTACAAAAAGATGGCTGGAAGATTACCCACGATCCCTACCAGTTACGCTATGGTGTTGCTGATGTCTACATCGATCTTGCCGCCGAAGAAGCGATCGCCGCTGAGAAAGAAGGACGTAAAATAGCTGTAGAAGTCAAAAGTTTCGCAGGTGGTTCCACCATTTCTGAATTCCACACCGCCCTCGGTCAATTCCTCAACTATCGCATTGCGATCGAAGTCTCTAGCGAACCAGAACGTATACTGTATCTAGCAGTGCCCACGGATACCTACCAAATGTTTCTCAGATTTGAACCCGCAAAAACTGTCATCGAACGTTATGAAATCCGACTAATTATTTACAATCCCACTCGTGAGGCGATCGACCAATGGATAGACTAAACGAATACCGCAAAATTGTTTGTGACTTTCTCGAAGACTTTTCTAAAAATGACGCAAATGGTCAGCTAATCTTCGATATAGCCCGCGAGCGATACCTCGTTATGCACAACGAATGGCGCGACGAATATCGCATCTATGGGTGTGCCATGCAGCTCGATATCATCGAAAATCAAATCTGGATTCAACAAAACAGTACCGAGATTTATATCGATCGAGAATTGATTCAATGTGGCGTGTTTCCTCAAGACATCATTCTTGGGTTTCGTTCCCCCAGTATCCGAAAACTCCTTGCCGCAAACTCTTGCTAGAGAGAAACTAAACACAAATTGATATTTTGTCGAGAAGGGCGATCGCCAGGAGGAAGATGTGTATCTTGCTTTAGGACAAACGGATGCTGGACGTTATTTGGCAGTGCTGTTTATTTATAAGCCCTCTGCTCAAGCTCTAATTTTAAGTGCAAGAAATATGGCAGAAAAGGAGAGGAAACTATATGACAGAAAGTAAATCTAAAAAGTTACCTAAGTTCGATTCCGATCGAGAACTCATAGAGTTCTTTGAAACTCACGATATGGGTGAGTACGAAAGCGAACTACCAGAAGTGAATTTTGATGTTAACATCAAACAAAGTCATTATTTGGTTTCAATTGATAGATCTTTGATGACTAAACTTTTGGATGTCGCTAAAGACCAGCAAGTTTCGGTTGAGCTTCTTTTAGATTCTTGGCTGAAAGAGAAGCTTTTGAAAGCAAGTTGAAGCAGCAGCATAACAATAGTAGGACTAAGGCAAAAAAAAACCGGTTTCCGAAGCACAATTGTGCATCTCTGTGACAGATATTGACATAGAAACCGGGGTTTTGACCCCTCGTGCGTCCAGGACTGAATAGAACACCATTCCAACAACAGCACAGTAAACTGAGAGCAACCCCTTTAACCCCAATTAACCTATGCCACGCTGGTTCAATACCGCAGGCCCTTGTCGCGAAGACATCCACTATCTGCTTCCTGCTACCCGTCGCCTCCCCAACCTAGAGCGACTAATTGCTCAGCAGAACTATTTCGTCATCCATGCACCTCGACAAGTGGGTAAAACCACCGCCATGCTAGCTTTAGCAAAAGAACTCACCGATAGCGGAAAATACACCGCCGTGATGGTTTCGGCTGAAGTCGGCGCACCTTTCAGTCAAGATATCGGCGGTGCAGAAGATGCCATTCTGGGCGCTTGGCGAGATAACATTGCTTTTCGTCTCCCACCGGAATTGCAGCCGCCAGACTGGACAAGCATACAGTCGGGACAGAAAATTCGGGCAGCTTTACAAACTTGGGCGGAGTCTTCCCATCGTCCTTTGGTAATCTTTATTGA
>JAYTZD010000644.1:0-4755 GCA_043742065.1 Oscillatoriales bacterium
GGTTCGCTTAGATAAATTCTTGTCTTTGCAGCCGACTGTTGATGAGGCCATAAAAAACGTCAAGGATGCTTGACGGAAAGTGGATGAAATTAGCTATCCGGTTCTGACAACTGGATAGCAAATTTTTATGATTTTGAGCAAATATAAAGATGTATGGCAAATACCTAAAAAAATGGTGTAGTCTAAAATAGATATTGGGTAAATATCAAGTCAAAGCGATTGCCTTAACCAGCCCGTGCACTCGCTACAATGGGTGAAATGACGAAATTAATAAGTGACTAGAAAAAGCTGTGCGAAAGTTTTATTGAAGAAAGTATGTCGCCGATCGCAGATAATGACCAAAAGCTGAGTCTGACTAATATCAGTTTAAATCGATTACATCCTGGGATGGCGACATCAGCAGAAATAGAAAGGCTTTCGCCAGCAGCTTGGGCTTACTTGGGAGATGCAGTATACGAACTACACGTTCGCACTTTTTACTTAGTTCCGCCCAAAAAATTGCAAGCTTATCACGAATTGGTGGTGGGACAAGTACGAGCCGAAACTCAAGCGAGTCATTTGCGATCGATCTCTCCTTACTTGAACAATACAGAATTAGCAATTGTCAAGCGCGGCCGCAATGCTGCTGCGGGCCGTTCCCAGCGGGCAGATCCGGAGATTTACCAACAAGCCAGTAGCTTAGAAACCTTGGTGGGATACTTATACCTCACCGATCCCGAAAGATTGACCGAACTTCTGGCACTTTTAGAGCTTGAAAGTTAAAGGTTTTAGCGATTAGAAATTACGAGCAGCGAGTTATTACTTAAAAAGTCTTGCACCGCCAACCTAAAAATCTTAAACGCCCCAGATTCATCCGTCAATCAAAAATTCAAAAATTCCTTGGCTTTCAGCCAACACCAGTCTTACAGCTAGAACAAACAAATGAGAAAATTTACTAGACCAAACCCCCAAGGGCCCAAGCGCGATAGCAGACCATTCAAAAGCGAGGGCCGTGGTGATGATTCGTCATCATCTCCCCGCTTTGAACGCAAGCCTCGTCCAGATACTCGCGGAGTCGGAGGGCCTGAAAAGCGCTCTTTTGGATCGTCTCAAGAAATGCCCGTGCGATCGGTTTTCAAACGAAACTCAGACTCCGACAGCAAACCAGAACTGCGAAGAAATAATCATTTCAGAGACAGAGATAGCAGCCCGCAACCATCTTCTGGTAATTATTACAGAGACAGAGACAGTAGTCCCCAACCTCGCAGCAATCAATACAGAGACAAAGATAGTAGCCCCCAACCTCGTATCAATCAGTACAGAGACAGAGACAGCAGCCCCGAAGAACCGCGTGGCACTTATTTGGGCAACAGAGACAGTCGCCCCCAGGAATCCCGTGGCAATTATTTTAGAGACAGAGACAACAGCACCCAGGAATCTCGTGGCAGTCGTTTCGGCAACCGAGATAGCAGCCCCCAGGAATCTCGTGGCAGTCGTTTCGGCAACAGAGATAGTCGCCCCCAGGAATCCGGTGGCGGTCGTTTCGGCAACAGAGACAGCAGCCCCCAGGAGTCTCGTGGCAATTATTACAAAAACCGAGAGAGTCGCGTACTTGAGACTGGGAGCAGCACTGAAGTACAAGCAGAAGCAGATACAGACATGATTTATGGCCGTCATGCGGTGCAAGCGGCTTTGGAAAGCGATCAAGTGCTCAACCGGATCTGGGTTGTGCCACATCTTCGTTACGATCCCCGCTTTCACAGCTTGCTAACCGAAGCCAAGTCAAACGGTTGCATCATTGACGAAGTTGATGATTTGCGTCTCGACTACATCACTCGCAAATCGAACCATCAAGGTGTAGCAGCTCAGGTTTCAGCCTACGAATACCAAGATTTGAGTGAACTGATTGCCAATGCCAAATTAGCTTCGGAAAGCCCGGTAATTGTGGTAGCAGAAGGACTCAACGATCCCCACAATTTAGGGGCAATCATTCGCACCGCAGAAGCATTGGGAACTCAGGGCATAGTGATTCCGCAGCGACGAGCCGTTGGGATTACGTCGGCGGTGAGAAAAGTAGCATCTGGGGCATTGGAAACTTTAGCCGTGGCGAGGGTTGTCAATCTCAGTCGCGCCTTGGAACAATTGAAAGAGGCTGGATTTTGGATTTACGGCACTGCTGCTGATGCTAGTCAATCGGTAGAGACAATCAATTTCTCTGGCCCCACTGTTTTAGTTGTGGGTGGTGAAGCTGACGGTTTGAGCCTTTTGATACAGCGCGGTTGTGACGGATTGGTTTCAATTCCATTGAGGGGCAAAACCGCTAGCTTGAATGTCTCGGTAGCAACGGGTATGGCTTTATATGAAATTTACCGCCAACGCGGGCCTAAAAAGTTTCATGTACATGGCTCGTGAACTACTAGGCGAAGTCTAGATCCCCCTAAATCTCCTGAATAAGGGGGGACTTTGAGAAATACTCATATCCTCTCTTATTCAGGGTGGATCTGGACTTCGCTACAAACAAGCAAAACTATCTTGCCGCAGCACTCTGGAAAAAACTGTAGAATACATTAGAAAATCCCGTCAGCCCCTCTCAGATCAATTCCGGTAGCATCGGAATTATTAGTAGCCGAAATTAGGAGAGGGCAGTGCCGTGTCCCTACAGTATTATTTTGGGTAGGGAGACGGCATTGCCCTCTCCTCTATCTCATTCCGGTGCAACCGGATTTGATATCAGGTCTCAAAACTCTGAGTTTCCCACTTACCGAGTATTTTTATGAAAGAACTCTTGATTAGTTTACTCAACTTTTTTGGATTAGCTTGGTGGGTTGAAGTTAAAACTTCAGCTCCTCGGTGTGTTTACTATTTTGGCCCGTTTATGACGGCTTCAGAAGCTGAATCTGCAAAAGCGGGGTATGTAGAAGACATAGAAAATGAAGATGCTGAAGGTATTAGTGTTTTGATTCAACGCTGTAAACCTGTGAATTTGACGGTTGCAGATGACTTGGGAAAGTTTGGTGAGGGAGGTATGTTACCCGTTTTTTAGCTGTCAATAGCAGCGATCGATCTTAGAACCCTGATTTCTTTAAGAAGTCGGGGTTGATAGCTGTTGACAATTTATCTAGATTTACCTAGGATTGAGAGAGTGAATTCTCGGTAAAACATGAACCGATTAATCAGTATTGGTGAGTTAGCAGAACTAAAAGGAATCAGCGTTGACACAATAAGGCGCTGGGAGAAAGAAGGGAAGCTAGAGTCGGTTCGGACAGATGGCGGACACAGGCGATACCGCCTTTCAGATATGAAACCACATTGAGAGGTCGAATCAATGGCTACCCTAACTTATTGTAAAGGCTTGCCCACACCAGTACATGAACTCAACGAACTAGGATTTACAGATTTCGAGATGTTCTTAGAAGCTTACGCCCCGATTTTTAGGGCTGCAAGCATTGAAACAGTTGAGCACTTACTTTCAGGTACAGAGTTCAAGAAATCCGAGTGGAACACAAACTTACAGCAAACCTACGACATCAATAAGCGCCACGCAAATGGCGTAATCAGTTCAGCCAAAGGTAGTGTAGACGGCGCAAAAGCACACAGGATTTTACACCTGAAAGCTCTTGAAGGAAAGATTAAATCCATTAGTATGTGGCTCAAGAAAGCTGAACGCAAGTTGGAATTGGCCCGTAAGTTCTATGCCAAGAGAAAATGGCAAAAATCAAAAATAGGTTGTAATTTTCCAATTGCCTGCTCACTTCAGTATAGATCCACAAACTGGCAGAATTTACGCTTTCAAATCCATAATAAAAAACGTAAATTAGCCTTATTGATTAAGAGAATCGAACACTTGAGACTTAAGCCAATCAAAGTTTTTGTACCTCGCAGTGATATTTTTGTCGTTGGCTCCAAGGATGAATCTTTTGGCAATCAAGTCTGCCAGTGGAATGGGGATAAAATAACTTTTAGAGTCCCTAAATGCTTAGAGTTGCGATTTGGAAAAACCGTGTTCTCTCAGATTGGTGATTTCAGTCGTAATGTCAACAGACTGCCAGAATGCGGGGCTAAAACTTGGCATTTCTATCGCAAGAATGGAAAGTGGGTGACAGCCGTGCAGTTTACCCCAAATCCCCTGAAGCAGGTTTCGAGAGAGAGGATGTACGGTTGCATTGGTATCGACATGAATCCCGGTTCTATTGGGTGGGCGTATGTTGATTCTGAAGGGAATCTCAAGGCCAAAGGGCAGATCCCATTGCAGATGGGTTTACCGAATGGTAAGCAACAGGCTCAAATTGTTGATGCCTGTCTGCAACTAGCTGTAAAAGCCACGGAATTTGAATGTCCTGTGGTTTGTGAAGAACTTGATTTCTCAACAAAAAAGCAATCGCTGGGAGAGAAAGGTAGAAAGTATGCTCGGATGTTGTCGGGTTGGGCGTACAGTGAGTTTTACAAACAACTCAGTTCTATTTTGTCAAATCGTGGCCTTGAGCTGATTGCAGTCAATCCAGCTTATTCAAGCATTATCGGTTTGGTGAAATATTTAAGAATGTATGGCTTAGCGAGTGACGAAGCGGCTGCACTGGTAATTGCTCGTAGGGCTATGAAATTAAGTGAAAAAATACCTCGCTCCTTAACCGCCTATTCTGAAGTGAATTCAGAAAAGCACGTTTGGAGCGAGTGGAACCAACTGAATAAAAAAATCAAACATTCCGCTGTAATATCACGTCGTTGTGATTATTATAGCGTTTCTAACTGGAGTTTCTTGGTCAACCTCGATACCGA
>JAYTZD010000645.1:0-2357 GCA_043742065.1 Oscillatoriales bacterium
GTCTGCTGGAATGTCACCGGATTTTGATTCGGGATTGTCTGAGTTTTCCGGAGTTGGGCGATCGCTTTTTTCGTGTTGCTGTACGCGATCGGGCTGATAATCTACGGTTGATTTCTGCACTTAAAGAAGTCATTGGTCATTAGTCATTAGTCATTGGTCATTGGTCATTGGTCATTAGTCATTAGTCATTAGTCATTGGTCATTAGTCATTAGTCAGTTCACTGTTCACTGTTAACAGTCAACATCATTCTGGTGCAACCGGAATTTATATCACTCGAATTTGCCTGAATTATGCTAGTGGATTTGATATGATGTGGTATGAAAACTCATTAAAAATAACATAGCTACCAACTACCAACTACCAACTACCAACTAATAACTAATAACTAACAACTAATGACTAATGACCAATGACTAATGACTAATAACTAATAACTAATGACTAATGACTAATGACTTCTTAAATTTATGATTGACTACGATTTAGTAATAATTGGTGGGACTCAAGCCGGACGCTATGCTGCTTTGACTGCAACTGGTTTCCAAGCTCGTGTTGCTTTGGTGGAACCGTTTAGTAATTCCCAAGATTTGCCGACTGCGGGGCAAGAGGCGATCGCCTTAAGTTCACAATACAACCAAATTTTGAGTGAAAGCGGCCGATTTGCTGAACAAATCAGCAGCCAGAAATTCGGAGTCCATTGGGAAAAAACCGATTCGCGAATGCCTGTGGAATTGCAGTTTGATGGAGTGATCCAGTGGGCAGAAGGTGTTGTTTCTAATTTGTCAGAAATCAATTCTCTTGGTGTTTTGGCGACTCTCGGGGTCGATGTGATTTTTGGTGACGGCGAGTTTGTGCTGAAACCGGATTTGGCTTTTGCGGTGAATGGCCGAAAATTGCGATCGCTCTCTTATCTCCTAGCTTGTCCGAGTCTCCCGGCGATTCCCAATATTGAAGGACTTTCATCTGTTAGCTATTTTACTTCGGAAACTGTTTGGCAATTAGCAAAAAAGCAAAAATTGCCTAAAAGTTTGGCCGTAATCGGTGCAGATCCTAGTGGTGTCGAAGTCGCTCAAACTTTTGCTCGATTAGGGGTGGCTGTGACGGTTGTGGTGAAGGGTTCGCACATTTTGGCGAAAGAGGAGCGAGAGGCTGCTAGCTTGGTTCAAGCTGCAATGGAAGCCCAAGGGGTGCGGATTTTGACGGCGACTGAGGTGACTCAAGCTAGGGTGATTGATGGGAAGAAGTGGATTCAAGCGGGGGATTTGGCGATCGAAGCTGAGGAGATTTTGATCGCAGCGGGCCGCTTACCTAATTTTAAATCATTAAATCTAGAAGCGACTGGGATTAAATTTAATCACCAGGGATTAATTTTAAATGACAAATTACAAACAACTAATTCTCGGATTTATGCTTGTGGTGATGTTGCTGGGGGTTATTCCTTCGCTCATATCGCTAATTCCGAAGCTTTGGTTGCTGTGAAAAATGCTTTGTTTTTGCCGAGGTTGAAAATTGATTATCGCGGGATTCCTTGGGCGATTTTTTCTGAGCCGCAGTTAGCAAGAGTTGGCTTGACTGAAGCGCAAGCAATTCGTCGTTTTGGTGATGATATTATTGTGAGTCGAGAATATTTTAAGCATATTGAAAAGGCTCAAATGTGTGGGGAGACGACTGGTTTTTGTAAGATTGTTGGGCGTCGCAATGGGGAGATTTTGGGGGCGTGTATTGTGGGCCCGCAGGCTGCTGAGTTGATTCATGTTGTTGCTTTGGCTGTGCGTCAGGGAATGACTGTTGGGGCGATCGCGGAACTTCCGTTTATTTGTTCTACTTTTTCGGATATTACTGGACAAACTGCTGCTGGTTGGGAATTGCAGCGTTTCCGTAGTAATACTTTTATGCGTAATTTATGGGAAAATTTGTTTCATTGGCGTCGATATTGGAAAAGGTAGTTTTGGGCATGGGGAATTGGGAATTGGGAATAGGGCATTGGGCATTGGGCATTGGGCATTGGGCATAGGTTTCTTTGGTTTTGATGCGCCACGATTATTTTTGAATGATTTAACCGCAGAGAGCGCAGAGAGCGCAGAGGAAGAGAAGAGAGAGAAGGTCTTGATTTAGTGGCTGATTGTGAATATGATAATCAATATCAAAGCTTGAAATATAGTCGAGATACTACAAAACTACTATCCGAGGTTTGATTCATGGATTGCAAAACTGCTACTTTGGTTTACAAAACGGGAAATCCTTTGGACAGGATTCGGGAGATTTTTCCGGAAGCTTGGAGTTTTTTGTCGGCTCAAGCTTGGGCTTTTGTGGCTGGGAAGGATGATGAGTTTGATGGGGAGATTAAAAAGGCGAT
>JAYTZD010000646.1:0-9404 GCA_043742065.1 Oscillatoriales bacterium
CCGCAAGCACGCCCGAATATCATCCATTTCCAAATCGGGATAGTAGTCTCGGATAATTTCTCCAAAAGAAAGCCCTTCATTTAGTAATTCGAGAACGCTTTGTACAGTAATGCGCGTACCCACTATACAAGGCTTACCGAAGTGAATTTGAGGGTTGACGGAGATTCTGTCCATTTTAACCACGCAGCTCTATGTCTCTTCTATTTTAAGTCATCAGGTAGGCGATCGCCCTGATCAGCCCAAGTCCTTGTGAACACAGCTATCCAGAAATGCAGGTTCTAACTCGCAGCAAATAAAAACTCAGTAGCAACATTCCACTGACTACCGTCATGAATCAATAAAATCAACGACGAAGCAGTAAACTCAAAAAAGATCGATCGCGCTTTGAGCTCCAACCAAGCAGCCTCAAAATTTTGCTCAGTTAAATCACGAAACCCTACAGTCATGTGTGGGACAAAAGGTCGAGGCTGAGAAACTCGATCGACAATTCCCAAATTTGTCTCTAAATAACTCATTAAATCTTTTTGAAGTTCCAGCAATTCCGATGATTTGACAACATCAACGTAAATAACGCGGGGCGGAAAAGCAGCAAAACCAGAAAGAGTAATGGGAATAGGAAACCGATTTGCCACAAACTCCTTCAAACTTTCCTCTAATTTGAGAACGTCTTCTGCTAACCATTCAAAAGGAGGTTGAAGCGTGACGTGGGGCGGTGAATTCAAAGCACCACGGCTGTTATAGTTTTCTGCAAAATGTAGTTTAATCTGAGTAATGTGCTGCTGAATATCGGGAGGTGGCATCAGAGCAATGAAAAATCGCTGTTTTGATGAGTTCATAAGCTATATTGCATTGAAAAATAAACACAGAAGAAGGATTTATATCAATTCCGGTTGCACCGGAATGATGTTAACTGCGCCGCCCTGAGCGTAGTCGAAGGGTTGACTGTTGACTGTTAACGGTTGACGGTGAACAGTTAACAGTTAACTCTAATTTACTATTCCGATGCTACGAGACTAAGAGTTATTCCAAGTATCAGTGTTGAAGACTAAACTCCTAATTATCAACTGGCTTCTAGGCCGAATACCCGATCGAACACTTTGGTCACTTTAGAACCCGAATCAATTGATTCTAGCGGGTCTTTCCGCAATCGGTGGCGCAAACACAGAGTCATCACCCGGCGAATATCGTCCACTGTGACCTCTGTGCGGCATTCTAAGGCTGTCAAAGCTTTGGCGGCCCGGTTTGTGACCAAATCGCCACGCAGTCCGTCTACGTCCAATTCGGCGCAAACTTGGGAGATTTTTACTCGCAAATCGCGATCGAGCTTTACCGATTTTAACCTTTCTTGGGCTTCCACCAACTTCTCCTGCATATCATCTTGTTCGTGCTGATATTTCGAGAGAAAGTCTGCGGGATTTTGGTCAAAACTCGATCGCTGTTCGACAATTTCCACTCTTAAATTCGGGTCTTTTACAGTCCGAATTTCTGCGTGCATCCCAAATCTATCGAGCAACTGCGGCCGCAATTCTCCTTCTTCTGGGTTGCCGGAACCGATGAGAATAAACTTAGCTGGGTGGCGGATCGAAATGCCTTCTCTTTCTACAGTATTCCAACCACTGGCGGCGGAGTCAAGCAAAACATCGACTAAATGATCGTCGAGCAAATTGACTTCATCGACGTAAAGAATGCCACGGTTGGCTTTAGCTAAAAGGCCTGGTTCAAAAGCTTTCACACCTTCGGAGAGAGCTTTCTCAATGTCGATCGTACCGCAAACTCGGTCTTCGGTCGCGCCCAAGGGTAAATCTACCATTTGGACTTTTTTGCGGGCGATTTTGATGTCAGTTTGAGCTAAAGTGCGATCGCGCACCTCATCACTCATCAAATCTGGATCGCTGGGATGACTGTTAAAAGGATCATCTGCTACCACCTCAATTTCCGGCAGCAAGTCGGCGAGGGCGCGGATTGTGGTAGATTTACCAGTACCTCGATCGCCCATAATCATCACGCCACCAATTTTTGGATCGATGACATTCAATAGCAGCGCGAGTTTCATCTCTTCTTGGCCAACAATCGCAGTGAAGGGAAAAACAGCGCGGCGGGCCACGGTAACGGTTGGCAGAGCACCCGCATTCAGGGTATTGCTGGCTTGGGCAGTAGGACTCACAGGATAACTCAAAATATAATAATTGCTTGTTTATTGTAAGGGATAAGGGATTGTCTGGGGCGATCGACCCTAATAGACATCAACCATATTTCTTGTGGAATAGGCATCCTGCCTGTTCAATACTGGCTTTTCTGTATTTATATAGCATTTTTGGGCAGGCTAGAAGCCCACCCCACAATAGTTTGAAGCAAAATTGGCACGTATGTTAAATGGCGGTGGGTGGTAGAGGAAGGGCGATCGGGCAACCTTAATGTAACGAAATGTAACAATATTCCGGATTTTGCATAAAAGCCTCAAGTTCCCCCAGATAGGTATATAGGAGCAATTTAAAGTAACTATTTTTCAGGGGTACAAATGGCTGAACTTAACATCGGGGCATTGACAGGCAGCAAAAGCTACACAGGTAGTGTTGGCGCTACAAATATCGATAACCTGTACAAATTTACCATCAACAGTGCGGGAAGTTTCAAATTTGCGATCGACGGTTTGAGTGGGAATGCGGACATATCCTTACTCAACCAAGCTGGTGCAATCATCAAGAGTTCTTCCAACGGCGACAAAACTGCCGAAACAATTAACGCAGAAGGCTTATCAGCAGGGGAATATACCATCCGAGTGCTGCAAATTAGTGGCGACATCAAATACACCCTGAATTTAGCACAAGTAAACTCTCCCCAAAAAGCCGATGCCGACATTCTTACAGGTACAAAAATAGAGACAACATCTCTTTCAACTCCCGCAATTTTACCAGTTGTACAAATATCAGAAAAACGGGAAGCAACCAAAGATGCCATCACAGGAATTACGACTGAAGAAAAAACTGAAATACCAGCAGCAAAAGTAGGAATTGCCGACAAACCTGTTACCACAACTTCGGAAACCAAAACTACCGACAAACTCGTAACCACAACTTCGGAAACCAAAACTACCGATAAACTCGTAACCACAACTTCGGAAACCAAAACTACCGATAAACTCGTAACCATAACTTCGGAAACAACCACTGACAAACCCGTAACCACAACTTCTGAAACAACCACTGACAAACCCGTAACCACAACTTCTGAAACCAAAAACACCGATAAACTCGTAACCACAACTTCGGAAACCAAAACTACCGACAAACCCGTAATCATAACTTCGGAAACCAAAACTACCGATAAACTCGTAACCATAACTTCTGAAACCAAAACCACTGATAAACCTGTTTCCACAACTTCTGAAACCAAAACTACCGACAAACCAGTCACAATTACTTCCGAAACAACCACCGACAAACCAATCACGATTACTTCCGAAAAAACAACAACAACCGATAAACCTGCAACAACTTTTCCAGTAACGAAGGCGGCTGAAACAACAGCGGCTACAAAAGATATAATTACAGGGGAAACAATTGCCAATGAAGAGACGAAAACAAACACTACTTCAACAGCAAATAAACCTGTCATGGCCTCTCTTGATGCCAGCAAGCCAGTGGAAAAACCCAATACCGCCGCCAGCAATGCAGAAGAAACAAAGAAAGAGAATAGCACTACTGCCGTAGCAACAACTGAAACCAAAAAAGAACCAGAACCGACTGATAAAAAGTTAATTTCTCCTTTTACATCGGGGGTATTTACTACGGATCAAACTGGTCGCATCAGTGTAGACTACACATTTGATGGCGGAATGTTCCAAGGTGAGTTAGCTGTTTTCAGTCTGGACGGTTTAGAAAAGTTTGAACCAGGTTCGGAAGGGTTTATCAAAGAAGTAGCTGCGCGTTCTTTAAGTAACTCTGTGAAAGGTCATGTAGTGATTAATGATGCTACAGAAGGTGCGCGTTTTTCCGGTGTGTTAGGAGAGAGTAATGCCAATGAAGGAGTCTACTTAGGAGTCAAGAGTTTTGCAGTTACTGCTGGCGGTAAATATGGGGTGATGTTGGTACCTAACGGTAGTGTAAAGTCTGTTTTTGATAATCCGACTGTTGGCGGTGCCGGGCGTCCTTTGTTTTCTATGGCAATGGCGAATCCTGTTGAGGGATTTCACTTTGGTCAAATTGCCGATGTCACGGGAGAAGGTAATACCTTTGTCATGGAGGATATGCGCTTAGATGCAGGGAGTGACAAGGATTACAATGATATCATTTTCCAAGTGCGCGGTGCGACTGGAAAAGCAGCTTTGCTCGATACTGTGATTAACCCGGATAAAGATTGGCGGAAAACTGATTTAGGCAAGGCAGTTATTGCTTATGCGAAACCTTACATTACCCCGGAACCAACACCAAAGGTAGATGCTGAAGTATCCGACTTACTTGATGATTTGGAAAAGGAAATTCTGAAGCCAGTAACTTCTGATAAGGAGAGTCCAAGAACTCCATCACCAACCCCTACTACTGGCAAAGATGCTGACGATTCAAAGGAACCTGTACCAATTTCGATTCCGCCATCAAAAACAGAGGAAAAACCCAAAGATTCTGCAAGTAATGGTGGCGATTTGACTAAAGTTGAGACAAGCGACAAGGTAGATACAAAGCCGATAACTGCACCAAATATTGGCAAAGATACTGCGGCAGATTCGACTGAAAAATTACAAGTTGAAAAAACGCCTGTTCCTCCGGTAGCAACTGAGGTGAAAGACAAAGTTACTGAAGTGCCGGCGACAGAAACTTTGCCAGTAAAATCTACGGTTGAGACGGAAGTTGTAGCGACAACACCAACTCAGAAGGTAGAGGTTAAACCGGAAGTTTTGCCATCGGAAAGTAAGGTGAAAGAGAAATCTAAGCCTGTGGTGGTAACTGAGGTGAAAGATAAGGTTACGGAAGTAGCAGTGACGGGAACTTTGCCAGTCAAGTCTGTTACTGAGAAGGAGGTTATTGCGACGAAACGAACTGAGAAGGTAGAAACTAAGCCGGAAGTTTTGCCAGTCGAAACCAAGGTAAAAGAGGAATCTAAGCCTGTGGTGGTAACTGAGGTGAAAAATAAGGTTACTGAAGTAGCGGTGACGGCAACTTTGCCAGTTAAGTCTGCTACTGAGAAGGAAGTTATTGCGATGACACCAACTCAGAAGGTAGAAACTAAACCGGAAGTTTTGCCCACGGAAAGTAAGGTGAAAGATGAAACTTTGCCAGTTGTCAATACGAATACTGGTAATGATGTCAATGCTGATTGGATTGCACGATTGGAAAGCATTAAACAACGTTTGAGTAATTTGGGTGGTGTTGATGTTGTTGCCGAGAATGCGATCGATCGCACTTTGATTGCTCGTTTGGAAGCTATGACTGAGAAGTTGAGGGAGCAAACTCGATCGACTCCAGTGTCCGATAATACAGCGACGTTGATTTCGCGGCTGGAAGATATGGTAGTCAAAGTCGCACCTAAACCTGTCGAACCTATTCAACCAGTACAGTTTGAGTTTCCTGTCGAAAATCAACCATTAATCGTTATCATCGATACCGATTTTAGTGCCAAAAACCCTGACATTGACTATTCCAAAATTACTTGGGGACGTGACTTTGTAGATGGCGATGTTGACCCCACAGCACCAGCAGATAAAGTCAACGGACACGGCGATCATGTTCTGGGGATTATTGCGGCTAAACCGGATAATGGTATTGGCATTGATGGGATTAATTCTAATGCACCAATTTTAGCAGTTCGGGCGATCGGTTCCGGTAAGTGGGCAGAAGCATTGAAGACTTCTGTTGATAAAATTGTGGCATCGGGACAGCCAAATGGAATTGTTAACCTCAGTCTTGATTTAACTCAAACTAATCCTGACGGTAGCGTCACAACTCGCTATGAATTGACACCGCCAGAAAGAGAGGCGATTGAGTATGCTCGCCAGCATAATATATTGCTAGTAGTCGCTGCTGGAAATGATGGCGGTGTGATGTCAGCATTAGGTCAAGCTTCTCAAGAATTTGACAACATTATTACTGTCGGTGCGGCCGAACGAGTTAACGATCAAATTGCGCTTTCCAAAGCTTATGACTATGCTGGATATTCCAGTTACGGTCAAGGATTGGATATTGTTGCTGATGGCGGTACGGCAGATAATCCGGTATTATCGACTGTTGGCGACGGACTCGGTGTTATGGCTGGTACTTCCGTTGCTGGTGCAAAAGTGACGGGTGGTGCATCCCAAGTTTGGGCGGCAAATCCTGATTTAAACTATCGCCAGATCATCGAAATTATGAAGTCCACAGCTACCGATTTGAAACTGCCAAATTGGGATACAGAAACTGGTGCAGGATTGTTAAATATCTCGGCAGCAGTTAATTTAGCAAAAACAATAGTACCCGAAACATATTACCCGCCTGCTTCCTTAATTCCGGATACTTGGAGCGGTGAAGGTAAGGTGATACCGGGAGAACGAGCTGTTGCGACAGAGTTTTTTGGCAAATACTACAATTGGGTTCCTTACACGATTCGTTCTGGGGATACGCTGAGTGGAATTGCATCGAGAACAATGGGAAATGGTTCTGCACCTTTTTTCAATTTGATTGCTCAGCAGAACGGCATTGCTAATCCCAACCGCATTATTGCAGGGCGTACAATCTCAGTTCCTCAAGAAGTATCGCCACCCGTTGTACGACCCCAACCCCCCGTACAATCCCAGCCGATTGCACAAGCGATCGCCCCAGCACAACCGCAATCACAACCTCGTTCTGCGGTGACTGAATTTCAGGGTCAATATTATGAATGGGTTTCTTATACGATTCGTTCTGGAGATACATTGAGCGGAATTGCATCGAGAACAATGGGCAACGGTTCTGCACCTTTTTTCAACTTGATTGCTCAGAAAAACGGCATTTCTAACCCTAGTGCAATCCAAGCGGGACGCACAATTTTGATTCCGCGACGGGTATCGGGATTAGCACTGCAAGCGCAACCGCAACAGCAACAGCAACCGCCTACTACACAACCTCCTGTCAGTGTTAATAACAACACTTTGTATTTATCTACGAGTGCGGGACAAGTATTTGCAGTTGACACCGCAACCAACCAACAACGCTTGATTTACCAAGGAATTGCTTTCACAGACTTAGCTGTTTCTCCCGATGGCAGGTTGTACGGCTCTACTTTTGGCGAATTGTACGAGATTAATCCTGCTACCGGTCAAGCCAGAACCATTGGCAACTTTGGCGTCGCAAGAATTAATTCACTAACGTTTTCTCCTGATGGCAGACTTTACGGTGCAGATAGCAACAATGGCAATCTTTATCAGATTTCTCCGCAAACGGCTCAAGTTAGCCAAATCGGTTCTTTAGGCGGGCCAAGCAGCGGGGATATGGTCTTTAATGGTAATGAGATTTTGGCGACTGTCGGCTCTCTTTCTAGTGGAAGCGATCGCCTGGTTGCTGTCAATTCCTCTAATGGCAGCACGCGGACAATCGGGGATTTAGGCTACGGCCAAGTTTACGGTTTAGCCCAAGTTAATGGACAGCTAACGGCTTATACTTCCAGCGGGCAAAAACTGGCAGTTAATCCGCAAACCGCTGCTGCTACGGCGATCGGCAATGTATCTGGCAGCGGTGAAATCTGGGGTGCAGCAATTAATCCCAGCAATCCGACTCCAACTCCGACTCCGACTCCAACACCTACTCGCCGCGCTTACACGATTCGTTCGGGGGATACTTTAAGCGCGATCGCCCAGCGGGAAATGGGCAATGGGAATCGCTGGGTAGAAATTCAGAAAGCAGATGGCAGCACGTTTTCGAGTGATGAAGCGCGTCGCTTGCAAATTGGTCAAGTGGTTTACTTGCCGGTTGGTAGCAGTTCTTCGCCTGCTGTACCGCCACCCGCACAACCCGGACAGCAGCGGCAGTACATCATCAAGCCGAATGATACGCTGTGGACTGTTGCTTTCCGGGAATTGGGGAATGGCGATCGGTGGCGGGAAATTAAGAAAGCTGATGGCAGTACGTTTACGGATGCTGAAGCGCGAAATATACAGGTGGGGATGTCGGTTTATTTGCCTGTGAGTCATGGAATTGGGACTGGTAAACCAGTTACGTCAACTTCCCCATCTCCTCGACCTCAGCCTGTTAGTGGGAAAGGCGTTACACCCCGCACTGGTCAATCAGGAGATGAATTAGTTAACTTGGTTGACGCAACCACTTCCAAAGTCAATCAGCTTGAAAAAGAGCTAGATTCTCTCAAAAAAGAACTACCTGGTCTCTACAGTCGAACCATTCAAATACCGCTGGAAATTGGGGAAGAAAATCAAAAAATTTCCTTACGCGAGTCTGAGCGCGATCAAAAGAAAGCTGACATGGAAAGGTATCGGAAATCTTGGTGGGTTGGGGATAACTGGTATGCTGACCGTATCGAGGAAGATATCAAAAAGCTAGAAAGCACTGTTCTCGCGCCACTCTATGAAGCCAGGAAAAAACTGGAGGTAGAACTTTCTCAAGTTCAAGCCAGGATTAACACAATTAACAATCAGAAGCAACAGGAGCTTAATACTCTTCGTCAAGAGCTAGAGACTTTGAAGAGGCGTGAGCGAAAGGAGTTCGTAAGTCCTATGACAACTACCTACACAATTAGCCAACGATATGGCGCGCCTGGTCACAATGCTACAGGCATACACTTGGGTATTGATCTGGCTCCTCCTTGGGGAACGAAACCGCCAGCCTATGCAGCGGCAGCAGGAAAGGTGATTTGGGCAGGATGGAAAGATGGCGGCTTTGGCTATATGGTGATAATCGATCATGGTGATGGATTGACGACTGTCTATATGCACTTAGATTCCGTTAATGTGGCAGTAGATCAAGACATTCGACGTAGCCAGAAGATTGGAATTGTTGGTACTACAGGCAACTCAGATGGAGTTCATTTGCACTTTCAAGTGGAACAGAATGGCAAACATCAAAATCCCAGTAATTACGTAAAACTATGAGGGTGATCTGACCTATAGCAGTCGCCAAAGCTGTTAGGAAAATTCGGTAGACAAGTTTTATTTCGTTTTATCAATTCAGATCGATCGCCCTTTTGGAATAAGTCAAAACGTGCGATCGCCCTTGACTCCTTTTTCTCAACCAAGGGCGATCGATCTCCTCAACTCAACCGAGGTGCGATCGCCCTTTCTGTCCTCATCAATCATCAAACGCCATTACACAGATCGCTTTGCTAAAATATAACTACAAATATGCGTACCACAAATAAATCCATTGCAAAGGTAAGAAGCCCATGCGTAAACAGACCATTCAATATACATCACCCTTAGATGCCTTAGTTGCGGTTGCCAAGCGACTTAG
>JAYTZD010000647.1:0-4745 GCA_043742065.1 Oscillatoriales bacterium
AAATTTGTTCACGATCGCAATGTCATTCACCGAGACATTAAACTTGAGAATATCATCCGCCGTCGCATCTCCCTTCACTCATCTCTCCCAAAGATTAGAAATTTGCGTAATTCAACTTTCCGAAATGGAGGACGTGGAGATTTAGTTCTGATCGATTTCGGCGTTTCCAAACAAGTAACTGGCTCCCTTGTCAATAAATCAGGTACAACAGTGGGAACTCCAGGATATTCACCTATGGAACAAATGCGAGGTCAAGTTTTTCCGGGAAGCGATTTGTATAGTTTGGGGATCACTTGTCTGCGGTTATTAACTAACTGTTTGCCAAAAATTGATGGCTCTGATGAGCTTTATGACCCAATTAATGGTGTTTGGAACTGGAGAAAACAAATACCAGATGGCACAAATTTAAGTCTGAAATTGGCAGAAGTTTTAGATAAATTAATTCAAGATTATCTCAAAAATAGGTATCAATCTGCTGATGAAGTGATTAAAGCCTTAAATATTTATTCTTTGCCACCCCAACCTCCTCATGTTAGGGGAGGACAAGTCGCTCTAAATTCTGCTCAGACAAAGGGAGGGAAACTTGCGATAAATGCTGCTCGTAAACATGGAGCACAGCTTCTTGTTCAAACTCCTCTTAATTCCGCGCAACTTAATAGTAAAGTTTCTATTGCTCAAAAACTTAATAGCAATTTGGCTATTGGCAATGCCAAAACTAATATCATTTCTGCCAAAAGCACTTTTGATTTTGAGGTTATGACGGTAGATAAGTGGGGTAGACCAAATAATATTCAAACTGGCAAAGCAGATTTTTTTGAAGAAAATATCGGCAGCGGTGTAGTTATGGAAATGGTATCTGTTCCTAGCGGTAATTTCATGATCGGTTCTCCAAATGATGACGGAGATAGTGATGAAAAACCTCAGCAACAATTGACTTTAGCACCTTTTTATATAGGCAAATTTCCGGTCACTCAGGCGCAGTGGAAAGCAGTGGCGCTGATGTCGGAAATTAAAATATTTCTCAATCCAAATCCTTCCCGTTTTGAAGGTGTAAATCGACCTGTAGAAAATATATCTTGGTACGAGGCTATGGAGTTCTGTGCTAGACTTTCCATGAAAACTGGTAAGAATTATCGCTTACCTAGCGAGGCTCAATGGGAATATGCTTGCAGGGGGAAAACGCTGACGGATTTTCACTTTGGAGAAACGATTACAAAGGAGTTGGCAAATTACAACGCAAGTTCTAATTATGCTGAGGCTGCGAAGGGAATTTATCGCTGTCAAACAACTGATGTTGGTAGTTTCAAACCGAATGCTTTTGGATTGTATGATTTCCACGGCAATGTTTGGGAATGGTGCGCGGATTTTTGGCACAGTAATTACAATGGTATGCCTGGGGATGGCCGTGTTTGGCAGGATCGCGGTGACGAATCCTTGAGGCTGTTGCGAGGCGGTTCTTGGAACGATCATCCTCCGAATTGTCGCAGCGCGTGTCGCCTTAGATATCAGCCGGATTGCAGAGCTAGTATTGTGGGTTTTCGTGTGGCTATCTAGAATCCTTTGTTGTCTTCCGTCGTACCCTGGGGACGATCCCCAAGCAAAGGGGATTTGTGGAAATTCGGGTTTGGGCAGCGTTCAAAGATGATCTGAGAGTTTACATTGGGGACGGAAGCTGCAACAATTAGTAGGTAACAAAAAATGATTTTAATAGAAGCTTCAGCCGCTACGCTAATTAGTGTAAGTTGGCATGAAGAAAATGCCAATGGTAAAAAAAAGTCGCAATGCAGTTAGTTCAGATCCAGAAAGCAAAGTCAAAGTCGGACTTTCGCTGACTCCTTATAGTGCCGATCGATTGAACGCAATCGCTCGAAAGCTGGACATATCCAGGTCAGAACTCCTAGAACGCTTGGCAAAGGGTACTTTGGAGATTTCTACCGATAAGACGGAAGTTAGTGTAACTTGGAAAAAAAGTCAAAATACTGCGATCGATGTCGCTGACTCGATCGGGGAAACAGCCGAAGAAAGCGAAATTAATGACGCTGAAACGGCTCAAACTGATTCGGAAAATCAGAGTACGCAGCCAAATCCACTGCAAGCAAGTTACGAAAGTTTACAACAACAGTTGACTGAACGGGAAAGTTCGATCGCCCAATTGCAGCAACAATTAGCCACCGAACAGCAAAATCTCGAAAGCCAATTAGCCGAAACTGTATCGAAGTCGAGTTACGAAAGTTTGCAGCATCAGTTAGCATCCAAGTCAAGTGCGATCGGCGACTTCCAAGTTCAACTGACCAAGTTGCAATATCTAGAAAATCAATTGAGTCAGAGTGTTGGAAAACAACGAAATTACGACGCTTTGCAGCAACAGTCTCAAGAACAGCTAAGAACCATCAAAGCTTTACGAGAACAGCTAGGTCAAATGCAGGCTGTAGCTGGGATTGGCGAAGCTTATCTCAACAAGTGGCGTCGTCTATAATTCTCCGATTGCGCCGGCTACGGAGAAACTCCCGTCGCTTCGGTGCGCAGGCGCACCTTAACTCTGAAACGTCCTCTCAACTCCGACGATAGCTCTTGTAGCGATAGATTTGAACCTGTCGCCACAGGAGCTTTTTATTGCAAAATGTGACCATAATATTAAGAAATATTACAATAAATCAATTATGCCGATCGCTCCCACCAACTTTAGCAAATCCCGTGTCACCGTCATCGGAGCCGGCATCGGCGGCCTCACAGCAGCCGCCCTGCTAGCCCGCAAAGGATACAAAGTGCTAGTCTTAGACCAGGCGATCGTCCCTGGCGGCTGCGCTTCCACCTTCAAGCGCAAAGGCTTTACCTTCGATGTCGGCGCGACGCAAGTTGCAGGATTAGAGCCCGGAGGAATTCATCACCGCATCTTCTCCGAATTAGACATCGAACTTCCCCCCGCCACACCTTGCGATCCAGCCTGTGCAGTAATTTTACCTGGAGAAACCACACCGATTAGTGTCTGGCGAGATCCACACAAGTGGCAACAAGAAAGACAAAAACAGTTTCCCGGAAGCGAACCTTTTTGGCAATTATTATCGACATTATTTCAAGCTAGCTGGAAATTTCAAGGGCGCGATCCGGTTTTACCCCCCAGAAATTTCTGGGATTTCTGGCAATTGACTAAAGCGGTTCGCCCCGATACTCTGATTACTTTACCTTTCACTTTCATGACAGTGGGAGATGCTTTGCGGCTGTGCGGATTGGGCGACAATTTGCGTTTGAGGACTTTTCTGGATTTGCAGTTAAAGCTATATTCTCAAGTAGATACTGAAGAAACGGCGCTACTTTACGCGGCGACGGCTTTGGGGGTTTCGCAAGAGCCACAAGGATTGTATCATTTGCAAGGGAGTATGCAGGTGTTGAGCGATCGACTGGTAAGTGCGATCGAGCGAGATGGCGGCAAAGTCTTATTGCGACACACAGTTGAAAGTATTATCACAACAAATGGCAAAGCTACGGGTACAACAATTCGCAATCAAAAAACAGGCGAAGTTTGGACAGAAACCGCCGATCATATTGTCGCCAATGTGACTGCACAAAATTTAGTTAAATTGTTAGAACCCAATTCGATAACATCACAAGAATCCGCAGATTTGTCAGATGACTCAGTTATAAAACCTGCTGTTGCTAAATTTCCGAATCAAATGAATGGCTACAAATATCGAGTCGATAAATTGCCACCAGCATCCGGCGCTTTTGTGATATATTTAGGAGTAAAAGAAAGCGCAATTCCGGCAAATTGTCCGCCTCATCTTCAGTTTCTCTACGACTACGACGGTGAAATTGGCGAGAACAATTCGTTGTTTGTTTCTGTCAGTCATTCCGGTGATGGTAGAGCACCAACGGGAATGGCGACGGTAATCGCTTCGTCGTTTACTGATACTCGGATGTGGTGGAATTCCGATGATTATGAAGGTTTGAAGCAAAAATATACCGAAGGTGCGATCGCCCGTTTGAGCGAATATTTTGATTTGACAGCAGGGGCGATCGTACACCAAGAATCAGCCACACCCCGCACCTTTGCCCGCTACACGGCGCGCGATCGAGGCGCTGTGGGCGGCATCGGGCAGCGAGTACCAACCTTCGGCCCCTTCGGCTTTGCCAATCGCACACCCATTCAAAATCTCTGGTTAGTGGGCGACTCCACCCATCCGGGAGAAGGAACTGCTGGTGTTTCTTATTCTGCTTTAACAGTCGTGCGGCAAATGGAAGCCGCCTCTAAAATCTAAGCAATGCCGTTTCCCTACCATAAATCTAAGAGGAGACGGCAATGCCGTTTCCCTACCCCAAAATAATCCCCCGCCCAATTAGATTTAAGCATCTGCCGATTAATCGTAGGGAAACGGCACTGCCGTCTCCTCATTTCGGCTAATATCAATTCCTATGCTGCCTAATTTGATCTAACCACAACCTTCAACAACACCAACAATATAAATCAGCTAAAATCATGGAAACATATTCACACTTGATCTCAATGAATTTATTTGTTTCAGCCCTAGGAATTATCCTCGCACTAACCACCATCGGCATCGCCTTATATCTAATCACACCTCGCAGTTATGAATCCTCTAACTCTGTCGCCAATTCCTACGACGAATGGACAGAAGACGGTATTTTAGAATTTTATTGGGGCGAACATATCCACTTAGGCCATTATGGTTCCCCACCGCAACGAAAAGATTTTCTCCTTGCTAAATCTGACTTCGTACATGAAATGG
>JAYTZD010000648.1:0-20783 GCA_043742065.1 Oscillatoriales bacterium
GCCGGAAGCAAAAGACGGAGATAAACGGATTATATTATTGAATGGGAAGCCGATCGGTGCTGTCAACCGCATTCCCACCGGCAATGAATTTCGCGGCAACATGGCCGTCGGCGGCCGAGTGGAAAAAACCGAGATTACCGATGGCGAACTCCAAATTTGCACTCAATTAGCACCAGTGCTGCAACGGGACGGATTGTACTTTGTGGGCATTGATATCATTGGCGGTTATCTCACCGAAGTTAATGTCACGAGCCCTACAGGGATCAGAGAAATTGACTTGTTTAATGGCGTTAGCTTGGGCAAACAAGTGATTGAATGGGTAGTTAGTCAGTAGTCAGTAGTCAGTAGTCAGTAGTCAGTAGTCAGTAGTCAGTAGTCAGTAGTCAGTAGCAGTGCCCTGAGCGGAGTCGAAGGGTTATTAGTCAGTAGTGATTAGTTATTAGTAGCAGCTAACAAATAGCAACTATAGCAACCGCCAAGGTGGTTAGGACATTTCCACCCTTCGACCCTTCGACTCCGCTCAGGGTACGCAACAGAAAACGGACAACAGTCAACAGTCAACAGTCAACAATTCTCAAATATTAAATATTAAACTATGTCTAAAATTGGCGTTGCAGTAGTCGGTACAGGTTTCGGTCAAAAAATTCACATTCCCGGATTCCAGACACATCACCGGACAGAAGTTGTGGCTGTTTATCACCGGAACTTAGACAAAGCTCAGGCGATCGCCTCTAGCCACAATATCCCCTACGCTTGCGACTCCATAGAAGACATAGTAGCCATCCCAGAAGTAGCGGGAGTCAGCATTTCCACCCCGCCATTTCTGCATTTTGAAATGGCAAAAAAAGTCCTGGAAGCAGGCAAACACTTATTACTAGAAAAACCCACAGCCCTAACAGCAAATGAAGCCATAGAACTCTACAAATTAGCGAACAAATCTCAAACAAACCTCCAATCAAAAAGTGCTAGAACCATAGCAACAATGGATTTTGAGTTTCGCTTCATCCCCGCTTGGCAAATGCTAGCCGAATTATTAGCAACAGGATATGTGGGAGAAAAACGTTTAATTAAAATTGATTGGCTGGTATCAGGCCGCGCTGATGCTAATCGCCCTTGGAATTGGTACTCGCAAAAAGACCAAGGTGGCGGAGTTTTGGGTGCGACAGGTTCCCACGTTTTTGATTATATTAACTGGCTATTCGGCCCACCACAGAGACTTTCTGGGCAATTAATCACAGGAATTGCTGCGCGCCCTGATCCCAATGACTCAGGAAAATCAAAACCCGTAGATGCAGATGATTCTTGCACTTTGATGCTGGAATTAGCAGGCGGAATACCTTGTCAAGTTTGCTTAAGTTCTGTGACTTATCAAGGGCGAGGACACTGGGTAGAGATTTACGGAAGTAACGGCACATTAGTCTTAGGAAGTGACAACCAGCAAGATTATGTCCACGGATTTCGGCTGTGGGGTTCCCAAGGCGGACAACCTTTGGCTGAAATCAAAATTCCTCAAAGATTGGAGTTTCCTCAAGTTTATCCCGACGGTCGAATTGCACCGTTTATTCGAGTAGTAGATAAGTGGGTACAAGCAATTGATGGGGGTGAATCTTTGATACCGTCTCTGAGGGAAGGAGTTTATTCGCAGTTGTTGATGGATTTGACTCAGGAATCTAATGCTAGGGGAACTTGGGTAGATATACCGAATTTAGATGAATTTTTGAGTGGTAAGTAGCCAAAATGAGGACACGGCATTGCCGTGTCCTCTATCATTCCCATGCCACCGGAATTGATATTACTGGTTATATCGATCGCACAAATCTCTCGCTGCTTGTCGGTGTTTTTCCACCAAACTGGGTGGCCACATCACTTGTACGTTTTCCATGTGTTTGTTCACCCAGAGGCTGAATTCGTTGAGGGAGCGATCGGGCAAATCGATCTTATAATCCACATAAAGCAACTTGCCAAAACTATCCCTTGGGCCTTCTTTAATCTTTTGTCGCGGATGTCGTCGATCGCCACTAGAATAAATCCAACTACCTTCTCAAAAAACCGCACCTTCACTTTTTCCAACTTCAGCGTACCCTGCAATTCTGCCTGCTGTTGCTCTGGCTTGCCCAAGAACAGCCCCCAGCCGTTTTTTAACAATTTGTGAGCTATTTTCAGACTTTCTTGCTGTGCAGCTAAACCACGCCCTTCTACATCGATAATTTCGCAGTGGTCGGTAAAGCGATTCACCCGTTCTACACTTAAATGCCCCGTGTCGCAAGATTCGCAAATCAAGTACCAGGCGATATCGTGATAAATCAGTTGCAGCGGCCAGATTTGGCGAAAACCGAGATGGCTTTTACCGTAATAATTGCTTTGACGGTAAAGTTCGATCGCCTGGCCTTGAACTATGGCTGTTTCTACGATGTCTAGTTTTTGAAATAGGGTATTGCGATACTCTTGGCGATCGAGCATTTCGACAGGATCAGTGTAAATAATCGCACGATTCAGGTGTTCGCGAACCGGATAAAACAATTTGCCTTTGAGTTCGATATCCAATCCGCGCAACAGTTTAGTTAGTTTTTCACAAATTCGTCGCGCTTGGGCATTTCCCTGATATTTTGCTTGAGATGCTATTGCTTGAAATGCGACTTGGAGTTCTTCTCGATTCATTGCGCCGGTGCCGAGATAGTAGCCGAAGCGATACATTCGTTTGTCGAGTATTCCGTAGTGTCGCAGAGTTTCTAAGTCTTTGCGAATTGTGGGAGTTGCGGGATAGTTTTCGGGGAATTCGATGTTAAATTCGGCGGCAATTTTTTGTAATTGAGATTGCACTTCTAGCAAAGCATCGTGATATTTACCGTCCGATATTTCGGTGTCGGAGTGTCCGATTCCGGGATGGTTTACTAATGTGGCAATTAGGAGCATGATGCGATCGAACGTTAGTCGATCGGCGTAGGGGTGAGCGATCGGTTTTTTGGCCATGAGCGGTGGATATCAGTAAGTGACTGAGATTACAAGTAAAAGACGATATTGACACAAAAATCTATAAATGGCTGGAGACCATTAATTACATAGCTTTGTACTTTGAAATACATTTGATAAATATTGTGAATTTGAAGACGTGAAGCTGGCTCGGCTGGTATACTGAGTTGAGTAGGACTTAAGCAGTTAGCTACTTGGGAAACTACCAGCAGCATTCAGGTGGGCATTGCCCGCTTTAAAATTGAATCTATGTCTGCATATACCGCGATCGCCTTTGCACCCGTTCAGGGCTTTATTGAGAAATCTCGCAAACTCCGAGATTTATTTGGGGCTTCACTGATTCTGTCTTATCTGAGTTACAAGCTAGTCAAGCAAGCCGAAGAATCAGGTTTCAATGTCATTTCTCCCGGTTCCCCGAACATCCAGAAAGGAATGCCCAATCGGATACTTCTGAAAGGCGAAGGGGAATTTTCCAGGAATGATGTGACGAATACCCTTCAGAAGTCATGGCAAGAAATATTGAATGAATGTCGAGTTTGGATAGAACGAGAAGTACCTTCTAAAGAGCAATACTTTTGGCAGCAAGAGTGGATGCGATGGGGTTTGTACACTTGGGAAATATTTTGGGGGCACGGAGATTCCATAGAATCTGCGATGAAGAATTTAGAAACTCGCAAATTGCGTCGCGATTGGACGGCGATTAACTGGATTGGCGACAGTTCGAGTTTGACTGGTACGGATGCGATCGCCTGGCCGCGTTTAGGTTTGGAACATTCAAATCCAGGGCGGCAACTATCCGATCCAGAAAAAGCTGAACTTAAGGATTTCTATCAGCGTCTCTCCTGTGTTTTAGAGAATCTTCCCCCAGATGGCAAACCCGAAGGAAAATTTCTCGCACCTAATGAAAGATTGAGCATTCCTGAATTAGTCAAGCGATTGGTAACTCGCGACGAAGATATTGCCAGAAACATTGGGATATCTCCGCTTGAATCAGCATTTAGCGACATTATTCGTGAACCAGAACACTGGACTGGCTGGTTTATGGGAGATGGCGACAAAGTTGGCAAAAAACTTCAGGAAATTGCCAAAGAAAAAGGAGATGAAGGTTTAAAAAACTTCAGCGAAGCCATGCGAAATTGGGGCGGTAAATTTATCAAGAATTTCCCGAAAGACCTAGGGCGAGTTGTTTATGCAGGCGGTGACGATTTCCTCGGCGTAATTTACAGTACCAAGCTCGAAAAGCCACCCGAACCTATAGAGGCATTAGAATGGTTAATGGGATTGTCAGATAAATGGAAAGAGCACGGTCAGGATATTAATTTAAGTGTTGGTTTTGTTTGGGCTGGTCACAGTGTACCGCAGCGAGATATTTTACAACACTGTCGAGAAGCAGAAAAACGGGCAAAAAATTTAGGGCGAAATAGAGTCACGATTCGAGTGGTTTTTAATAGCGGTCAATACGTGCAGTGGACTTGTCCTTGGGATTACTTACACATTTTAAAAGATTATCGCGATCGTGATGGTAAAACCTATAGTAAATGGGAATCCGAAGGGAAAGATCCAAAACTTTTCCCGAATTGGACTCATGTTTACAAGGATTTAGCCCACTTAAAAAATCGTCATGCTATCAGTTTTAATTCCAAGGAAGAGTCCCCAGACGACGAACTAGCTTTGACTTTATTTAAACTTTACTTTCAAGACCAGGAGAACTTAGAAAAAAACTGGAAGCACATCGTCGGCGATTACCCAAATCTAGAAAAATCCAAGCAAATTATTTACTGGATTAGTGACCTAATAAATGTGGGATGGCAGCTATGTTCAAATATCTCATCACTATAAGTCCTTTAGGATTTATGTACGGTAGTTCAGGCGGATTTTTATCACCAGAAAACTTAGTCGGACGTTCTGGAGCAAAATTTCCTCCAGAAGCCGCTACTCTCTCCGGTCTATTTTTCAGCGCCAACAAAGTTAAGTCCTATATTTCTCCAAAAGAACTTAGCGATAATTTGTTTGTCGCTGGCCCATTCTGGGCAAAATCCGATGATCCTGAATACTTTTACTTACCCATTCCTCGGCACAAAATTATTGCTAAAAAAGGCGTTGATGAATGGCAAATAAAAACAGGAAAGTGGCATCGCGAATCTGATGATGTAGATCCAGATTATCACTGGCAAACCGTTAATTCCTGGGCAAATAAGTCTGCTGTTATCAAAAAGAATGGCGATGCTGCTGAATCTCCTTGGACATACGTCCCTATCTTGCATCCCAAAACCAAAGATGATGAACGCTGCACTTTAGCAGAAGATGGTTTGTTTCTGGAAAATGCTGTACAAATGGATGATGAATGTTGTCTAGTTTATCTCTCAACTCATCCTTTAGCAGATGGTTGGTATCGCTTTGGTGGAGAAAACCATTTGGTTGAAATTAAGAGTATTGAACTGGATGATAACAGTCCTATTGTCAAACTTCTCCGTCAACCAATTCAGCGTTCATTTGCTTTAATCACGCCGGGGATTTGGGGTTCTAACAAATTTTCATTCCGGTATCCAAAAAATGAAGATTTCTCCAAAAAACGACCGGAGATGCTCACAGATAAACCCATTTCCTATCGCTACCGCGCGAAAGGACAAATGGGACGGGGACGCTATGCAGTTCCACCTGGAACAGTCTATCTTCTCAGAGAACCTTTAGATAAAACTTGGTGGGAATTTCCAGAAAATTGGTTTCCCAAAGAAGGTTTTAGTCTGAAACAAGTTGGATGCGGTTTGTGTTTGCCAATTGAAATTCAAGGAGTTGAATAATGTACAAACAAGCTTACGGTATTATTGAAACCCTTGCTCCTGTTCATGTGGGAGCAACGGCTGGTGAAGAAAGCGGCAACTTAAACTTAATTTTCCGCGACCAGTTTACCCAAACTGGCATTATTCCCGGTAGTTCGATTCGGGGCAGATTGCGATCGGAAATCCGCCGCAGTCTGGGAGAAACAGAAGCGAATAAATGGTACGGTCAAGAAGCAGAATTAGGAAAGCCAGACAGTACCACGGAGTCTGTAGTTAAGTTTGAATACGCTTCGTTGCTGTGGTTGCCAGTATTTTGTCCCGGTCAACCAATTGTCTGGGTAACTTGTCCTCGTTTACTGAAACGCTATCAGCGAATTGCTGGAGATCATGTCAAATTAAAAGATGGTACATCCCTCAAATCAGCAAAGATTCCAGCTAATTATACAGGTTCTCAAACCTTAAAAGCTCTCGACATAAATGGCAAACCAAAGCTGTTTTTCAACTTTGGCTTTTTGACAGTTGACAAAACTCAGGATTTGTCTGCTTGGTTTCCTTTAGGAGAGGAATTGCCAGCCGTTGTTGTTGCGGACGATGAAATTGCCATGATTCACGATATGGCCTTATATCGTCAGAGTCGAGTTGCCTTAGACAAAGAGGAAAAAAAGGCTAAAAAAGGAGCTTTTTTTAATACTGAAGCTTTGCCAGAAGGCACAATTTTAGTATTTCCAGTCGCCATCAAAGACAACCAAGAGACATGGCAACCTTTTGGCGCGTCTACTGGTGCAGACATTTATCTTGGCGGTTTAGAATCAATTGGTTTCGGTCACTGCTATCTAACTTTAAAGGAGGTATAACTCATGGCTTGGGAATCTTACAAATTAGACCAAGAGGCTCACGATTTAGTTGTCAAATACCGCGACAAAAAAGAGGCTCTCAATCAAGCATACAAAATGCGTGTTGCAGTTGCTTACGGTTTAGAGCGATTTTGGGGAGAACAGTTTCGGTTGGTCAAGGACAAAGATAAGGCTGATTATTGGCGGGATACTTGGAAGGCGTTAGTCAAAATTATGGCAAATGCTGGCGTTAAAATTCCCAACGATAATGTTAGTTCTGACGATACAGCAGCCATTAAAATTATGGCAAATAAACTGTGGGATTTTCCCGTAGAACAGCGGAAAGTAGCTATAGCTGTGCTGACTCAACTTTGCGACAGTATGGTTTGGTGGACTCAGCGTTATAAATGATCGGGTAATAGTAACAGCAATTCTGGAGGTGAATCAAATGAGTGATAGTAATGATATTCCTTTGATGTTTCGTGCCCAAATAGAAGGGCGCTGTCAGATTCAGCGCTTAATTCCCGGCGCACCTAGACAACAAGCTTATGACTGGGCTCAAGAATGGATCACTGGTGTTTCCAAAGAAGTCCCCGACTTTGACTCAAAGACAATTCAAACTAAAGCGTTTAAAATCACTTGGCGATTTGTTTCTAATAGCGGTCAAGATGAGGGAGTCATTCGTCCTGTGACTGGTACAAAAGGTTGGCCATTATATCCCGGTGCTAGTATGAAGGGCGCGTTTCTGCGTACCTGTACTGATGAACAAGCAATGAAATATTGTGGTGGTCAACTTTCCCAAAAAGACACGAAACCTGGAATTTTACGCTTTCATGGCGGCTATCCCCAAGATGGAGACTGGACTAAAAAATCCCTAGTAGATGTTGTTCATCCCCAAGAAGATTGGCAAGTTAAAAAGAATGGTAGTCACAGTGCTTTTATCCAGATATCTCTGCATCAACCTACCTTAGTTTTTGGCATTTCCAGCATAGTAGAACTCAGTGAGGAAGAATGGACAACTATCTGGGAACTTTGGGAAAGAGCAATGGAACGGGGTATTGGTTCTAGGGTCAGTGCTGGTTATGGTCAACCGAAAAAGCACGGGAATAGTAATCTGCTCAGCATACAATTAAAGGGTCAAGGTTTAGGCTCTCAGTTAATAGACAAAACAGGCGAATTTCGCCCGAATATGTTTAAAGCTGCTTTGCGTGGTCATACTTTGCGCCTATTCAGTGGGATTACTGATGAAAATAGTGCTGAAGAATTGACTAAAGAACTATGGGGAGGATTTGCAGGTCAAAACGGGGCTATTGTCGGCTTATTGGGGATTGCATTTAATGCTGTAGAATTAGATTTAGATAGCTATAGCTACGGCAGAAATGTCATGCCTACTTATGAGTTAGTGGACGGGACGCTCAATATTCTCTGCATGACTGCTAAGGCAGAACAACAAAGAAAAAATTTGAAAGTCTTGATTCCTCAACTGGTAAAATTTTCTCTGCTATTCGGAGGTTTCGGTAAATCGTGGCGACGAGTTGATCATCGCCTCTTTTTTAAGGAGTACCTAACTGGTAATCATAACCCGATGATTGGCTGTCATTGGCAGTTTGGAGAAAAATCAAATAGTCTCTGCTGTCCTGTGAATGAATTGAGTGATATTACTAATTTTCTGAATACTTTTCAGAAAAGTCTTAAACAGTGGGTAAAGTTAAAAAAGAAAACACTGAGTAGTTCAATCAGCAATTGGCGGGAAGCATGGCATCCCAAAAAAGTTGAAGTTTGGGGGCGAATTGCTGAAAATCAGCTAGATAGTAAAGCTGTCCGATGGTTTCACGGCCCCTACTTGGGATCACAGTCAATTAAAAAATCAGTGCTAACTGGTCAAATGGGTCAAATAGGCTGCATTTGGCATCGAATGTATCCGCGCTATATTACGACAAATGGCAAACTACAATCCACAAGAGAGTATGTGGAATTACTGACTATTTTCCCTGATGAATCCGAATCAACTGAAGATTTTCTTGACTATTTAGATAGCACTAGCGACTTTATCAAACTGTGGCCAACTGAGGAATAATTATGAATATCTGGATTGTGACAACTGGTAGCAGCGATGTCAAGCTCAAAACTGATGACAATTGGGGGACTTTGTTTAGAAAGGTGAGAGGTCAATTATATAACCGTCAGTTTACACCTACACAACCGCCTAATACGGATGATGACGAACATTTTATCGTACCAGCTAGAGCGATGGGGATGGTTTATGGAACGCAGTTAACAGATGAATATTATGAGGATTTGCACTTTCCTCTGCTGGATGCTTTTTCGGCAAAGCTGCTAGAGAAAGGAAAAACACATCCTGACAAAATAATTGTGATTTTGACTAATCAGGAAGCAGTTTTTGATGACGAAGAGAGAACGATAGAAAAAAGTCCTTATTGGCAGGATACTTGCACTCTTCAGCCGATATTTGAGAAATATTTTGAGAGAAAATTTCCTAAAGTTAAATCAATTGATTACTTAGAATTGAAACCAAAATCTAAAGATGAGGGATTAGATAATTGGAATAAAGCACTGTTGCTGGTTCAGCAAGCTTTGTCTAGTGTGGATTTAGATAAAAGTGCCAACTTCTATGTCAGTCATCAAGCTGGGACTCCAGCTATTTCTTCGGCTGTTCAATTTGATTGTTTAGCAAAATTTGGCAAGAAAGTCGATTTTTTGGTTAGCAATGAGTATGAAGAAAATTTAGCGAAGAAGGGTGATTTCATAGGAAGTTCTACTTATTTACAGGGGATGCAAGTTCAAGAAGCAAAGGCACTATTAAATCGTTATGATTATTTGGGAGTAGAGCGCATCTTAAAACCTTACTGGAAAGATACTTCCGATCCGCTATTGCTAGAAATTCGTGATTTATTAGCAATGGCTGTACAGTGGAATTTTGCTAGGTTTGAAGATTTTGGTAAGGCTAGGGGAGAGGTTGCAAAAGAGCGTGTTAATCAGTGGTGGTGGATGGGTTATGAAGCTGCTTATTTGGGAGTAGTGCGTCTCAGACAGGGTAACACTGTTGAGGCACTATTTCACAGTTTTCGGGCGGTGGAAGGATTGATTTGTGAGTGGGCGCAATGGAGGTATCGACAACATATTATTTATGACAATGATTCGCCTCAAATTAAGATTTCTATTCTTAGGGAATTGCCCAATTATCAAAATCAGCTTCCTCGCGGGATGCAAGAGAGGTTTCAGCGCGACTCAAAGATTGGTCTTTACAGCACAGCACTTTATGTGTTGCTAAAACAATCGAAACCTGATTGGCAGCAAAACGCTCATATTCAGGTAGTTTGGGATGTGGCTGCTGATGAGAGAAATAAATTATTTCATCGGTTATTAGGCTTGGCAGAAAATGATGTTTTTAAAGCTTGGAATACTCAAAGTCGAGAAAATTGGGAAGCTAGAGTTTTATGTTGCTTGAACTTTGTTTGTGGAGAAAGTTTTAGTTCGTTAAAGTCGGCGAGTTTGATGACTAAAGTGCATGACGAATTGGTGGATGCGATCACACATTACGAACTGCAAAAATAAGCCAATAAATCTACCATGATTTCACCGATCCGCTGGGGCTTAAAACCCCCAGCAAACTCACAAACTTAACTAAAATTTTCACCTTCAACCAATATCTACAACCAAACTTTACCATCCATATTCAACCCAAAATAACACAGCTATGTACATCACATCTCGCGCATCCACAATCCGCAACTTCTCCCTGGCCACCGTCAATGGCACCATCACTCTCATCATTCTCCTAATCGCACCCCTGGGATTAGCCGCCGTAATTTCTAACACATTCTTTGTCATGGTAGCCACTTTCTTCGCATCCACCATCGCCGACCAAATTGTTCGCTACCTCCAACCTTCTCGCACCCAAGAAATCCCGAATTCCTTAGATTCTGGCTCGGAATCATCGCAAATTCTCCCGCGCGATTCGCAAAATTTAGAACGGAAATAAATTGATCTATCTTGACCAAAATGCTGTAGGAGCGGGTTCACCAACAATATTTAAAACTCACCAACCATCTACATAAACCCGCCCCCACACAACCAATAATCTCCATCAACATTGACTTATCGGGATTTGCGTCAAAATCTAAGAAACCGGGTTTTTCGGGGTTTTTGCGGCTGTAATGAGTATTGTCGCAAAAACCCGGTTTCTGGGCTACTATCTCGATCCAAATGCTGTAGGGGCGGGTTCACCAACAATATTTGAAACTCACCAACCATCTAGATAAACCCGCCCCCACACAACCAATAATCTGCATCAACATTGATTCATATATAATGCAAAAAATGTAGATTGAGATTTGTCCTTGGGTGGGGGCGGGTTTATTTATCCTGTCAATTAGTGGCGATTATTGTTGGTGAACCCGCCCCTACGATGATGTAGATTGAGATTTTTTGTTGGGTGGGGGCGGGTTTATTTATCTTCTCAATTAGTGGCGATTATTGTTGGTGAACCCGCCCCTACGATGATTCTGGCAATAGCAGTTTATTTTTTATTGCTTATGCGTACTGTTTACGTTTCTCAACCTGGTTGTTATGTTTCGTTGCACCAAGAAATGTTGGTTATCAAAAAAGGGGAATCTGTGCTGGGTGAAGTTCAGCTTCCTCTCCTTGAACAACTGCTGATTTTTGGTCAATCTCAAGTCACAACTCAAGCAATTAGAACTTGTCTGTGGCGGAATATTCCGATCGCCTATCTTTCGCGCATGGGTTACTGTTACGGGCGGATTCTTCCTATCGAACGGGGCTATCGGCAACTCTCTCGCTACCAGCAACAGTTGTGTTTTGCTCAACGCTTGCAGGTGGCCAGACGCATCGTGCAAGCTAAGCTGAAAAATAGTCGCGTGATCCTGATGCGACAGCAGCGCCGACAAGCTTCTGATGTGATTGCTTTTGCAATTAACTGTTTGGAACATTTAATCAAAAAAGCGGGGGAAGCTGAAACTATTGAGAAGTTGATGGGGATGGAAGGTGCGGGGGCGGCTCAGTATTTTTCGGCTTTTGAGGAGTGTTTGAGCAATCCTGATTTTGTGTTTGTGGGTAGGTCGCGCCGCCCTCCGGGTAATCCGGTTAATGCTATGCTGAGCTTTGGCTATCAGGTTCTGTGGAATCATTTGTTGAGTTTGATCGAGTTGCAAGGACTCGATCCTTATTCGGCTTGTTTGCATCAGGGAACGGAACGTCATGCGGCTTTGGCTTCGGATTTGATTGAGGAATTTCGGGCGCCAATTATTGATACTTTGGTGCTGTGGATTGTCAATTCAAGAGCGATTGATGTTGAAAGAGATTTTGTTCATTGCAATAGTGGTTGCTATCTGAATGATTCCGGTCGGTCTAAATACCTGAAATTCTTTTTGCAGCGTATGGAGGAGGAAATTAATACTAATTCTGGTGAAAAACAGCCTAAATGGGATTTGCTCAATCAGCAAGTGAAGGCATATAAGCAGTTTGTTTATCAGCCTGCTGAGCTTTATCTACCTTATCAAATTCGTTAAGCCATGTTGTTTTATATCGTGGTTTATGATTTGCCGGATAACAAACGCCGTCAAAAGGTACATGATTTGCTCAAAGGTTACGGGACTTGGGTGCAGTATTCCACTTTTGAATGCGTGCTGAGTAAGAGGAAGTTTACGGAACTTCAGAACAGACTTAGGAGACTGCTGGTTTTGACAGAGGACAGTATCCGGTTTTATCCGCTATCGAGTCATACGTTGAGTCAGGTGGAAACTTGGGGTGTGGGGCGATCGATTACTGAGTTGCCGAAGTCTGTGATTATCTGAAATTTGCGAGGGGGTACGCAAATCGCTGAAATATTGATTCGGTCGTTCACCCCCTCGATATATTGCTGTATAAGGATTTCAGCGATTTGTGTCGGGGGATTGGCGGCGTTTGTCAAGACAATTTTCGACCCCCTCGCAAATGGCCTCTAGACATCTTGCGCTGTATGAGGTTTAATGTAGAGGACTCCCCACTCGTTGGGGAAACTAATTGAATGGAAACCCGCATTAGTGAATGTTGGCAGGGTACACTGGATATCCCCTCTCCCCACTCGTTGGGGAAACTAATTGAATGGAAACAATGTTATTCTCGATCCTTCTGGTATTAGTATTTGCTCCCCACTCGTTGGGGAAACTAATTGAATGGAAACAAGACTGGCGTGTAATCTGCGAACCTCGTCCCACGATAGGGACTCCCCACTCGTTGGGGAAACTAATTGAATGGAAACTTGAAAAGTTGATTGACAGTTAACTTCAGTTTAGGAAAAGCCACACTCCCCACTCGTTGGGGAAACTAATTGAATGGAAACGCACAACATAGCCGTGGCTGACGATTTTTCCACCATCGTCTCTCCCCACTCGTTGGGGAAACTAATTGAATGGAAACCGGAAAGTTTCTTGCTTGTGAAGTACATGATTTTTGCCGATTCTCCCCACTCGTTGGGGAAACTAATTGAATGGAAACGTACGATACGCGGCCCGGCACAGACTCTAAACACTACTAACTCTCCCCACTCGTTGGGGAAACTAATTGAATGGAAACTTGACATTTGTGAAGGTTGTTCCTGTTATCATTGCAGTTGCCTCCCCACTCGTTGGGGAAACTAATTGAATGGAAACAAGCTAGAAGAACTTGGGTTCATCGCTTCTGAAGAGAACGTTTTTAAACTCCCCACTCGTTGGGGAAACTAATTGAATGGAAACGTCCAATACTTTGTCGATGTTCGTTGACAAAATCACTCCCCACTCGTTGGGGAAACTAATTGAATGGAAACTCTATGTAGCTTTTGATGGCATCCGTTAGTTCGCGCCGTGTTCTCCCCACTCGTTGGGGAAACTAATTGAATGGAAACCTTGCTGATAGTTTGTCAATAAAACACGTAGGACATATGTTTTACTCCCCACTCGTTGGGGAAACTAATTGAATGGAAACAGCATGATTGCCGCTGACACATTACCACGGGCGACTCCCCACTCGTTGGGGAAACTAATTGAATGGAAACTGCTTTTATATTTTTGCGATCGGGTAAAGTAGGCGCCTCCCCACTCGTTGGGGAAACTAATTGAATGGAAACTCAAATGATGTCCGTTGCTGATACCCGTTCATTTTTCTCCCCACTCGTTGGGGAAACTAATTGAATGGAAACTTGAGAATAGTTGTAGTCTGGTTTGCTTGACGTGTTAGCTCTTCAACTCCCCACTCGTTGGGGAAACTAATTGAATGGAAACATGAATATGGCTAGGTCAGCCTTCCCACTAGCTAATCTCCCCACTCGTTGGGGAAACTAATTGAATGGAAACCAATGTCATTTTTACCAGTTGTGGAGTATATGTTCCTCTGTCCTCCCCACTCGTTGGGGAAACTAATTGAATGGAAACATCTCATTGGCTGCATCAATTGACATGTGGTAGTGTCTGGATAGGAACTCCCCACTCGTTGGGGAAACTAATTGAATGGAAACTGATAAAGACTGATTGTGCGATCGCACTTTGAGGCTCCCCACTCGTTGGGGAAACTAATTGAATGGAAACGGTACTGACTCATACTCCCTATCACCCATAAGAGATACTCCCCACTCGTTGGGGAAACTAATTGAATGGAAACCCCAAAATAGAAGCAAGCACGTAGAGCGCGCAATAAGCTGGAAACTCCCCACTCGTTGGGGAAACTAATTGAATGGAAACTTATCGGTAGGCCAGCATACAGTGTAGATTACATTACCGTTAATGCTCCCCACTCGTTGGGGAAACTAATTGAATGGAAACTCTTTGCCTAAATAAGTGGGAGGTGGCGATCGAAAGAATTCGTAAATACTCCCCACTCGTTGGGGAAACTAATTGAATGGAAACGCCAAAATGACGGTATCTGTAAGACCTGTCTCTTCTCGGACTCCCCACTCGTTGGGGAAACTAATTGAATGGAAACTTTTGGAAAGTGAAGTGGTGGGCTAGTATATTTGTCCCACTCGCTGGGGAAACTAATTGAATGGAAATAAAACAGAAGCCTCCGTGATTGACTAACGGAGGCTTCTTTCCACTTCTTGGAGAAACTACAGGCTTTGAGATTGCTTCGCTTCTCTCGCAATGACAAAGTTAGATTCCCTGCTGTTTAACTAAAAACACTTCTCTTGCAATGGCAGTGGTTTTTGGTAGAGTGCGTCGCTTCCTAATAAGCTGTTACGCATTTAAACCACTAACGAGGCCTGTAGGGTGCCACGGGTCGATCGCGCTTACTAGGCAAGGGAAACGCTGCGGGCTGACACACCCTACAATACTTCTGCAATTTCTTGATCTACTTCTTCAAAATTCACTTTATTGTATATATCTGCCACAGCAATTTCAAAGGATACTGAAGCAAGTGCGATCGCCTCATCCGATTCATTGTACTCAGCAAACGACCATCGCTTATTATCCGTCTTAGAAAAATGTTCGATATATCTCCGAGTTTGGTCGAGCAATAAGTATTCCTCAACTGTGGGAATCGTGCGGTATGCTTCAAACTTTTTGCTACAATCGTATCCTTTAGTTGACGGAGACAAAACCTCTATAATCACTCTGGGATTGGTAATCGTATCCGTGCGGTTATTATAATACTCCGGCTTCCCAACCACTAACATCACATCGGGATAGGTATAGATGCGCTTCTTGGGTATCCACAAGCGGACATCGCTCATGAAAACTCGATAGTCTAGTTTTTTGAACGCAAAATTTAGTTCGGTACTGAAGTTAAGTGCTATTTGATTGTGATTGGTAGATCCACCGGCCATAGGAAATATTTCACCGTCAATGTATTCGCTTTTGTAGTCAGCAGCTTCTTCTAGTGCTAGATATTCTTCGATCGAGTAGTATCGTTGTTCAGTAATTTGCATAGTTCTATTAGAGAGCATTTAACTGAGACTTTTGTCTAGCGTAACATTTTGGGGCAAGTTGGGTGAGGGCGGGTTTTTGAGTTTTTGGTAGGAACAATTCTAACAGTAGGGGCAATTCATGAATTGCCCCTACTGTTAATTGCCCCAAACCCGATACACTACTAGATAGAGAAACTCGATATGTCTAGACTCGGTAGTTGTGAATGGCGCGCCCTGAAAATCCTTGCCTCAGTATAGCGATCGCTCGCATGAAAACCTCTGGGGCAAACCATTTTGCCACCTGGGTTCTACAGGCCCCCTATCCTAGCGGGTACGTTCACCATGACTGTATGTGGCCGGACACCCTATCCCAAGCGTGGCAAGCTTGGCAAGAAATGTTCTCCTCCTCCGGGACAATTCATGAATTGCCCTTAAATCCCGATCGCAGTTTCGTATCACCCCAAAATAGCCAGAAGATACTGGCAGAAACTGCAAAACTCAGCCCTAATTCGCAGCTACCCCGATCGCAAGTACCAATCAATCTCAATCCAGCGGGACTCGGTGAAGGGGGAAAAACTCCGCCACCACAACCTGCTAGCTACAGCAGCCGCCTCATGCAGCATTTTGGGATCAGTCTTTGGCAGTGGTTGTTTGAAGGGCCAATTCAAGGTAGTCTCCAAGAAAGTAAGGGTATCGCGATCGGGCAAAATCAACCTCTGCGAGTCCGACTAGACTTGCGAGAACCCTATTTAATTGCTTTACCTTGGGAAATTATGCAGCCTCAAGCCGGTCAACCGGCAATTTCTCTGTCACAACAACTACTGTTTAGTCGGACTACCAGCAATGTTGAGCCTTTGGGGCCGCTGCGTCTGGCTGAGTCGCTAAATATTTTGTTGGTTTTGGGACAAGGAGACCCCGGAATTGATGCAAATTCTCAATTTTCAACGAGTAATCGTCAATTGCAGTTGGAAAAAGAAGCACTGGATTTGCGTCAAGTTCTGGAAAATGCTAGCAAAACTGATGACAGTGGCAAATACTTAGACCCCAGTGTTCCGACTCGCGTTGATACTCTGATCGAACCGAGTCGGGGGGAACTAATTTCTAGGTTGGAAACACAAGCTTATAACATCTTGTTTTACGCTGGCCACGGGATGCCGGGGCCCGATGGAGGCTTCTTGTTTTTGGGGCCAGACACCATTATTAATGGCACTGAACTGGCTCAGGTTTTAGTCCGGGGGGGGGTGACGTTGGCGGTATTCAATGCCTGCTGGGGCGCTCAACCGGCGGTGGAAATGGTTGATTCCAGCAATGGGCAGAAACAGGCGATCGCCCGTAGCAGTCTAGCAGAGGTGTTGATCCATCACGGGGTGCCGGCGGTGTTGGGGATGCGGGATTCGATCGCCGATCGCGAGGCCCTGAGTTTTATCCAAACTTTCGCCCAAGCTTTGGCCGCACGGATGTCGATTGATCGGGCTGTGGCGATCGCCAGACAGCAGCTACTGACGCTTTACAAGTTCAATCAACCGGCTTGGACGCTACCGGTATTGTATATGCACCCGGAGTTTGACGGTCAATTGACCGATCCGGTAGATGATATTAAAACAGAATTGCCTGTAAATTCTTCTACTTGGTTGGGACGTTTACCCTCTGCTGCTTACTTGCGGGGGCGTGGCGAAAATGAAAAATCCCTCGGTTCAAATCCCGATCGGGTTTGGCCAATTCGGGCTGGGATGGTTCGAGTTGGACGCTGGGAAGATAACGATGTGGTGATTCGAGAACAATGGGTTTCTCAAAAACACGCGGAGATTTTTTGTCGCAACAGTGTGGGAGATGGCCGGGAAGAACCTAGTTACTTCCTGCGGGATTTCTCTCGTTATGGCACTCTAGTGTTGGGGGATGATGGATGGCAAAGGGTTCACCACCAAGAACTGTTGCTGCGATCGGGTGTTCAGCTAAAATTTGGCAGTTCTCAAGGTCAGATGTTTGAGTTTACGATCGAGGTTCCAAAAACTTCGGGCTACAGTGAGACTGATTGCGGAACCCATTGAGGTGATGATGTAGCTAGTTTTAGCGATCGGCGATCGGGACGGCAAAGTTGTAGACTTTGAGCACCGGAATGATATAGAGGAGACGGCAGTGCCGTGTCCCTACCCAAAATAATATTGTAGGGAAACGGCACTGCCGTCTCCTAATTTCGGTTAATAATTCTAATGCAACCGGAATTGATATTACAACTCGTGACTCGCACTTCGCTTTCATCCTGTTCTGTATTTTTTTTCCCATTTAGGTATAAAATTATGGCTTCCCAAACTCCTGATTCTCAATATTTTCGCGACTGTGAAACTCAGGCCGAGATGGAACTTCTGGCAACAATTGTTCAGACCGATGTTGCCTATCCCTGGAATCCTGCACAGCTTGAATCAGAATCTTATTTGATGGCTTTAGAACAGGAGTTTGCACTATCAGATTCCTTCAGCGACACCGATATTGCCTTAAAATCACAAGTATTATTCTCGCAATTAGAACAAGTCTGGCTAACCACAACTTTGCAAAAGTCTTTGCGCGAAAAATTTGCTAGCTTTCCTCAAGATTTAGTCGCCAGCATCGCTCAAAGTGTCCAAAATGCTACAGTTAAGTATCAATCTTTAGCCGATCAAATGGTAGAGTGTGTGGTGGATATTTTACCTCAGTGGGCTGAGGAAGATTTGCAGGTTTTTGCCCGTCCTTTGGCTTTTGCGATGCGAAATGTTGATTCCGAAGGTGGGGAATTAGGGATGGTTTTTAGCAAACCTTGGGCAGAATTGTCTGAAATGGAACAGGCTAGAGTTAGTTTGACTGTCGCCCGCTATGCTATTTCGCAATTGGAAGTTTCTGATTAGTTATATCTGAGATGTTGCAACGGGAGTATCCCATTTTTGCAAAGGTCTCCGTAGGGGCGAAGCATTACGGCAGTAAGTCTCTGCTTGTAACTAATAAACTATCTGCCGTAATGCTTCGCCCCTCCAAAATTGGGATGCACCCTGTTGTAACATTGTCAGCAACAGGCTTTCCGGCCTGTTTCACACAGATTCTACTTTCTTGTGGAACAGGCATCTTGTCTGTTCGTAAAAGGCTAGTTGAGAATGGTGCAACATCTCAGCAGAGGACGCAGAGTAGAAGAGAGTGGGATGGTTGAAATTGTGAAAATGTTAAAGTGTGTTTACATGGTTTGTGACAACTGTTGTAAACTCGATCGCGCATTTTACACTTATGGCAAATTCAAGATTTAACCTTCAAGGCTTTAAACACCGCGTGCCGATCGCCACTTTAGTCGTATTAGGGCTATTTGGTTTCGCAAGTGCGATCGGCGCAGCCTGGTTGTCTGGTGAAGGCACTGTCAGCGGTATTTTTACCCAAATCAACATTTGGCAACAAGACCCGCCTGTGTGGACGCAAGTGCCTGCTGTCAGCAAGATGTATTTATTAATTCCCACTGTCATCCTAGTTTCAACAGTCTTCGCGACCATTAAATTTTCGCCTCAGCCGCAGAAATGGTCACAGGCTGTAGTCATCGCCATAGTTTTAGCTTTAACAATTCGGTACGTTTTGTGGCGATCGCTCGCAACTCTCAATTTAAGCAATCCCCTCAATGGTATCTTTAGTTTGGGGCTGTTTTTCCTGGAAATGTTAATGATTTTCAGTAGCAGTATTCAACTTTACCTAATGCTGAGAGTGAAAGACCGTGGTCAAGAAGCCGATCGCATGGCAATTGCCGTTGAGTCAGGAGAATATGCCCCTAGCGTAGATATTTTCATCCCAACTTATAACGAACCTGCCTTTATTTTACGGCGCACAATCATCGGTTGTCAAGCTCTAAACTATCTCAACAAACAGATATATTTACTCGATGATACTCAACGTCCTGAAATCAAATTGTTGGCAAAAGAACTCGGATGCGAATATATAAGTAGACCAGATCATGTCCACGCGAAAGCTGGAAACATCAATCATGCTAAAGGTTTGACAACTGGGGAACTAATAGTTGTTTTCGATGCAGATTTTATCCCAACAACCAACTTTTTAACTAGAACAGTCGGATTTTTCCAGAATCCAGAAATCGCCCTCGTCCAGACTCCTCAAAGCTTTTATAATCACGACCCCATCGCCCGGAATCTGGGATTAGAAAATATTCTCACTTCCGAAGAAGAAGTATTTTATCGGCAAATTCAAATCATGAAAGATGGTGCAGAAAGCGTAGTTTGTTGTGGCACATCTTTTGTCCTCAGACGCAGCGCTTTAGAAGCAGTGGGAGGCTTTGTCACCAATTCACTTTGCGAAGATTATTTTACAGGAATTCGGCTGTCAGCAACCGGATATCGCTTAGTTTATTTGAATGAAAAATTAAGTGCAGGTTTGGCTGCGGAAAATATAGATGCTCACCTAACTCAAAGATTTCGGTGGGCGCGAGGCACACTTCAAGCATTTTTTATTGATTCCAATCCTTTAACTATTCATGGCCTCAAATTCCGACAAAGACTGTCTCACTTGGAAGGATTGCTACACTGGTTTACCAGTTTAACCAGAGTTTTATTTCTGTTCATACCTTTGGCTTATTGGTTTTTAGGTGTACTTCCTTTGCGGACAAATTCCCAGGAATTATTGTACTTTTTTCTACCTTACTATTTGGTGCAACTTACGGTGTTTTCTTGGCTGAATCGCCGATCGCGATCGGCATTGCTTTCCGATGTTTACTCCTTTGTCCAGTGTATCCCTTTAGCGGTGACGGTGGTGAGTGCGATGCTCAATCCGTTTGGGAAAGGATTCAAAGTGACACCAAAAGGCATTGCTAGCGATCGGTTTCATTTTAACTGGAATTTGGGATGGCCTTTGATTATTTTGTTTGTAGCTACAGCCTGCGGTTTGTGGCAAAATCTCAACATTTATTTACTTCATAATATGGGTGCTGGACAAGCAGTTTTAACAAGTGCAGATGCGTTGAAAGGGACTGGTTTTGGCTGGATTTGGAGTGCTTATAACTTGCTGATGTTGGGGATTGCGTTGCTAATTTTGGTGGATATTCCTAAACCAGATATTTACGAATGGTTCAATTTACGCCGGGTTGTACAATTGAATATTGGCGATAAAACTTTTTGGGGTATAACTACGATGATTTCGGAAAGTGGTGCTGAAGTTGCTCTGACTCAGCAGCCAAGTTTTGCTGTTAAAGGTAAAGGTAGAAAAGATGCTGATTTCACAGCAGAAATTTTGCCAAAGTATGCAGTGATGGAAAGTTTGTCTCAGGGTACAATAGTCAAATCGAGG
>JAYTZD010000649.1:0-4738 GCA_043742065.1 Oscillatoriales bacterium
TCCCTACAATAAATCTGGGTAGGGACACGGCAATGCGGTGTCTACAATAAATCTGGGTAGGGACACGGCATTGCCGTGTCCTCCGTTGCTTATTCCCAGTTTATCGAGTCAGCCGCTGGCCGTCCTTGAAAACTCCGGGAAAACGCTTACCACTGGTATCAATAATTATCCCTTTACCATGAGGCAATCCCTTGCGGAACTCTCCCTGATAGCGGATACCATTGGAGAACGCGCAAGTACCCCTAGCATCGAGTTCTTCATTAAAGAACTGTCCCGAACACCGAGTACCGTCAGCACGAGTAAACACTCCTGCACCTAAAGGCTTGCCCCCCAAAAATTGACCGACAAAACGATCGCCATTCAGAAAAATGAATTGCCCTTGTCCAGTCGGCGTACCCACTTTCCAATCCAGAGAAAAGGGCCCTACATAGCGATCGCCATTTACAAAAAGAGCAGTACCAGAGCTGATTTTGCCGTTTCGGAATACGCCCTCGACGCGAGCATCATCCTTAAAGATAAATTGTCCTCGACCGTTTGGCTGGCCAAGGCGGAACTGCCCCTCATAACGATCGCCACTGGAATAGATGTATACCCCTGTGCCACTGGGCAAACCATTAACAAAGTTTCCGATGTAGCTATCGCCACTGTCGTAATCACACCGAACTCTACCTGTAGCAATCGCTGGCACACAGCGACCAGTTCGAGCTTCTGCTCCTTGCGCCATTGATGGCAATGGATAAGTCGCGTAACTACCAATTCCCAATACTGATCCAACTAATAAAGCAATTCCACTGATTTTAAAACGGGAAATCATTAAGCAAGTTTCTCCTATGCGATGCTGGCTATTATTTTCCTTGGTCATTTGTCGTTTGTCAGATTTCTGGTCAAAACTGGCTTTTAAGGCTCAATTTATGATTTACGACAGTCCTGGTTTGCCATTACGGAATACCCCCGGAAAGCGTCTACCACTAGCGTCGATCATCGTCCCGACACCGTGAGGCAATCCCTTTCGCAATTCTCCTTCATAGCGCGTACCGTTAGGGAAAGTGCAGGTAACAGAAGCATCAAGTTCTAGATTGAAAAACTTGCCAGAACAGCGAGTCCCATCTACTCGTATTAATACCCCTGGGCCAAAGGGCGCGCCGGCAAAGAATAGTCCTTCATAGCGATCGCCATTGGAGTAAAAAAATTGACCGCGCCCAGCAGGTTGGCTACTAATCACATTAGTCTGAACATTTCTGACAACTCCAAAGTCTCCGACGTAGCGCTCCCCATTAGGAAAAACTACCGTCCCAGACCTCATTGTGCCGTCTTGGAAGACGCCTGTATAGCGGCCATCATCTTTAAAAATGAATATCCCTCGACCATTTGGTACTCCATTGCGAAATTGTCCTTGGTAGCGATCGCCATTAGCATACACATAAACGCCCGTACCATCGGGCAAGCCGTTCACGAAGTCTCCCTCGTAGTTGTCGGCCCCCTCGTAATTGCATTTCACTTTCCCCGTAGGAGGATTACCTTGGCAAACAGGAGGGCGTTTGCCTTCCTCTTTTTTTGCGTCATCTTTTGGTTGAGCCATTGACGGCTGAGGATTCAAGAGATTAGTCGCGCTTCCGATACAAGAAGCAACTAATATCACCATCCCTAATTTTTGAATTGAACCGAGCATGAGAAATCTCCTTTGACTTCAAAATATTAGTAATAGGAATTTTAGAGCAGCTAAGACTTGCTGAAATGTCTGGTATTTTTCAATCCCTAATTGTGATTTTTCAGCAGAGCCAACTCTATATTGATTTTACTTTCAAAATTCCAGATCAGATCTAAATACAAAAAGGCAAAAATTAGACTTTTTGCCCTGAGCATTTTTCCTGCCTTACAGTCAATTATTAGCGCCCCGTCGCTCTACCAGCATTTGGCAGACTGCTAATAACTGCATTGGCGGGTTTTGGTTCGCGACTTGGAGCTTTTTCTCCAACTCCTTTAGCAACTTCAACGCCGTTTTCCTCCAGAATCACGATCGGATCTGCTCCTGACTTAACATCAACCCGCTTCACTAAAACTCGCCCGTTAGACAACCGCTGCCCTACTTTGACATATCGACTGGTTGGTTCATTCGGTACTTTAACAATCACTTGCGTCTCGCTCCCAACTTTTACAACTCCGCTAACTTCAGTGCCTGTAGCGAGGTCAGTAGAAGGTGGTGGAGGTGGCCCAGGAATTGCCGGCAATTGCTTGACTGGAGGCGGATTGGGGTCTATCCACGGGGGCGGACGCTTGTCTACTGGCAGTGGTGGCAGATTCGGCACTCCTAGGGGTCTAGCTGCAATTGGCTGGGGTGCGCGAATGGGTGAAGTACGGCCAGGAGTGCTAAGTCTTCTGGCAATGGGATTGGGGTCTCTCCACTGGGGCGGACGCTTGTCTACCGGCAGTGCTGGCAGATTTGGGACTCCTAGGGGTGTAGCTACAGTTGGCTGAAGCGCTGGAGGGATTATAGGACGGCGACCTAACTGAGGAGCATTTAACCCCGGAACTTGACGGGGCGAACCAATTTGTGCGCCGGTGCCTCCTCCTGGGGAAGGGTCTCCCGAAGCGCGGCCTAACTGAGGAGCATTTAACCCCGGAACTTGGCGGGGAGAACCAATTTGTGCGCCGGTGCCTCCTCCTTGGGAAGGGTCTCCCGAAGCGCGGCCTATCTGAGGAGCATTTAACCCCGGAACTTGACGGGGCGAACCAATTTGTACCCCAGATCCTCCCAGGGCGAAAGGGTTTCCCTGACGGCCTGCGACTTTCTGACCGCCTAATGGACTATTGATCCCAGGCCCTGTCTCAGTACCTGGAACGGGCCCTCCGATCGCCGGAGGAGAGGATAACTCTGGCATTTTGGGTAGCAGGGCAACTTCTCGCCGTGGTAGCTTGGGAAACGGATTAGCCAGAGATGCTCTAGGGTCTTGAGCTGTGATCGGTGGAAGGGAGCCAAAAGGGTCTACCTGAGAAGAATTGGCTGGTGTCAAAAGGCTTTTTGATAAGAGCTTCATGGGAAGCGTTGATTTCCTGTTCTCCTTGTCGATGCCTGTTTGAGTCTGTTTTGCCCGTTGGTCTGGGTTAGTCGATCGAATTAATCCACTTGGCCCAGCCGCTACCACTGGAGACGGAAAAGCCTGAGCTCCTGGAGTGGGGCTGGCTGCGGCCGCCGGTGATGGAGAAGCTGCACTAGGAGTGGGGCTGGGGCTGGCTGTGTCGCCACCCCCACCGTCACCGCAGCCTCCCATCGAGAAAGCTAGTAGTCCTATAGTTGCAAAATATAAAATTTTGTGCATTGCCGATCGCCTCTAACTTCTTGATTTCAACATATCTAACACGGCTTTGCCATTACAGTCCGTTGTCGCTTTAAGTTTATGCGATCGCTTAAATATTGCCAAGTTATTACGATTTTTCCAAATTTCAGATAAATTCGGCGATGTGCGATCGATCGTCCAACAGAAACTACTGGGATTTTTGAATTTGGAGCTGAAAACTATTGACATCAGAACCCGATATATGCTAACGTGCCGTCCTAGTGGCGTTGATTAAACTTTCAAACGCCGATCGCAACTAAAATCTACTATCCTAAAATCTTGATTTGTTCAAGTCTTAAAGCTAACCAAGCGGTTGGTAAAAGCCTACCAGAAAATTGGGGTTAGAGCCTCCCCCTTCTAGGGGGACTTTATCCATATTTTTAGAGGAAGTCAGGGATTCCTATGATAAGTGTGTTATCATAGGAAAAGGAGGAAGTTAAAATGCTCGTGCTCGAATTCAAGGCTTACGCAAAACCAAACCAGTTCCAGGCGATCGATGAAGCGATTAGAATTTGTCAATTCATTCGTAACAAATCGATTCGCCTTTGGATGGACGGTGGTGCTAAATCTTGGCTCGATCTTTCTAAGTATTGTGCGATTTGGGCGTCTGAATTTGATTTTGCAAATAAACTAGGTGCGATGGCCAGGCAGGCTAGTGCAGAAAGAGCATGGGCTAGTATTTCCCGCTTTTACGATAATATTAAAAAAGGCATCAAAGGTAAAAGAGTTGGGTTTCCTAAATTCCAGAAAGACTGTCGTTCTGTTGAGTACAAAACTAATTCTTGGAAGCTTTCATTAGATAGAAAATTAATCACCTTTACCGACAAGTGTGGGATTGGTAGGCTGAAGTTAAAAGGGACTCGCGATCTGAATTTCTATCAACCAGACCAAATTAAGCGGGTACGTTTGGTTAAACGAGCAGATGGATATTACGTCCAGTTTTGCATCTCTGTAGAGCGAGTGGAAACCGCTCCAATGACAGGCAAAACAATTGGATTAGATGTAGGACTAAAAGAATTTTACACTGATTCAAATGGCTTCATGGCTCCTAATCCTAAATTTCTGCGTAGAGGTGAAGCACGATTGAAACGCGCTCAACGTCTTGTAAGTCGGAAGGTCAAAGGTGGGTCAAATCGCCGCAAAGCCAGAGTGATTTTAGGTAAGCGACATCTCAAAATAAGTAGACAGCGTAAAGACCATGCTATTAAATTGGCAAGGTGCGTAATCACATCAAACGATGTAGTAGTTTATGAAGATTTGAGAGTGTCTAACCTAGTTAAAAATCATTGTCTGGCCAAGTCAATTAGCGATGCTTCTTGGTATCAGTTCAGAGTGTTCTTAGAATACTTTGGGAAAGTGTTTGGTCGGATTACCATTGCGGTAAATCCTGCATACACCAGTCA
>JAYTZD010000650.1:0-9372 GCA_043742065.1 Oscillatoriales bacterium
ACTAATCTGTTCATCGGTGAAGGTGAGGCTAAGTCGTTCAGAATGTCGTTAATTACTCTTTGTTGTGCATTGGTTAACGCAAAGGGCAATATTTGGTAAAAATGTTCGATTAACTTGCCACTAGGGAGGATGATGGCGCTAGCTTGAGCTTTTCTTTGGGTTTGACGACGGTTTAGGAGTCCTAGTTGCAGATAGAAAAATTCATCAAAGACTAAGCGACGGCGGGCTGCTGCTAAACAATCGCGATCGAGCGGAAAGTGAATATTCGTCACAGCATCGGCTAAACCCATTAAACCATAGCGATCGCGCAAATCAGCAGGCAACGATTCTGACAACTGTTTTGCCGCCGGCATCACAGCCAAAATCCCTCGTCTCACAACACCCGCATCCACCCCATCCGTCAGCGGATAAACAGGGATTAGTCGGCCGACTTTCATGGATTCGATCGCACTTCCTGAGTCATCTAATACTTCTAATTCAGGATTTTCTAGAGTAATTCCATATTTTCCCAGCTTCACCAACCCCGAAGCTGCTAGCACTGCACCCGTACAATACTCGCGTTTTTTGTGTTCTTGCCAGCCGCGATTGCTGTAGCGTGGGCCTGCAAAAAAGCGACTTAGTTTAAGTTCTCCACTACGATCTTTTAAAATCAATTCTAATATCGTTAATTTCTTATTCTTCGGACTAGAAAAGCAATTGCAGCGTTTGACTTCGGCAATCAAAGTGACAGTTTCTCCCGCTACTAAGTCGCGAATTTGGACTTGTTTGGCGTAGTCAATGTGGTTGCGGGGATAGTAGTAAAGTAAGTCGTATACGGTGTCTAAACCCAATTTTGCCAAGCGGTTGCCGTTTGCAGGGCCGATTCCGGTGACACGAGTCAATTCTTGTGTCAGAGTCAGACTCGCAGGTGCTGATGTTGAATTCAGGGGTGCGGTTCGAGTGGAAATTGGTGGATTTTGTGTTTCCTGTCTTTCCTGTCTTTCTGGGGTTTCTGGTTCAGCTTGTTGGCTGCTTTGTTCTTCCCAAACTCGCTGCATTTGCGTCAAAAAACTGCTGGTGATGGCGAGTAAATGTTGACGTTGTTCGATATCCTTCTCTGGGTAGATGTCAAATTCGGCGGCTAGTTGGCGGGTGCGATCGCGCAAATTGGCAGTCACGACACCAGCGAGTTGTCTCAAGCTGACACTGAGAAACTCGCTGAAACGGTATTGACTGCCTTGTAAGTCGTTAAATCCGCGATCGGCTTCTACTGAAAGAGCTTTCTGCCATCGCTGCCATTCTGGTTGGTTATTAGTCATCAGTCATCAGTCATCAGTCATTAGTTATTAGTCATTAGTTATTAATCATAGCTCAAGAATTCCAGTCAACTGACAACAGTCAACTGACAACAGTCAACTGAGAATGGCCTTCTATTCAACCCAACTCGATCGCCAAGCCGACTCAGCTTGCACCACAGCTAATTCGCGATGCTTTTTCTGGTAATCGCGCCCAAGAGCATTTAAGCGCGCAGATAGGTTGCGAATTTGCTGACGCCCAGCCGAAGTTGCTGCATCGGCAAACTCTATTTCCCACAAACGGAGTTTAATCGCTGTAATCTGAATAGCGGTATTACCTCTAGTTTCTCCCAATTTTCCTGATTTTGGGGAAGTACCAGTTTCAATGATGATGTTTAATAAATTAGGAGGCCCTGCAACACTCTCCCCGGACGATTCAGCTTGATAAGCAGCTTCTAAAACCTGTTCTGGCAATTGATTGGGTAAGATTCCCGATTGTTGCAGTAAACGGTTTGTGTCGCGAGAAAGCAACTTGATAATATTAAATATTGCCTTTTCAAGATTCCGTTGCCAGCGCGCGAAAGTTTCCGGTGAATTAGCAATTGGCAACTGGTGATTTGGGGCTGGGAATTGATAGTTAATGATCGAATCTTCTTGTTCTTCTATATCTCTATCGTCATCTATATTGTCATCTTCTTGTCTGTTTTCATATTCTGCCATTTCATCATCTTCTTCTAAGTCATCTTCTTCTAAGTCATCTTCTAAGTCTTCTTCTATTGTTTCAACTGCCTGTTCTTGAGTCGCTAGAGATCGCAATTTTTCTTGAGATATCGCAGCCAAAAGTCGCACAGAATGCTGCATTTTCTGACGCTCATTGAAGGACAACTTCAGAAACGCATCGGGCATCACTTGAGTGCAAAGGTGATAGGAAGCCAAAATCAACTGCTGTCGCACAGCTTGTCCCAAAGCAGTTAGATAACTTTCGTAGGTACTGCGAAACTCCAAATTAAAAGCTGTTAAAGATTCTTCTAGTCCTGCCAAATCTTGCTCTATTCGCTCTCTAGATCCCACCATATCTCCCGGATAAACTTTAAAAAAATTGAGAATTAAAGACTAAAAATGTAAACAGGGCGATCGCATTTTCGGCTTTTAATTCTCAATCTTAATGATTAATTACTGAACACCCATTTGGGCGGCCACTTCATCAGCAAAGTTAGCTTCAACTTTCTCAATACCTTCGCCCAATACAAAGCGCACGAAGCGACGCACTTGGACATTTTCACCAATTTGGGCGATGGTTTGTTTGACCAACTCTTCCACCGAGATATTTTGGTCGCGAATAAAAGGCTGATCCATCAAACACAACTCTTTCAAACGCTTGTCAATGCGTCCTTGAACAATCTTTTCCTTGATATTTTCTGGCTTGTTACCCAAGTCATCCTTGCCCATTTCAATTGCCTTTTCTCTTTCGACAATTTCGGCGGGGATGTCTTCAACTTTCACGTATTCCACGTTTGGACAAGCTGCAATTTGCATGGCAATATTGCGTACCAAAGCTTGGAAATCTTCGCGACGGGCGACAAAATCGGTTTCGCAGTTTACTTCCACCAAAACGCCGACGCGGCCACCTGTGTGAATGTAGCTACCTACGATACCTTCTGAGGCAACTCGTCCACCTTTTTTGCCAGCAGAAGCCAGACCTTTTTTCCGCAACCATTCAATTGCTTTTTCTAGGTCACCTTCGTTTTCAACGAGGGCTTTTTTACAGTCCATCATACCAGCGCTAGTTTTGTCGCGCAGTTCTTTAACAAGTTTTGCAGATATGTCCGCCATCTTCTTTAATTTCCCAATCAAAATTAGTTATTAGTTCTTAGTCATTAGTCATTAGTCATTAGTCATTAGTTCTTAGTCATTAGTTCTTAGTCACTAATTTTAATGTTAATGATTCTATGTTAATGATTAGACTTTTTGACAAAATACTCGGTTCGCCTAGGGAGACCTTGTATTTATAGCGCCATAATTAATTATGGCGCTAACTTTTGGCTGTTACCAGCGCTTTACCAAGGGACCCTAGGACTCGGCTGCTTCGGTGTCACCGTCGGCTGCATCGTCGGGATCTACATAATTGGGGTCATCCAATTCTTCGATTTCGACATCATATTCCGCGCCTTCATAAGCACCTTCGTAATCGTAGTCTTCATCGATATCGCTACCTTCGAGTTGACCGTGACGACCTTCGTAGATAGCATCAGCCAACTTGCCAACTATCAGTTTAATCGATCGAATAGCATCGTCGTTGGCCGGAATCGCAATGTCCACCAAATCGGGGTCACAGTTAGTATCGAGTAAAGATACGATCGGAATTCCCAATTTTTGGCATTCCAACACCGCATTATACTCTCGACGTTGGTCTACCAAAACCACTCCGTCGGGAATCTTCCGCATGGACTTAATCCCGCCCAGATATTTCTGGAGTTTGACCATTTCACGACGCAACACCGAAGCTTCTTTTTTCGGTAACAAATCGAGAGCACCTGTTTCTTCGCGGCGTTCCAAATCCTTGAGGCGTTCGACGCGGGACTTAATCGTTGTCCAGTTGGTGAGCATTCCACCCAACCAGCGTTGGTTGACGTAGTAAGCACCACAGCGCTGGGCTTCTTGTGCTACAATCCCGGCAGCTTGGCGCTTTGTACCGACGAACAGAAACTTTTTGCCTTTTTCGGAGGCTACTCTCATGTACTCGTAAGCGTCTTCCATGAGCTGAGCGGTTTGCACGAGGTCGATGATGTGAACCCCGTTGCGCTCTGTAAAAATGTAGGGGGCCATTTTCGGGTTCCACCGGCGGGTTTGGTGTCCGAAGTGAACTCCTGACTCTAGCATTTGAGCCAAACTGACTACTGGCATGATTTTTTAACTCCTAATTCGGGTTAATCCTCCACCCGGTCGTATTTCTGAAGGTTTGCGCCTTAGAAACACCCGAAAACCCGGATGTGCGAATTTAAACAACTTTTCTAGCTTATCACAGTGTGTGCTAGTTGGTTCGACTATTTTAGCTAGACAGACGGGAATCCTGACACCATAAAGTCTATCTAGAGGTAGGTGGCAGTCGATCGCCATGACCAGTATCTGGTAGATTGAAAATATAAATTAAAGTGAATAATAAAATCAAGTATCTCAAAGGAGTCCTGGGTTGAGAATTTCTCATGCCAGAGGCCCCGCGTGCCCGTATAGTTTTTTTGGAATAGATATTGCCGTGATCGTAATGCCGTCAGAAACTTCGCTTGCCGAGTCAAACCCGTTGATTTTAGACAGTTTGCCAGATTTGTCGCCCACAGGTGGCGGATGTCCCCGCCGCGCCAGATTGCAAATTGACTTGATGCTGTTGGCGATCGAAGCCTTGTATCTCGGAGGCGCTGAAGAAATGCTGGCAGTGTCAAAGGAACTGGAATTGGTAGGAATCATCAAAAATCGGGTTGCCCTTTGGCTGCTGCGTAATACTAACCCGCTGCGTCGCTATACTCAGCGCCGCCCCCTCGCCGCGATGGAGGCAAAAGCGTTGGTGGCGATCGCCTGCAATTTGGCCCGCAAGCTAACGGCGACAATTCGTCAGTTGCTGCAAGACTCTCAACAGTTGCGATCGAGAAATATCCCCTTCAATCAGCACTTACCGCTGGCGGAGTATTTAGAACGGTTTCGAGCTCACTTTCGATCGCGCATGAACCCCAAGCGATCGGTAGTTGTAGCTTACGACTCGGACGAAAAGCTGGACGAACTAGCTTTGAACTTGTTGGGCAAACTGCTATTTTGTACTGGTACAGCCGGAATGCAGAGGTTTTGGGTGAGTCTGTTTGATGGAGAAGTTGAATAATGGCTATTAGACGTCAGTACAGTCTGCCAAATTGCACCCTAGTTCTAGAAGGGTTGAGCGATGGATCGGTGGCAAGCCAGTTAGATATGCGGCCGGTGCTTTCTATACTAATGAGCGCTGAATGCTATGTGAGTGGTCTCGCCGAGCCCTTAACCGGGGGACGAGATTTTTTTGAAAGCTTGGTGAGGGTTGTCAGCAGCTACGCTCAAGAATTTATGAGTGGAGTCCATTATCCCGATCGCCACGACCCTGATTCAGCCTTGGTAAAGTTGCACAGAATCGACGGGAATTGGCACAGATTGACCGTTCTAACGGCGGCTGAGGGTAGCGGAATCCAAATCGGTGAAAAAACACAACATTCGGCAGAAATCGATTTAACTACGATACAGCTATTTGATTTGGTAGAGGCGATCGACCAATTTTTTGCCGACTCGCAGACATTACCAGAGTTGTCACTGCAATTAACGCCTGTTTCCAAACGTTATATCAAGTCGGCAGAACCTATGGCGCAGCGGGTTTTACCTGCTGCGGTGGGAGTATCGAGTTTGGTAATAGCTGCGATGGCATTTTTCTTGGTACCGGTGCCAGGAGTCCAGCGCCCCAGAGATCCGGTGCGACAATCCAATACTACTGGCCAGAATACCGGTACGCCGAATCCGGGTGCGGGAACACCTAATCCTAACTCAACACCGGCGGCTTCGGGTTTACTACCGGACGATCGCACTCAATCGCCTCTACCCACTTCGAGTCCAACTCCGAGTGAAACTTCGAGTCCAACTCCGAGTGAAACTACAAGTCCAACTCCGGGTGAAACTCCGGGTGAAACTTCCAGTCCAACTTCGAGTCCAACTTCGAGTCCAACTCCGGCTGTTGATGCTTCGCCGTCGGTTACTCCCACACCTGTTTCTGAAGGTTTGCAGAGTTCGGGGGTAGCAGTGGCGATTACTGATCCGGCGGAAATTGAGCAGTTGAAGGGAAAGCTTAGCAAGGAAATTGAGGGAGTTTTGAAGGGTAAAGCGCCTGTGGAAGGAGAGTTGGTTTATCGGGTGAGTGTGGGTAAAGATGGTGCGATTGTCGGTTACAAGTCACAGAATACTCAAACAGTCGATCGCATCGGGGAAACGCTTTTCTCTGATTTGCTTTACAAGCCTGTGGGCACCAGGCCACCTGCGGAACCGTTGGCTGATTTCCGGGTAGTTTTTGCACCGGGTGGCGCTGTTCAAGTTAGTCCTTGGTAGGGAATGAAGGACACGCGAATGCCGTGTCCCTACCCCAAAATAGTATTGTAGGGAAACGGCACTGCCGTTTCCTCAACTCCTAAATTCCTAACAAACGAGCAGGATTTTCTATCATCATTAAATCAATTTCCCGCTGAGAAATTCCTTCACCCATCAACTTTTTCACAAATATTTTGTAACCTTCCGCAGGTAAAGGATCGGGTTTTCTGCCCAAATCTGTACTGAGCACAAAATGCTCGGCTCCGATTAGTTTAATTGCGGCCGCCATCCGCTCAATTGAAACATGATGCCAGTTTTTGTGTCCCTCGTCAGACGCATTTTCTCCCATCAAATCGTTCACAAATGCGAGTTCTAAGAAAGCTCCCATCTGGGCGGCTGTTTGCATATTTTTTAGGGACAAACCCGGTACATCAGCCATTGCGTGGGTAATCAGGATGTTCTTAATGTTCAGAAGGTTAGCTTGCTCAACAACAGCCATTGCTTCTTCCGCGCAAATATGACCAGTTTCCAACACCAAATTCTCTCTAGCTACAATCTGCAATACCGCTTCTGTCTCCGGTAAAATCTTGCCATTTTCCGCAACTTTAATCCCAATTCCCGGCTTGTGAAAAATCCTCAAGTGACACTCAGCATCAACTGTTGGTAGCCAAACTACTTTACCGTATTTGCCACCGATGCGGTGCATTGCCTCTACGGCTTGGGGATTCATCCCACCTACAGAATAATTGAGCACAACTCCTCCGAAAACTTGGATTTCTGGTACTATTTTATTAACTAGAATTGCGCGGGCTGCTGTACTCGCAAAATGATTTTTCAATACCACAGCTTTCATCTTCGCCTTAGCAGCTAATTTGGCTACTTCAAAATCGTCAAGTCTGCGGGGAATCACATCAGGGGATGAATGAATGTGAAAGTCGATCGCACTTTCGATCGTACTCTTCGGTGAATCAGGAAACTGCGGATATCCCACAGCATATACTGGCAAAGAAAAGGGCAACCAACTTATCAAAAACACCGCTGTTATTACTAAAAATTTTAATGTAAAAAATCGGCATAAATTCATTAGTTTATATTGATAAATATAGCTCAATAGCATCTCAATAACAGGCAAGATGCCCGTTTCACAAAATTACAATAGGCAAGATGCCCGTTTCACAAAATTACAATAGGCAAGATGCCTGTTTCACAAAATTACAACAGGCAAGATGCCCGTTTCACAAAAATACAACAGGCAAGATGCCTGTTTCACAAAATTCATAGATATTTATCCTATTAATTAGTTTCAGCTTGCTCGCTCAATTGACAAGCAAGTGCTTTATTTCTCATCATTTGAAAGATGTTATAAAATCCATTAGCGCGGGAAGGAGTCAAACTCACATTCAATCCCGTATCTTGAATAAAATCTGGGGTGACTGTGACAATTTCAGCCGGAGTTAATCCGCTCAAACCTTCCACGAGTAACCCAACTAATCCTTTGACTAACTGAGCATCTGAATCGCCTTGAAACAAAACTTTTCCGTCTGCCAAATTTGCAGTAATATAAACTTGCGATACGCAGCCAGAAACTTTGTTTTCCGGCAATTTGTCGCCTTCGGGAAATGCTGGAAGTCGCTTAGCATACCACAGCAGTTGTTCATAGCGCTGTTTCGGATCGGCGTGTCGCTGAAAGCGCTGGACTATTTTGGCTAGGGCTGCGGGTAGCGCGGTGTTTACGGACATGATTCATTCGTAGCGGTTTACTTCGTTCATATTATACCTTGGTAGTCTGGGCGATCGCACAGCAGTAATTTCGGGCGATCGCGCTTTATGGCTGAAATTAAGTGCGATCGGCTTTAACTTGCTAGTGGCGGCAAACCCCGCAACTGGCGCAGCGAATTGAGACAAAGTGGGCAGTCGCAACCAAATAACGCCACCGCTGCATCGCTTTCTTCTTCCGTAAAGTCCAGCATGGCAATCTGTTCATCTCCAGGGCGTTGCCAACTGATTTTCGGTTTAGAATTGACAGCAGCAGACTTGCCGGGAAAACGCACGCAAGTCAGACGCTGAGTGTGGGGCGATTTCACACAGTTGGGGGAATTAGTCTGTTGGCCTGGTGTTTCGCTAGGTTGAATGGGATTTGCGATCGCGCTTAGAGACATCACAAACCCAAACAGCGTCGGACTTATCAGTAAAGTGAGGAGCAATCTATTCATTTGTTGTTGTGTGAGAACTTGATAACATAGGGTAGCTGATTATCTTGCTCAATTCAACAAGCTTTTTGTCCGGCACAAGTACAGTTTAACTAAATAACGTGAGAATAGCAAGTAATGAATGCTGTAATTAATTTTTTTATAACTCTTATTTTTCATCTAATTCCATATACCTCTAGGTAAGTTTAAGATTTGTTTCAATTTTAATAAATCCCGATCGCCAGTGATCGGAAACACATCCAATCTGGGTAAACTGATTTAAGCAAGGGTAAGTCGAAGCGGCGGACAAGTTTACCTCAAAAATCAGGTGGGGAGCGATGAGTACAGTTTTAGTTGTAGAAGATTCCCGCGCCCAGCGGGAGTGTATTTCACATCAGTTGAGTTGCAGCGGATTGAATGTAATTCAGGCATCTAACGGTGTAGAAGCCCTGGAGAAAGTCGAGAAAAACTGTCCCGATTTAGTATTATTAGATATCGTGATGCCTCGTATGGATGGCTATGGTGTGTGTAGTTTAATTAAAGCTAACCCCCATACTGGGAATATACCGATCGTATTTTTAACAGGGAAGGGACAGCGGTTAAGTGTATTTTCAACGGCGCTCGATCGAGCGGAGGCTTATGTTAGTAAACCTTGGCAGCCGAGGGAACTTTTGGCAACTATCAAAAAAGTGTTGCTCAATGCTAATATTAAGTTTGATCGAGCTTCGGCGGACGCTTGGACGGAATATGGTATTTTAAACTTGAGTACAATCGAACTGTATCAAAGCCGCGCCGATGCTTGGACAAAATACAGCCCCCAAATC
>JAYTZD010000651.1:0-2346 GCA_043742065.1 Oscillatoriales bacterium
AATAATACGATCGACTTGCGAGGTGCCAGAGTTTCCGATGGCGAAATCGAAGTAGACAGAGCACTTTCCAAAGCCGTTGAATACGGAGTGTTGTGGATAGTTCATGGCAAAGGTACGGGACAGTTGCGACGGGGGATTCACGAATTTCTGGACACTCATCCGCAGGTTTCCCGCTATGAGTTGGCTAGTCAAAAAGAAGGAGGTGGAGGTGTGACGATCGCATTTTTGAAGTAGTCAGGATTGAGTAATTATTAGGAAATTAGGAGACGGCAGTGCCGTTTCCATACAATTAATCTGGCGTAGGGAAACGGCATTGCCGTCTCCTCTATATCATTCCGGCGCAGCCGGAATTGATATGATATCAACTGATTTGATTTCGGTCACTCTGTGGCGTAGCATGGTTGGGGGGAGATTTTGATTATGGGTTTGTTTAGACCGATCGCACTTGAAAACGCAACTTTCAACCGATAATTCCGTCTAACAGTCAGGGTTGCCGAAATCAAAGCTCATGGGTGTGGATCAAGATTAACAGAATAGTTTTTGCGATGCTGGTAACAAGCGCCATCACCGGATACTGTTTGAGATCCTGCCTGAATCTGTATTAATTTCCTATGCTGAAGCTATGCGCTCGATCGTAAAGTCCTCCGCTCCCACAAACGAAACGGGCACATCTCCCAACTGGGAAGAATTGACCCAAAAAGCACCAGAACCTACCCAGTTGGACAACATTAAATCCCAACTGGATTTAGTGCTGTTAGCCCTAGAAGCATTGGCCGGAATAGGCTCAGAGGCAATGCTCAAGGTGGCTGTCGAACTGAATTTAGAGTCAATGGTGGCCGATCGCGTGGCACTATGGCGACTACGCCAGTCTAACCCGCTACGGAAAGGCCAGGGAGGACGGAAAAAACTGGATGTGGAAGAAGCCCGATCGCTCGTTTTGATTAGCTGTCACTTAGCAAAACAGCACCAAGCCTTAATCCGTCGCGCTGTAGCACTGCTGGAACAAATGGCAGAGCAAAATCGCGAACCTCATACCGTGGCTTTGCTGGGAGACTATATTGACAGATTCAGCAATACTTATGGCGATCGCATGGAAGACGCAGAAAACTTATCCGGCGCACAACTAACTAATTTAGCCCTCAAACTGTTGATCGATTTACTCTTCTACAGCAGTCCCGGCGGCCACCGTCGCCTCTGGTTAGCTCTGCTCGATCGGGCTAAAAATTAAATAAGCAAAAATTTATCAAATTGCGATCGGCCTTACCAGGCAGAGTCTGGTAACGAGAACGGTCAACAGTCAACAGTCAACAGTCAACAGTCAACAGACTTTTATGGTTTTAAAACGGTACACCCCCCCCACTTGCACGCTGGAAGTTACAGCCAAAAGTTCGCCTCTATCTCGCTGGGCGGGCAAACCCGTCTTGAAATCTCTCAGTTTTGAACTGCGACTCGACGATCCACGGTTGCCAGATACCGAACACATTAGTCTCAAGGGCGATCGCGCTCAACTAGAAGCCCTCCACGAAGCCGTCAACTCATACATTCAAAACTTTCTTGGCGAACCTCGCCCCTGGGAAACCAGGAGTCAATCTGAATTCAGTGATAGCGTTGCGAAAACCGCCTCAACGCCCACCCGCAGCCCCGTCATGCTGCATGAATCATTCAACCCTTCAGAAAAAGCAACATCCGAACTCAACTCTTCAGACAGCCCTAAAAATGCCAACTTTCCCGCACCCCCCCACTTGGAACCCCGCGGCCTCCTCGCCCACAACTTATTTTTAGGCTCTTTGACAGTCGCAGAATCCGGGCCAGTAGTGAGTCTCAGCACCGTACAACTGTTTGACTTAGCCACCGCTTTGGACGAATACAGCAGCGAGGTGATGGCACTTCCGAACCTCAGCCGATCGCCCAAACGCTCCCAGCCCGTACCTTGGCTCAAAGTCGCAGCAATGGTTGTAGCCACTGTTGGTTTGACCACAGGTGCGATCAAAATGCTGCAAGTGAGGCAAGCCCAAATCGCCTCAGCCCCCACCAGTGCAGCATCCAACCCATCTGCACAGCCAAACGTCGCGATCGGGGTCTCTCCCAGTCCATTTCTAGCAACACCAACACCCCCAGCACCAACACCCTCAGCAACACCAACATTACCGCCCCTACCACCCCCGCCCATCAGCACCCAATCCCCCAGTCCCAGTTTGCCCCCCATCGCCATATCTCAAACTCCTGTCACCAACAAGCCCAGCCCCATCCAGCAGCCAGCCCTACTATTTCCAGCCAACAACAGCGCATCCAGTGCAGCACCGAATTCCGCACCGAATTCTCAAGGGCAAGTAATCACCATTCCCG
>JAYTZD010000652.1:0-9349 GCA_043742065.1 Oscillatoriales bacterium
CGCCAAATAGCCTTTCTCGCACTCCGCGAAGTCCACCGCCGTGGTGCATTCGCAGATGTCGCACTCGATCGCACTTTTCGCAATTCTGAACTCACCGACCTCGATCGCCGTTTAGTCACAGAATTAGTCTATGGTAGTGTCAGGAGAATGCGCGCGATCGACTTTATCATCGACAAACTAGCCACAAAAAAATCCTCCCAACAACCGCCAGAACTCCGTACCATCCTACATTTAGGTTTATATCAACTCCAATATCTCAACAACATCCCCCCCTCCGCCGCCGTCAACACCACCGTTCAACTAGCAAAAGAAAACGGCTTTTCAGGACTCAGCAGTTTTGTCAACGGTTTGTTGCGGCAATATATTCGTTTAACCGATCAGGAATTAAACCCATTAACAGTTACTAACTATAAATCAACTGTCGAACGCCTAGGAATTCTGCACAGTTTCCCCGACTGGATTGTCGAAATGTGGATCGAACAACTAGGCGAAACCGAAACCGAACAACTCTGCCAATGGTTCAATCAATCGCCCACAATTGACCTCAGAATCAATCCTTTAAAAAGTGCGATCGCCGAAATCGAAACTGCCTTCAAATCCCAAAACATCAGCGTTAGCCGAATCCCACACTTGCCCCAAGCCCTAAGAATAAATGGCAGTAGCGGCGCAATTCAAAACCTTCCCGGATACAGCGAAGGTTGGTGGACAATCCAAGATAGCAGCGCTCAATTAGTCACCCATTTACTCGATCCACAACCGGGAGAAATTATCATTGATGTGTGCGCCGCACCGGGCGGAAAAACCACCCACATTGCCGAATTAATCCAAGATACAGGCACGATTTACGCTTGCGACAAAACTGCAAATAGACTCAAAAGACTTAAAGAAAATGCAGACAGACTCCAAATGAAATCAATCCAGATTCATACCGGAGATAGCCGCCAGTTTCCAGAGTTTATTGACCTAGCAGACAGAGTTTTATTAGATGCACCTTGTTCCGGGCTTGGAACCCTCCACCGCCGCGCTGATGCCCGTTGGCATCACACACCGGAAAACATTCAAGCACAATCGCAATTGCAATCAGAATTGTTAGCAAATGCAGCGACATTTGTCAAGTCTGGCGGTGTATTAGTTTACGCAACTTGCACGATTCATCCCTTGGAAAATGAAGTCGTTATTCAATCGTTTTTAAGCAATAATCCTCACTGGAAAATCGAACCGCCCACAATTGATTTACCAGTACAGCCATCACCGGAAGGATGGGTGAAAGTTTGGCCACACCGACATCAAATGGATGGTTTCTTTATGGTGCGGCTTAAACGAGATTAGCAGAAGAGAGGGCGGGTTTATGAGATTGTCAATTATCGGCAATTATTGTTGGTGAACCCTTCGACTTCGCTCAGGGCACCGCCCGCGCCTACAGTCTTGTTTCTAATGACTACTGACTAATGACTACTGACTAATGACTACTGACTAATGACTTCTTTCACTGTACTTGACTGCCGTGTCCACGGGGGTCGGAACTGCTTGTTTTCACTGGCCCTGTGGCAGGTGTAAAATTAGAAACTTGACCCGTAGCTTCTGCGTGTGGCAACTCTTTTCCGGCAATTAAAGCTTCTAAATTAGCTTCCATAATATCGCGTGGCGCTTCGCCGATGGTTTCGGCAACGGCGCTACCTTTATTGTTTAAATAGATAAAGTGCGGAATCCCATTTACTCGATATTTGGTGATTTCTGGCAGCCATTTGTCATTGTCTACATTCAACATGACAAAATTTAGTGGTTCGGCATATTTCTGTTTGATTTCACTCAAATCTTTGGCCATTGTCTGACAGCTACCGCACCAATTAGCATAAAATTCCATGAGTGTCGGTTTGCCGTTGGCTAAGGCTGTTTCTAGTGGTGCGGAGGCTTTTGCCATTGCGGTGAGATTACTTGATGGTGTTTGGGTTCGTAGTCCGAAAAAGATGGATACCGAAAGGGCGATCGCAGCTAACACAATTAATAAGTTTCTGACCCGTTTCGCTGCTGAATTTGTTTCCGAATTTTTTGCTGTGGTGGCAGTAGTTGAGTTTGGCGAATTGGGACTCATAAAATGAATTTGGATTTTAATTGTAGGTTTTTTATTTTTAATAGCCACCTCAGATTATACCACATGATGAGATGACCACACGTTTATCATAAATATTTTGTTAAACTTCTGTGTTGTTGACAAATTTCAAGTACGCTAAAAGATGAGAAGAGAAAAATTTAGAGTAAATTACCGAGGACTAACAGCGTGAAAAAACGGGTAACGCTGACGTTTCCCCAACGATCGATCCAAATGCCTGTCACTTATCGACTGGCGAAGGATTTTAATGTGGCTGCAAACATTATCCGCGCTCAGGTGGCTCCGAATCAAGTGGGCAAACTGGTGCTAGAGTTATCTGGGGACATCGACCAACTAGAAGCGGCGATCGACTGGTTGCGATCGCAAAATATCGGAGTTTCCCTCGCCAGTCGGGAAATACTCATAGATGAAGATATCTGCGTTCATTGTGGCTTGTGTACGGGAGTTTGCCCCACAGAAGCCTTGACTCTTGACCCAGAAAGCTTTAAACTAACTTTTGCCCGATCGCGCTGTATCGTCTGCGAGCAGTGCATCCCTACTTGTCCGGTGCAAGCTATTTCTACTAACTTATAGGCTATGAGAAAAAACTCTTGGCTTTCCCTCACCCTACTTTTTCTTGCCTACTTCTGTTTGGGCTGGAAATTATCTGAGTTTGATGTTCCCCCCCATTTTGTTTGGTTTTTAAGTGTAGGTGTTAGTTTAGTGCTATCTGTCGTCTTGTCGTTCCCATTGAGGGATACTAAAACCTTAATTATGCGGTGGTTATCGACTGATTTGGGTGCTTTTATTTCAATTATTATATACTCTTTTATAGCAGTAATAGTTGTTACTTGGCTGCACTTATTTACTACTTGTTTAGTTTTGATATCAGCCGGATCTTTGGCAAGACTAGATATTCAAGTATCTGGATTCAAAAAATGGCGGTCTTTTGGGATATTAGCTAGTGTTTCTCTGACTGGTTTGGGGTTGGGAGGTGCGATCGAGTTTTTGTCAAAAACAGGCTGGTTCGTATTTTTTTAATGGGGAATGGGGAATGGGGAATGGGGAATGGGGAATGGGGAATTGGGCATTGGGCATAGGGCATTGGGCATAGGGCATTTCTCCTTCTTCCGAATTCCATCCGTTAAATCCGTTACAGAATCCGTTGCCGAACTTCCTTCGTATTCGCAATAAAAAAGCAGCTTTAGAGAGCTGCTAGTCGGAATTGCATGAGGTATTGCTTTTAGAATAGGACAACTTAAATGCGATCGCTGCTAGGTTACATTTTTTGATACAGAAAATTTTGTAGGTGAATGGACGATTATAAAATCGTCACATAGGAGCATAAGATTTATCCTGATTTTCCCGACAATTAAAGAAGCGTTTAACTGTCCTTGCGCCCTATAGCCTTTGAGCGGTAGGGCCAATTTATTTTTTGGCACAACCTAGTAAGGTCAATTCTGGTTACATCGGAATTATTAGAAACTAGGAGACGGCAGTGCCGTTTCCCTACCGAAAATAATACTGTAGGGACACGGCATTGCCGTCTCCTCTATATCATATCGTTTGCGATTTTGGCTTTGATCGCTTTTTGGATTTCCTCGATCGCCCTAACAGCCACAACTTCCGGCGAATCGCTGACATTGGCACATACTCGCACATCTGCTTGAGTGTAGAAACGCTCTCGCTCCTTCCACAGAGTTTCCAGCTTAATTTTGAGATCGCCTTCGCGCAGTAGGGGGCGAGTGATGTCATCCCGCAGCCGATCGCACAATTGGTCTACAGGCACATCCAACCAAACCACTATACCGTGGCGTAGGTAACTCCAATTAGTCAACCGCAAAATAGTGCCGCCACCCGTAGCAACGACTAAATTTGTATAAGCACACAATTGGCCGAGGACTTTAGTTTCTAACTCCCGAAATTCCTCCTCTCCTTGAGTCGCAAAAATATCTGCGATCGACTGATTGGCAACTTGAGCAATGACTGAATCAGTATCAAAAAAATGATACTTTAATTCCTTGGCTACAATCCGCCCTACGGTTGTTTTCCCCACACCCATCATCCCGACGAGATAGAGGTTGGCTCCTCTCAACAAATCCACAGTCAAATCCTCCAATATTTTACTATTTTTTGAGGTTGATCGGCCCACTATTAGGGCGATCGTCCTCTAATTCATCACCTTCGTCTAAACCCCAATCTTCCTCATCTTCAGTATTCTGTTTAGCTACTTCTTCGCCAGTAGTCTCAGGAATTGCCGCCTCTTCGGGGGGAACGAGTACCCGATAGTCTGCATCGTAGACAGACTCAGTTTGGCCCACCCCGGATTGGCTCGGATCTCGATAGCCATAAGAGTAGACTGAGCCTTTCCAGGACTGGCTTTGCGGTTCCTGTTTGGCTTCGTAATCCCTCGGATTTGCCTCTACAACGTCATTTACGACCGATCGCTCGCTGGATGCGTTTTCAGAACCCCAATCGTCCTCACTGCTTTGAGAGCTAATTTTTGAGCGACCTGACACCCAATCATCCTCCTCATCATCGGCGGGAATAGAAGCCGCAGCTTGAGTATAAGTCTTGGCGTTACTAGAGTTTGGGGGCGACACATCCTGCTGGACAGTCCGAGCATTATAAGCGGTGGGTGTACCGTACTCAGTTCGGTATCCAGAAGCAGGCTGAGTTTCGGTATTTCTGGAATTGCGATCGGGGTCAATTTCCGGTTTTCTGGGAGGAGGAGAGGCTGGGTAAGGTGTTCTGTTGTCTTCTGTGAAAGTATTGCGGTCATTTTGGCGATCGGTGCGGCCTCGCGGTTGAGATAGGTAATTGGAGAAACCCAGCAAAGCAGAAATCAGCAAAGAAGTGACAACTCCGACTCCGATGGTGAATAATATCCAGATAGATAGTGGCACTGCGGGCGATCGCATTCCCAAAAATACCAGCGACATCGGCTCCACATTTTGTAGGGCAAAAATAGTCAGCCCCACCACAGTTACTAGCAAAAATAAAGCACGCATATTAATAATATTGGGAATGGGGAATGGGGAATTGGGAATTGGGAATCGGGCATCGGGAATGGGGAATTGGGAATTGGGAATTGGTAATTGGTAATTTGTTATTTGTTATTTGTTATTTGTTATTTTTGACCGGCTATCCATGCCCGATGCGCGATGCCCGATGCCCGATGCCCGATGCCCGATTCCGAATTCCCATGACTACTGACTTTCATCTTCCTTCCAGCGTTTGAGAGGAACGCAGTCAATGCCCAACTGATCTAAAGTACGAGCCACCACAAAGTCTACCAAATCTTCAATAGTTTGCGGATTGTGATACCAAGCAGGAATCGCTGGCACAATTCTAGCTCCAGCTTCCGCTAAGGTAGTCAAATTCCGCAGGTGAATCAAACTAAAAGGCGTTTCCCTAGGTACGATTACTAATTTCCGCCCTTCCTTGAGCTGAACGTCGGCGGCTCTTTCGAGCAAATCCGAACTCAAGCCAGCCGCCAACTTGCCTAGTGTACTCATGCTACAGGGAATAATGATCATCCCTTGGGTGCGAAACGAGCCACTAGCAATATTAGCACCCACATCTTGCCAGGGATGACAGCGGAGTTTGCCCATGGTGGCGACTCCAGCTTGTTCCCTCCAGAATTCCTCTTGAAGCGTCGGTTCTGAGGGCATTCGGATGTTCTGTTCGCTTTGCCAAACCATGTAAGTAGACTTAGATGCTACCAGTTCAACAGCGCGATCGGCTTCCAAGAGATATTTGAGAGTTCGCACCGCGTAAATCAGTCCCGATGCACCGGTAACTCCTACAATTAGAGGATAGTTATTGGTCATTTGTTATTGGTTAGTTGACTGTTGACTGTTGACTGTTGACTGTTATTAGTAATTAGTAATTAGTTGACGGTTGACTGTTGTTGGCAATTGTTGTTATATCAAATCCGGTTGCACGAGCGAGATGATAGTTCGGAGACGGCAATGCCGTGTCCCTACCCCAAAATAACATTGTAGGGAAACGGCACTGCCGTCTCCTAATTTCTATCAACTGTCAACCGTCAACTGTCAACTGTCAACTGTCAACTGTCAACTAATTATTCATCATCATCAAAAGCTTGACTGCCGCCACCAACTGCAACTAAATCAATTTGCTGGCGATAGTAGTCAACACTCTTAACTTGAACTTCCACCCGATCGCCCAAACGGTACTGATTGCGGTTTTTGCGCCCGACGAGAGTTTGCTGGCGCGATCGATACTCATACCAATCATCCTTCAGCGAAGAAACGTGCACCAACCCTTCAACTCGCAGAATGTCGCTCTCCGGTGGCCGCACCTCAATTTCTACAAAGAAACCGTAAGACTGAACACCTGTAATCAAACCCTGGAAAGTTTGCCCCGTGCGCTCTTTCATCAATCCCGTTTTCTTCAATCCTTGCAAATCGCTCTCAGCATCCTCAGCAACCCTTTCGCGTTCCGTCAGATGTACCACCAGCGATGCGAATTCCGTCTCAAATTCGTGGTGTAAATCTGGAGGAAGAACGTTCCAAGTAATTTGGCCGTGACAGGAAGAATGGCGCAGGTTGACTTTTTCCTTCGCCCGCGTTGTACGGCTGCTACGGCCTTGTTCCAACACTGTTTGCAACAATCGCAGCACCAGTAAATCGGCATAACGGGACAGCGGCGAAGTGCAGCGCGTGTAACCATCTTGCAGTGCTAAACCGAAGTGTGGCTTAGGAGTTGTGCTGTAAACTGCTGGTTTCATCGTATCTTCGAGCAGGTAAGTTAGAACTCTCTCTGATTTCAATCCAGCAAATTGCTGGGTAAATCGCTGAAAGTCGAAGGGCAAAACTTCTTCTTCGTTTTCTAGATACAGTTCGCCTCCGAGGTTGTTGGAGAGTTTGATGAACTCCTGAATGTCTGCCGGATCTGGCATGGGCTGGACTCGATAAATTCCGGGGACTCCCAAGGCTTGCAGATGAGTGGCTACGGCTTGGTTGGCTAGTACCACTAATTCAGATACGGCTGATTGGGCACGGGGGGCGATCGCAAATGCTCCTAATTCGCCTTCATCGTCGAAGTGAGAGTTGGCATCGGGCAGATTTAGTTCAAAAGCTCCCCGCTTGAGTCGCGCTTCTCTGACGGCGGCTGAGGCTGCGAAGACTTGATTCAGGAAAGGACAAATGGCGGAGGATAAAGGGTGAACTGTGGATGCCGATCCAGATTCGAGAATTGTTTCAGCTTCTTGATAGCTGAGTTGGCAGTCTACTTGAATGATGCTGGTTTGAATTTCGTATTCTATCAGTTCTCCTGATTCGTCTATGGTGAGGATGACGCTGAATGTTGGCCGTTCGACATCGGGTATCAAAGAAGAGCGATCGTCTAGTAGGATTTCTGGCAGTATGGGTATGATTTTTTCTCCCAGATGCGGTGCCGTGCCTCGTTTGCGGGCTTCACGGTCGATCGGGGTTTCTGGCTGCACATACTCGGCACCATCGGCGATGTGAATTCCGACTTGCCAACCTCCCGATTTGAGGGTTTCAATGGATAAAGCCCGTTCGATTGGTGGATCGGACAGGAATGAGGCTGGGTCAAATTCGTTTGGTATGGCGTCGGATAAATCTTCCTCTGGGGTTTCTGGAACATCATTATCGTTGCTGGTTGTGCCTAGTTGATTTTTGGCAAAGGTAATTGTGAGGATATCCCGCAAATCTAGGCGTTTTTTGATATCGGTTTTTTTGAGTTTGCTAGGCAGATTTTCGGCTGCTTTGATGACTGCGGCTGGGAACGATCGCGGTAAGTCGTGTTTGCAGCATACGATATCGAGGTCGTCGGCGGCTTCGGCATCGGAACCGAGTACCTGTACTACTTTTCCGACTGGGCGATGGGTGCCGAGGGGATAACGTTTGACTTCGACGTGGACTAAATGGTCGATCGCCTCTTGGAGATTTGTCCCATTTGCCAGTAAGTCTAGTTCAAACAACAGGCGATCGTCCAGGGGAATTGCTCTGTAGCTGATGCGGCCGGTGGGGGTGGAAGTTTGCTTGACTCTGGCTAGTACCGAGGGGTTGGCGCGTTCGAGTATGAGCATAACTTCGCCTTCGGGCGATCGACGGCGACTACCTTCTTTGATGATTTTGACTAAAACGCGATCGCCATTCCATGCAGTCGAGAGATGACTTTCTCGCACATAAACGTCTTCCGAGCCTTCAGCATCTTGAATAGCGAAGCAAAATCCTTTGCTCGAACAGCGCAGTTTTGCTTCCACCACATCGTCTTCAGTTACTCGGCGATATCGACCTTTGTCTTTGACTAAAATGCCAATTTTCTCTAGAGCTTCTAAGGCGATTTGAAGTTTGAGTTGACTGGTGACATCATTGCAATCGAGTTTTTTCTCTAAGGCTTTGGGGGCCACTAACTTATCTTCTGTAAAATTTGCCAACAGTGCAGCGATAGAAAATTCCATGTAGCGATTGATCCTCTTTTTTCCAGCAATTAATCTAATTTTGGCGAAATCAGCCACGCCCTTTCCCGCCTTTGCAGTGCTTGCTTCCCAACGATCGGGCGCGTGTTAGTAAGTGTAGACAAGCACAGCCGCCTAGTTTGAGCGCGGGGATTTTTTTGGAAATTCTCTCCCGGCGTCGATGGCGGCCAATTTTCTGCTGTCTGTCTTCAACTGACTTCTGACGGTACAGAAAACTGTCTCTTACCCTTACTACTTTTGCTTAGTGGCTGTGTCATTTCCGATCGTAGGTAGAAATGACGCCCGGTGGCTGTTAGCTTAAACCGCGAGATGTAAGATGGTTTAGTGGCTTGATACTCCCCACCGATGAATCGGGGGGATTCTTGACGTATTCCACAAAGGGACTTTCAAAGGCGTTATCAAGGCACCTCTACCCACTCAGCTTAGACGAATCAAAGCCTTGCGTATACTTTTGTTTATTCATGCTTTCGTCCTGCCATCACAACGCCATATAGGTACGCTCAATAATTCACTGTTGCTTGTTTTGTCAGGCTACGGTCAAGCCGAGACAAACCAGGAGTTTCACCTGATTAAATTATTTCAACACGTAGATGGTTATTCTTAATTGACATACTCACCGCCCTAAAAGGGCGGTGATTCTTGACGCTTCATCGGGTCGTGCTACCGAAGTAGTCTTACAGTCCCTCAGCGTCCATTTAGAGTCGTGGCAATGCCCTATCCCGACTATATGTATCGTTTTGTTGAGAAACATTAACAATACTTTTGATTTTGCTTCCAGGTTGGAT
>JAYTZD010000653.1:0-4720 GCA_043742065.1 Oscillatoriales bacterium
GGAGACGGCAGTGCCGTCTCTCTACCGTGATTAATTGTAGGGACACGGCACTGCCGTCTCCTCTAAATCATTCTGGTAACACCGAAATTGATATGATCAATATGAAATTTGGAACGATCGCACTTCCACTTTGGGGCGATCCAGAAAATCGACCTTACCAACAAGTTGATTTTGAGCGTGGAAAGCTTAGTGTAACAGAGTTTCAGGTAATTGGAAGAAAGGGAAATTGCGATCGCATCGAATTTGTACCACTAACGGGGCGTACCCACCAATTGAGAGTTCATGCAGCGGATGTGAGAGGATTGGGGATACCGATTTTGGGCGATCGGCTTTACGGATGTTGCGCCGATGCGAGTCGGCTACACTTACACGCAAGGGAAATTTCCTTTGAACACCCGCAGTTAGGAAAAAAGCTGCATTTACAGGCCCAAACGCCATTTTGAGCGAAATATGACTTACCATAAATCAATTTCGTGGGGGCGGGTTTTTGAGATTTTGGGTTTTAGGTAATTATTGTCGGTGAGGAGATCCCCTTGCAACTTGTCAACCTTTTTCTGAGTTGCTATGATGTAGACACTCTGTATATACATCCTTGAAAAAGGAGGACTAGGCTATGGTTGGGACGATCGCCAAGTGGGGAAACAGTCTTGCTGTTAGGATTCCACAGCATTTAGCTAAAGAGATTAACTTAGCTGAAGGTTCAGAAGTGCAGCTTGTGTTGATAGATGGTAGGCTGACGATCGAGCCGATAATTCGTCGGCGGTATTCGCTTGAGGAGTTAGTTGAGGCGATTACCCCACAGAATCTTCATACCGAGATTGATAGTGGATTTGCTGTGGGGAATGAAGTTTGGTGACACAATCAAATCCCTACATTCCGAGTCGAGGTGATATCGTTTATTTAGACTTTGACCCAACTAAGGGACACGAACAAAAAGGACTAAGACCTGCTTTTGTGCTGTCGCCTCGTGCTTACAATGAGAAAAGTTCCTTGGCTTTATTTATGCCTATTACAAAGCAACAAAAAGGGTATCCTTTTGAAGTTCCATTACCGACTGGATTGAAAGTTCAGGGAGTAATTCTTGCCGATCAAATCAAGTGTTTAGACTGGAAAGCTCGCGGTGTTCGATTCGTTGAGTCTGTATCTGAAGATGTGATTGAGGAGGTGCAAATCAAAATTGAGCCATTGTTACTGTGAGTTTGGGTTGCGTGGGGGCGGGTTTACGATATCGCAGGTAAAATGCCCATATTTAGGCCAATAGCAAAAAGGCAGTTGAGATCGAGAACGTTTCCTTCTATCCTAATAATCCTAGGACATTTCAAAACATCCGAGCTACAAGCTTAGTGGTTTGAGAGTCTAAAAATCATCAATCGCGATCGCAGCAAATTTAAGATAATGGCAGAAAATCACAAGTCAACAGTTATCATCACCGGTGCCTCCTCCGGCGTCGGTTTGTACGGCGCGAAAGCCCTTGCAGCAAAGGGATGGCACGTAGTCATGGCCTGTCGGGATGTGCGAAAAGCCGGAGAAGCAGCCCAAGAGTTAGGCATCCCCCAGGGTAGCTACTCCATCATGCAGGTAGACTTAGGCGATTTGGAGAGTGTGCGACGGTTTGCGAGAGAATTTAAGGCAAGTGGTAGGCCTTTGGACGCCTTGGTGTGTAACGCCGCCATCTATATGCCTTTGATTAAGGAACCGCAGCGCAGCCCAGAGGGATTTGAGTTGACGATGACTACCAATCACCTCGGCCATTTCCTCCTGTGCAATCTGATGATGGAGAATATGAAGCCTTCCTACTACACGGATGCGAGGATGGTAATTTTGGGAACCGTAACTCACAACCCAGATGAGTTGGGCGGGAAGATTCCACCACGGCCGGATTTGGGCAAATTTGAAGGCTTTGAAGCGGGCTTTAAAGAACCTGTTTCGATGGTTGATGGCAAGAAGTTTGAACCAGTCAAAGCTTACAAAGATAGTAAAGTTTGTAATGTGCTAACTATGCGGGAATTGCACCGACGTTTTCACGAATCCACCGGGATTACCTTCACGTCACTTTATCCAGGATGTGTTGCTGATACACCGCTTTTCCGCAATCACTATCCCTTGTTTCAAAAACTTTTCCCCTTGTTCCAAAAAAATATCACCGGAGGTTATGTTTCCCAGGAATTAGCAGGCGAAAGACTAGCAATGGTAGTTGCCGATCCGGAATATAAGCAATCCGGCGCGTATTGGAGTTGGGGGAATCGTCAGAAAAAAGATGGCGCATCTTTTGTGCAGAAGGTTTCTCCCCAGGCTAGGGATGATGAAAAAGGCGATCGGATGTGGGATTTGAGCGCTAAATTAGTTGGATTGGCTTGATCCGACACACCCCCAACCCCTCTCTAGAGGGGAGCTAGAGCGGACACACCCCCAGCCCCTCTCTAGAGGCAGGGCTGTTTCATTAGAGAAGAATGTTCAACTCATTAGTCCTCTTTGAGAGGACTTGCGCTTTGAGGCAGGGGTTTCAACCCCTGTCGGACTGTGGAATTAACCTTTTAATCTCATGATTAAATCATATAACTAACATGACTTATCGCTCCAACAAACTATTTATATTTATAGCCATTTGTGGATTATCTGTATTCGGAAATCCAGCCAAAACAACAGCGAGTACAGTTAAAAATTTGCCCTCAACTCTTGATAATTTAGAAGTCCCCAACCCCCAAAACTTACCCACAGAAATCGATCGCAATTCCCAACTCACATCATTTCCGGTTGCATCAGTATTGTTCAAACCGTCAACCGTGAACAGTGAACAGTCAACAGTGAACAGTCAACAGTTAACAGTCAACCGTCAACAGTCAACCGTCAACCGTCAACCGTCAACCGTCAACAGTCAACAGTCAACAGTCAACAGTCAACATCATTCCGGCGTAACCGGAATTGAGATCAGCCAACTCCCCAACCCAATTCAACCCAGAGAACCCGAATTACCCGCTCCTACACCACCACAAACCCCAGAACCGTCTCCCCTGCAACCAACCCAGCCAACACCCGCTGAGGGCGAAGCTAGACCAGAGATTCCGGGCACAATTCGGGTCGATCGCTTTGAATTTGAGGGCAACACAGCTTTTAGCGATCGCGAACTAGCCGAAATCACCCAAGCCTTCGTGGGGCGCGAAATCACCTTCGCCGAACTGATCGCAGTCGAAGCAGCGGTAACTCAAAAATACTTAGCAGCCGGATACATCAATTCTGGTGCCCTAATTCCCGCCAACCAAACCTTTCCCAGAGAAGGCGGAGTTGTGAAAATTCAGATTGTCGAAGGTGGATTAGACGAAATTGTGATTACTGGAAACAGGCGCTTGAATGCAAATTATGTGCGATCGCGGTTAGCCATCGCTACGGGCAGGCCACTCAATCGCGATCGACTGCTGCAAGCCTTACAAATACTGCAACTTGACCCCTTAATTGCCCATATCTCTGCCGAATTGCAAGCCGGAAGTCGCCCCGAAAACAGTCGCTTAGAAGTCCGAGTCAAAGAAGCAGATAGCTTTAGTGGCGAAGTATTCACAGACAATAATCGATCGCCAAGCGTCGGCAGTTTTCGGCGCGGCGTGCGAATCAATCAAGCAAATTTGCTGGGTTTGGGCGACGGTTTGGAGGTATCCTACGCTAACACCGATGGTAGCAATGAACTCAACGGCAGTTATACAGTTCCAGTCAATCCCCGCAACGGCACAATTCGGTTGGCGGTGGGTGCTGCTAGCACGAATATTATTGAGGAACCCTTTGATGCTGCGGGGATTGAGGGTAAATCGCGCACTTACGAATTAAGTTACCGCCAACCAATTGTCGAAAAGCCCGATCGCAACTTGGCTTTGGGACTAACATTATCGCGACAAGAAAGCAATACATCCCTTTCTGGTGAACAATTTCCGCTGTCGGCGGGTGCAAACGAGCGCGGTGAAACCCGTGTTTCTGCTGTGCGCTTTTTTCAAGAATACGTGCAGCGTAGTTCCAATCAAGTGTTCGCCGCGCGATCGCAATTCTCCCTCGGTACTAATCTTTTCGGCGCTACTAGCAATGATAGTGGGCCAGACAGCCGTTTTCTGGCGTGGCGCGGACAAGCCCAGTATGTGCGAATGCTAGCACCAGAAACCTTACTGATTGTACGTTCCGACATTCAGCTAGCCGATCGCCCGTTGCTTTCTCTCGAACAAATCGGGATCGGTGGTGTGCAAAGTGTACGCGGATATCGCCAAGATTTGCTGTTGACTGATAACGGTGCGATCGCATCTGCGGAAGTGCGTATCCCGATTTGGCGCGTCCCGAAGGTCAAAGGATTGTTACAGGTGGCTCCATTTATCGATTTGGGAGTAGGTTGGAACCATTCTGGCGAAAAAGCTAATCCTGATTCTGACAAGCTTTTAGGCGCTGGTGTCGGGTTGCTGTGGCAAATGGGCGATCGGCTGAATATGCGTTTAGACTACGGTATTCCTTTGATTAATGTTGGAGGGGGCGATCGCACTTTTCAGGAAAAAGGCATCTACTTTAGAATCAACTATTTTGCATTTTAAATTGTAGGTTGGGTATCCCTTGGACCCTTCGATTATTATTTGAGCAGATAATCAGCAACTAAATATAGTAGATAATATCAATTCTGGTTGCACCGGAATGATATAGAGGAGACGGCAGTGCCGTGTCCCTACCCAAAATAATATAATATTGTAGGGACACG
>JAYTZD010000654.1:0-9276 GCA_043742065.1 Oscillatoriales bacterium
AGAGACTACATTTGCTTCGACGGAATGAACGTGGTAGCAAGCTTGAGCTTCGGGAAAACTGTTATACACAGCTAAGTGAATGCTGGTTTCTGCGGAAGGACGACTATCTGGATGGGGCTGTTCTACGATTGCGCCGTCTAAGTTGATTCTGATAAAGTCTGTTGCAGTTAACTTGCCTTTTTGGCGGCCACTAGCGGTGATCCAAAAACTGCCGTCGTCTAAGCGGGATGAAAGATTGCCGGCTGTCCCAACCATCCAACCTCGATCGTAAAAATCTTTGGCTGCTGCGATTAATTCTACTCTCAAATCATCACTCATTGTTCATAAATTCCCAGTTGTTTACTTGCTTTTTTTAGTTCCATTTTTGGGAGAGATTTTCTAGGATATCAAAGAAGTTATCCCATTTAGTATAAGGCTTTTGCTGTTCGTCTAGATATTCTGCCAGCCGATCGCGCGCAAAGACAGAAGAAGCCTGCAAAGCCATGTTAAAATCGGTGATCGAATCTCCGATCGCCACTTGTGACTCGGCGGCATACAGCGCCATGACTCGCACCTTAGACACTAACTCCGTATCCCCCTCAAAGGGCGAGTTTACCTGTAACCGAGGCCCGGTAGCATCCACATCCACAGCGTAAATAGCCTTAGCCCGATCGACCAAATCACCTATTACAGTTTCCACCATAATCCGCAAACCTCCGGAAACAATCACAAAATCCACCCCTTTTGCATCCAAAAAATCCAGCAATTCTACCAATCCCGATCGCATCAGCTTGGGGCGGGAGAATTCGATAATTTCCCCGTAATATTCCGAGGGGATAGACTCCAGTAACTGTCGGACTCCCGATCGCAAACTCAGCCTTCTAGCATACATTTCTGGCATCAGTTCCGATGATAGCTTTGGTGCAAAATGCTTGAGCATTGCCACAAAAGTTTCCTCAACTGTAATGGTGCCATCAAAGTCGCAGAATACGACTCGTTTTTGATGACTCGTTTCTGATGACTTTTGAGTGTTGATTTTTGACTGTGAATCGAACATTTGATGCAGATTATTCTATCGGTTTTTCTACTTTGTCTTGTTGACTTTTTGCCCTAGCTGATTCAGGGTTTGCCGGCAAACAGATTAAATTATCATCCTCGGTATTAATCAAACCTTTCGATCGCAATTTGCCCATCAGTCGAGTCACCGTCACCCGCGTGGAACCGATCGCACTGCCAATTTGAGCATGAGTCAGTGCCCAAGGTAAGCGGTAGCCGCGAACCACCTCCGGTTCCGCTTCACTTACGTAAGGTTCCCCAAATTCTTCAATCAACAAAGTGAGAAATCCCAGCAAACGGTCGATCGTCCGGCGCTGTCCCAAAGTGCTTAACCAAAGTAGTTTCCGCTGATGCTGATAGCGAAACGCATCCAAAATTTCTCTGCGGAAGTGAGGCCAATTGTCCAAATCGTGCCAGTACATCCAGACTACGTGAGTTTGGTCAGCGTGGGCGTAAGCTTGCAAAGTAAACGGCGACTGTGCCACCAGTTCAAAGGGCTGACCAGCGCCAACGAAGCCGAGGAAAGCTTCTTCTGGAGCTTCGCTAGTTAGTTTTGACGATTTTCCACTGGCACTGACTTGAGCGCTACCTACGAGCCTTACAGAACCCTTCTGTACTAAATATAGCAGTCCGGGTCTGGCTGGAATTCGCTCGTCCTTGTTGAAAGTCCGGCAGCGGTAGTGTTCCTGGGCCCAGTCTATAATTCGTTGCCAAGTTATAAATGGTCGATCGATCGTCTCTAGAGGTGTGGAAGTTGATTGCATGGTGAGGCTTTGGGATATATTTGACCAGTTAGAAAAACAGCTTCTGTGATAGAAATTGAAGTGACTGACACTCGATCGAGCTTACACTAGCTTAGCTGTGCTTGGTGTTCTAAGTTTTACATAAACACCCAATGTAACAAAAAATACATCTGAATGGTTGAATTAAGCAAATATCTGATCAATAAAGTTTTGTAATATGGCAAATAACTGGCAGTTTCAGCAACTCACAGTCAAAAGTCTGTTGCTGTCATGTTTGCAAAGCGCGATCGATCGCACTAATCTGCCCGAAAGCACTTTGAAACCAGATGAAATCCCCTTAAATCGGTCTAAGGATAGTCTAGGAGTAGTGTACATTTCGGCGATCGCGCTCAAATTAGCTAAAATGTGGCAACAGACACCCCAAGCCATCAGCACACAGTTGGCAGAAACCCTACAACCGCTGTGCAACGGAGATTTTGCCATTGCAGTCGCGCCGTCAGGTGTCATTCAGTTTGAGTTGACTGATCGAGCTTTGGCCTTGTGGTTGCAGCGTTTAGCTCAAACTGCACTGCCAGTTCCAGAGTCTAGAATAATATCATCTATGGTGTCAGTCGATCGACTGTTTCCGATTCAGTACAGCCACGCCCGCTGTTGTTCTCTGCTGCGAATGGCTAATTGCGATCTATTAATTGCGATCGGCAATCCCAACCCAGCCACAGCACCCAAAATTTGGTCGCTAACAACCCCAAACCCCATACCCTGGCTGGACAACGAAAAGCTGCAATTAGTGCATCCCGCAGAATGCAATTTAGTCTCACAACTATTAACAGTGTTAGACAGTTTAGCCCCTGTAATTGAAAAGTACAACCCTCAAAAACCAATCAATTATTTAAAATTAGCGAATAGTTTGAGCGAAGCATTTCAGACTTTTTATAGCCAGTGCCGAATTTGGGGCGAAGTTAAAATTCAAACACCCAAACTCGCTCAAGCCAGATTAGGTTTAATATTAGCAACTCAATCATTGCTACGATTTATATTAGAAGAATTATTGAATGCTATTGCTCCTTTAGAACTTTAATTCATTCTTGTATTGATATTACGCACAGATAACCTGATAGAAGCATCCCGATTTTCCAAATATATTCGTAGGGGAGAAGCATTACGGCAGACAATTTATTAGTGATCACCAGAGATTCACTGCCGTAATGCTTCGCCCTTACTCAAATGAGCTAACGCAAATGAGTGTCACTCAAATGAGTTAACACAAAAAAGCGACTGTCAACTTGCTATCGAATGAGGTTAGAAAGTATCTATGTAAACCGAGGAACTAATTATGGCACAGATTACTAGCCCAACCCTAACTTTAACTCCTTTTGTCGATCCAATAGACGGCTTATCAAAGGTAATTATTGAGGTGACCTATAATGCAGTTTTCAGCAACAACGAACGGGGTTTAACCACACCGCCGTTTAACTGGAAATTTCTGGAAACTATCCAAGTTATTGGAATAGATCCACCGTTTGGTACCACTGGACAAATTCTAGTAGAAAAAATGTTGCCAGTCCAAGAAATTCCTGTGACAGCAGGCCCAGGTTCTCTGACAGTGACACGTATCCGTACTGTTAAAGCTCTCAGGACTTTGCTTCAGGAAGATCCTGCACCAGGCGATGCTGATGAGATCCGCTGTAATATTCAGATCTTACCTGTTTCTGCTAACGAATTTACGCCGCTGGTAGTGTTAGCTGGTTAATTCATACGTTTAGATGGGGAAACGGTTGCTGCCTTTATGTAAAAAAAGCGATCGCTCTTTTGGTGAGTGATCGCTTTTTTTTAACTCAAATTATGTAGCTTTTTACCAAGGAGTTTCGCTAAGTTAAATTGAAACTTGCAGCATTGATCAGGCTAGCAGACACCCCATTCAGAGAAGCTAAAATCTGACCATTTGCAGACAAACGGATGAAAGTTGCACTGTTTTCTTGAGTAATTGACAATTGCGAGAAACTAAGATTGTTGGTGAGTATTAGCAAATCTTTGCCATCCTCAAAATCCAAGATAGTATCGATGCCAGAATTAGCAGATAGCAAGAATTGATCATTGCCAGCACCTCCTGACAAAATATCACTTCCCAAACCGCCAGTCAGCAAATCATCACCGTTACCTCCGAACAAAAGGTCAGTGCCATCACCGCCATTCAAACTATCATCAGCACCCTCGGCAAACAAAACATCATTACCACTACCTCCCAGCAATGTATCATTACCATTGCCACCATAAAGAGTGTCATTCCCAAGGCATCCATCTAGCAAATCGTTATTCTGATTTCCGCTTAATAAATCATTGCCAGCACCTCCGCAGATACTATCATCTCCGAAGTTACCGTAAAGAGTATCCTCACCTTGGCTACCAAAGATAATATCACTTCCCTCGCCCCCATAGCCGATATCATTACCTTTTCCACCATCGATAAAATCAGCACCTTCATTTCCAAAAAGTGAGTCATTATCTTCCTTGCCATTAATTGAATCATTGCCGCGCTCACCAAAAATGGCATCTTCACCTTCACCACCTACAATGATGTCATTATTTTTGCCACCAGACAGGATATCATTTCCTTCATCGCCGTCAATAAAATCATTTTGTTTGTTGCCGTACAAAGTATCGTTGGTTTTGCCTCCATATAAGTTGTCATTTCCGAAACCACCATCGAATATGTTCAGATTTGAACTGCTATAAAAAGCGTCATTATCGGGAGTACCAAACTGGATTTTACCGCTGCCATTGTTGGCGATAATATTTTCAACTTCATTGGGTAAATCCAAATTTGGATACTTAATAGTATTGCAAATGCAATCACTTTCAGTGGAAGTTGCCAATGGCGTTGGCGTTGGTGTCGGAGTTGGCGTTGGTGTTGGTGTTGGTGTTGGTGTTGGTGTTGGTGTTGGTGTCGGAGTTGGTGTTGGTGTTGGCGTTGGTGTTGGAGTCGGAGTCGGTATTGAAATTGGTATCGGTGTTGAAATTGGTGTGGGAGTTGGTGTTGAAATTGGTATCGGTGGTGTGGGAGTTGGTGTTGGTGTGGGTGTTGGTGTTGGTGTCGGAGTTGGAGTTGGAGTTGGTGTTGGTGGTTCTGGTGTTGGTGTCGGTGTCGGTGTTGGAGTTGGTGTTGGTGGTGTTGGTGTTGGTGTTGGTGGTGTTGGTGTTGGTGTTGGTGTCGGTGTCGGTGTTGGTGTTGGTGTTGGCGCAGTGTAGTTAATAATAGTTGTGGTAGCAATATCAGTGGTAATTATTGGTTTTACCGCTGCGATGCCTGTGGGATCTGACAGGGTGACTGCAATAGTTTCATCGGGTTCCACCGTGGTGTCACCTAACACATCCAGAGTGATGGTTTTTGATGTTTCACCAGTCGCAAAATTAATCGTGCCATTCGCAGTTCTTGCCCCAGAAGTGCCGCCGATATTGTTATAATCGCTGCCGTTGGTAGCTGTTCCTGCGATCGCATATTTGACGCTACTTGCCCCGTTAGTAACGTTCCTGCGAGTAACAGTGAAAGTTATAGGATTTTTGCCACTATTCCCTTCATCAAGGGTGACAGCATTAGTGGCAATGGCATAAGCAACAGAAACCTGATCTGAAATAGTTAGAGTTGTTTTTTTCGTAGATCCGGCAATGCCACTGGTAATTGTACCCAAGTTGAAAATTACAGTTTCGGGGTCTTCAGAGATATTGTCAGACTTGATAGTAACTGCAATATTCTTGGTGAGTGCGTCATCTGTTGCACCTGCGGGGAAGGTAATCGAAGTAGGAGAAAAAGTGTAGTCTGAATTTTGGGTTGCTGTGCTGCTAGAGTCCAGGAGAATTGGTACAACTACATCGTTTAAGGGAGTGCCGCCGGTGATCTTGACGGGAATATTAACTACTGTGTCTGTTGTTCCTTCCACACCGCCGTAACTGACCGCACCGAAATTAACTGTATTCGATGTATTCAGCAGAACCGAGACATTTTGACCAGAAGCCGTAGCTATATCTAACTTGCCGTCAGCATTAAAATCTCTCGCAACCGCAAAAGCAATATAACCATCACTGTTCGGGGCATACGGCAGCGTAAAGATGCTAGGAGAACCAAATTTACCCGTACCATCTCCTGACAAGACTGAAAGTTCCCTAGTGGTGTGGCTAGGCGTGGCTAAATCGACTTTGCCATCGCCACTAAAATCCCCTGCAACTACAGATTCGGGACCTCCAAATATATAACGTCTGACACTAAAGTTGTTAGCAGTATCAAAATTACCCGTACCATCTCCCAAGAAGACTGAGACAGATTGTCTATTGTCGTTATTGGCGGCAATATCGAGTTTGCCGTCGCCATTAAAGTCGCCTGTGACGACAGTACGAAACTCAGTACCGGGGGAGGTAAGGTTAACGGGGGAGTTAAAGTTGCCCTTACCATCTCCTAAGAAAACGGAGATGTTATCAGTCTCTGAACGGTTCGACGTGACTAAATCAAGTTTGCCGTCGCCGTTAAAGTCGGCTGTGTCAAGAGTAAACTTGCGTGTTTGTGTATTAATCTTAACGGCAGTACCAAAGCTACCAGTACCGTCTCCCAAAAGTATTGAAATGAAGTTATCGCCGTCAGGAGTTGTGGCTAAATCTAACTTGCCATCTCCATTAAAGTCACCGGTTGCGATCGACTTATGATCTATGTTTTCACCGAAGTTGGTAGGATCGCCAAAACTGCCAGTACCTGTCCCCAGCCGGATGGAAACGAAATTGCCGTTACCTTGTAGATCCTTTGTATTCGCTACAGCTAAATCGAGTTTTTTGTCTCCATTAAAGTCGCCGACTGCAACGCCAGTGGGATTCTCCTTACCTGCTGGCTTAAGTAAGCTGATAGGATTAGCAAAGCTGCCCGTAGTGCCCGTCCCCAACAATATGGAAACATCTCTTGGGAAGAAGCGCTGCTGCTTACCTGTCACTACTAAGTCGAGGAAACCGTCACCATTAAGGTCGCCCGTATCAAGGTCTCCAGCATTTGGTACACTATAGTTTCTGGCTTCACTGAAGGTTGCAAGGACGTGGCTGTATGCTGCTAGAACTTCGGGCCGAAATGCTAAAGGTGCTGCTATTTTCCCGGTTGTCACTTCTAGTTTCCAGTCGCCGCCTTTTGCTGCACTTCCGGTGAGGTTTTTGGAGGCGGCAACGTTGGTATTTGTGAGTTGGGCGATGCGCTGGATGAAGGTGAAATTGTCTGTTTTGTGTTTATGCTCGATCGCGTATTCATCATCGATCGCGCATTCATCATCTATGGCGTATTCCTCGGATCCGCCGGGGGTTGAAACCCCCGTCTCATAGCGAAAGTCCTCTGAAGAGGACTGTTGAATAAGATTATTTTCAGTCGGTTTCAACCGACTTTCGCTATGAGACAGGGAATTAATTCCCTGTCGGACTTTCGGACTAGCAGGAGAATTTGATGCGACATTGCAACCATAAATCAGAATGTTCGCACCCAGATTTAAAGCACTCCGCCACTGCTGTAATTGCTGGGAATAAGTTTCCAGATTATCTTCAGAAAATCTGGTTTTGCCCAATTGCAAGCTACCCGGAGATCCGTGAGAAACTATGTGAATACTATCTATATTGCTGCGAAGAGCTAAAATTTCAGTAATTTGTGCGATCGCATCCCGATCCCCATCCACAATTACTACTTCCGTACCCGGTGTTACTCCGGCAATTAAACTTTGATGATCTGTAACTTGGCGATCGATAAAGGCGATCGCATTTCCTGAAACTTGACAATTTAAGTTTGGCATTACGTCACCTATTGTGATTTGAAAAAAGAGTAAAAACTTGTTGGATTGATGCTAGCAGTTTATTGCATAAAAGTCTGTAAAGATTCGGTAAAGATGTACTGATAAATAGTTCCTGGATCGACCTTTCGAGCGAAATGCTTGCCCCACCGCCCACGAGGGCAACCACGGGGGATTGCCCCTACAAAAAATGGGGGGATCTACAAATCGGGTCGATCGCACTTTCTACCATATTTCTATTAAATCAGATGACTATTTGAGTTCTCATCGACTTTTCATCGACTTTTCATCGACTTTTGAATACTCCCTTCCCCGTGCAACACAATCTTGTCAAAACTACGTTAAAATATGTAAGTCCTGTTGAATATAAAATCTACTATTAGTTTAATGAAATCAGTTTATACAATAAATTTGGCACAGATCCAAGAACTAGAAAGTATTGTCGATGCTGCTGGTGTCTCTTCCTGGCAAGATACAGAAGCATTTTGGCAAGAAAGGCTCGAAACAGCAGTTAGCCCAGAGACACACATTGACTGCATTATTTATCCCAATACCCAGGCAGAACTCGCGGCTGTGATTGCTTGGGCTGGGCAAAATGGTTACGCTGTATTGCCTTGTGGTGGCGGCACCAAACTGGATTGGGGCGGTTTGGTCAAATTAGACGCGAATCTCCGACTCATGGCTGTCAGCACTTCGCGCCTAAATCGACTTGTAGAACACGCTGTGGGCGATTTAACCGTGACTGCGGAAGCGGGGATGAAGTTTGCGGATTTACAGCAAGTTTTAGCCACAGCGGGTCAATTTTTGCCGATCGACCCTGCATATCCAAAACACGCAACCTTGGGCGGCATTATCGCTACTGCTGACACAGGTTCCCTGCGACACCGCTATCGGGGTGTTCGGGATTTGCTGTTGGGAATGACTTTTGTGCGATCGGACGGTAAAATTGCTACTGCGGGCGGTCGAGTAGTCAAAAACGTCGCCGGTTACGATTTGATGAAACTATTTACCGGTGCTTACAGCACATTAGGTGTCATCTGTCAAGTAACTTTCCGAGTTTATCCCTTACCTGAATCCTCTGGAAGTGTAGTATTAACTGGGGAAGCAGCAGCTTTAAATCAAGCAACTCAAATCCTGTTATCTTCAGCTTTGACTCCCACAGCAGTTGACTTGCTGTCACCTAATTTAGTCACAAAATTAGGTTTAGGAAAAGGCACAGGATTAATAGTCAGATTTCAAAGTATCGCAGAGAGTGTTAAACAACAATCAGCCCGCTTGCGGTCAGTTGGCGAAAAATTGGGTTTGCAAACAAATATCTGTCGCGAAAAAGATGAGAATCAGTTATGGCAAACATTGCCAGAAACTATCTGGAATTCTCCCCAAAACTCTGAAATTATCTGCAAAATAGGTATTAGACCCTCCGAATCTGTCAAACTAATTCACGAATTCCCAATCCAAGACGCTGTGATTCATGCAGGCTGTGGCTTAGGCATTTTGCGCTTTGATGAGACTGCGACTGCGGAAGTGATTGGGCAAATCCGCAGAGGCTGTGAAGCCAAAGGTGGTTTTCTCACGATTTTGGTAGCGCCGGCGGCTCTCAAGCAAGAGTTGGATGTTTGGGGTTATACTGGAAGTGCGATCGATGTCATGCGGGGGATAAAAAAACAGTTTGACTCGCAAAATATTTTGAGTCCCAA
>JAYTZD010000655.1:0-4710 GCA_043742065.1 Oscillatoriales bacterium
GTAGGGACACGGCACTGCCGTCTCCTAATTTTGCTAATAATTCCGATGTAACCGGAAATGATATAAACTATCGCAGAAACCCGGTTTCTTGGATTATCAACTAGCTGAATTTTACGATTCAATTTCAGTTGTTGTCTCGTCTACTTCTTCATCTTTAACATCAAAATTAATTCGTTCGTAAATCTCTCTGACTGGCATTTGAAATTCTACTGATTCCAGGGTTAATACAGATTCCTCTGAATCATATTCTGTCAATACCCATTTGCCATTAGAATTCTTGGCGAATTGCTCAATGTGATATCTGTATTGTTCAATTAAAATGTATTCTCGAAATTCAGGAATTGAACGATAGGCGAGAAATTTGCCACCGCGATCGTAGTCTTTGGTAGAATTGGATAGAACCTCGACTATTACCAGAGAGTTTGTAACAATTGTTTTGTTACTTCCTTGATAAACTGGTTCTCCTTGAATCACCATGATATCGGGATAGACATAGCGACGAGTTAGGGGTATCCACAGGCGCACATCATTGATAAATGTCTCGTAATCTTGACCATTCACAGTCGAGGGGAATTTTTTGTAAAAGTTCCCAGCGATTTTATTGTGGTTTGCGGTTCCGCCTGTCATTGGTACTATTTCTCCATCATGGTACTCACTTTTGTCGATCGCACTTTCTTCTAATGCGAGATATTCCTCTGGGGTGTAGTGGCGTTTTTGAGTTTGTGATTGCTTGGCGATTGCTGGTTTTTCTTGGGTTTGCATAGTCGTTCCCTTCTACTCTGAAGTGATTTTATGATAACAGCGATCGCGCAGGCAGTCAGAAACCGGGTTTCTCTCCAAAATTTCGATTAGGATGTCAAAATCATCCCAGAAACCACGTTTCTGAGATGATTACGAAAAGAGCGATCGATCGCAATCTAGCAAAAACAGCTACATCGCGAGCATTTTCCTATTTAGCTACTGTTGCACCTACTTTGGCCGCGATCGCACCTAAAGCGTTGCGGTTGCCTTGCAGAAGTGTGTTATTTTGCTTTACCATGCTGCCAGTTAATTCGGGGGGAGCAGGCAATTTAACGCCTAATTTTTCAGCGATCGCGCGGACAATCTGTCTGTTTCCCAATAATAGTTTCTGGTTTTCTGTCGCTAAGTCACCGCTGCCTGGGCCTGCGATGCTGGGTACAGTTGCACCTACTTTTTGAGCGATACTGGTAAAAGTAGCTCGGTTTTGCATGATTAGCTGTTGGTTAACTTGCAAAGCATTGCTACCAGATGGCGCTGCGTCGTTGCTAACTGCTGCACCTAATTTAGTGGCAATATTTTTAGCAGTTTGGCCATTTTTCAATAGCAAAGCCCGGTTTTCCTGTATAATTGTTTGTTCGTTAGCTTGAACAATAATTGTCTTGTTACCAGCAGGTACTTGAACGAATTCACCGGCGCTGCCAAATAATCCGGTTGCCAATAAACCAGCACTTAAACCAACTATTAATTTAGACATTTTCTCCTACCTGGATATGTTTTTTGTGGATCGAGTAAATGTTTTGTCGTGTCATCTACCAAAAGAAATATATCAAGACGATCGAAGGGAATTTGTAAAAAATATTACATTTTGTTGCACTTAATGCAAAAACTGCAAGATCCAATTGCAATTTTTGCAATCAGAAATAGAAAGTATGTTTTTATTACATATTCCGCCCCTCAACTGTCACACACTATCACTATATTGAGATTAAGTAATAGGTTTGGGTACAGTTTATAAGATCGCGCAGGGGCCAGAAACCGGGTTTCTTAACTAAATCTCGGTGAGGATGCCAAAATTATCGCAGAAACCCGGTTTCTTGGACAACCAGGATTCGGTAAGTTCTTAACTTCCCGATAAAATCTCTTCGAGTGCAGATTTCAAATTCGGATATTGATATTGAAAACCACTCGCCAAAGTCTGTTTTGGTAAAACTTTCTGCCCTTCTAAAACAACTTTTGCTCCATCTCCCAACAGCAATTCTAAAGCAAAACCCGGCACCGGCAACCAAGAAGGCCGCTGCAAAACTGCTCCTAAAGTTTCGCACAATTCATTCATCCGAACTGGATTAGGTGCTGTCGCATTCAAAACACCTTCAATTTGCGGATTTTGCAAAGCGTACAAGATTAAATTAACCACATCATCCCGGTGAATCCAAGAAAACCATTGTTTCCCTGTGCCGATCGGCCCTCCTGCAAATAATTTAAAAGGTGGTAGCATTTTTGCAAGGGCTCCTCCCTTTCCCAAAACTATGCCGAAGCGCAAAATTGCCAGCCGCGTGCCCGCATTTTTCACGGATTGAGCCGCACTTTCCCAGTCTTTGCAAACGTGGGCTAAAAAATCATCCCCCGCAGGGCTGTTTTCGTCAAACTCGGCGGTTTCGCTGGTTCCGTAATAGCCGATCGCACTTGCACTCACCAACACCGATGGTTTAGGATTAGCATTCGCGATCGCCTCGACCAATTTTGCGGTTGTTAATTTGCGACTATCCAAAATTGCTTGCTGTCTCGCCACCGTCCATCTTTCCTCGGCGATCGGCACTCCAGCCAAATTTACCACACCGCCTGTGCCCGCGATCGAGTTTTGCCACTCACCAGACTCCGCCGGAGTATAGGCGACAATTTCCAAATTCGGATAAGCTGAAGCGGGAAAAACTCGCCGAGCTCGCTCTGAGTCGCGGGCTAAAACCAGCACGCTATGCCCTTCCGAATGCAGCCTCTCTACCAAACGGCTACCTACAAATCCCGTTGCTCCCGCGATCGCTACTTTCATCTTTTACCCAATAATTAACAGTTCTAGCAGTTTAGACGATCGCCCAAACTTGTGTCTTAGATTATACAAAACTAGAGTCTTCCCCACCAGCTATCTGTATTTTGACTACACTAATAGGGGACGCAAAAATCACAAACAATGCCTGCAACAAAATCAAAGCTTTTAATTGCTGCTACCATCATCGTCGCAGCAGGTAGCGCCGGCGCCTACTTTTACATCCAGAGTTTAACCAACAAAGTATCGAACCCCCAAGATAGCGCCAAAGTTGTACCCGATGAAGCAATGATGGCGGCATTCATCTCCCCCAATCCCCAAGCGCTCTCTCAGTTGCAGCGATTTGGTACTCCCGGCGCTCAAAAGTTGGTCGGCGAGAATTTGAAGACTTTTCAAGATCAGAGCTTGGCGGGTACTCAAATTGACTTTGAGAAGGACTTAAAGCCTTGGCTAGGGGGTGTGATGGTGGCTTTGCTTCCCCCGGATGGTGAGACGAAGACGAAGCCCCTACAACTGCTGTTAGTGGTGAGTGTGAAAAATAAAATTAGCGCCTGGAATTTTGCTAATAGATTAAAATCTCAACCAGGTACAAAAATTCAGGAAAGTGAGTATAAAGGGGTTAAAATTTCTGAGATTACAGAAACAAGTGGTAAGGGCTACAGTTTAGCTTTACTGGACGATCAATTAGCGATCGCTCCTGTGAAAAAATCTGTGGAATTGGCGATCGATACTTTTAAAGGACAGCCTTCACTCGCCTCGCAGCAGAATGCAAGTAAGTTTTTATCAGAAAGTGCAGGAGTGTCAAATCCGATCGCCACTGTTTATATTCCTGACTATCCGGCGGCGATGGAGCAACTTCAAGCTAATTTGCAGCCAGAGGTGAAGTTGCCTTCAACAATGATTTCGCAGTTCAAACAAGTTAAGTCAATGGTTGCCGGAATTGGGGTGGATACTGCGGGATTCAGAGTTAAAACTATTGCTCAATTAGACCCGAAATTCGCTCAACAAAATCTACAAGTTCCATCGAAAATGTTGCCGAGATTTCCGGGTGAAACTATTGCTTTAGTTGGCGGAAAGGGAATTGACAAGGTTTGGTCGGAAGCAACCGCCGAGGCGAAAACTAATCCCCAACTTACTAGCAGTATGAAGCAGATTCGGGATGGTTTGCAGGGTGTGAATCTGGATGCGGATCGAGATGTGTTTGGTTGGATGAATGGGGAATTTGCGATCGGGGCGATCGCCTCCAATCAAGGTATTTTGTCTCAGTTTGGCATGGGTGCAACGATGATTTTTGAAACGAGCGATCGCCCCGCAGCAGAAACCATGCTCAAAAAACTGGATGCGATCGCCAAAAGTAATCCCACAGTCAGCGTCGCCCCCCGAAAAGTTCAGGGAAAGGAGGTTATGGAGTGGACAATACCCCAGCAAGGGACTTTATTCGGACACGGCTGGCTGGACAAAAATACGATGTTTGTCGCTTTCGGCGGGCCTTTAGTCGATCTGATTAGTGTTACGCCACCGCAGCCGTTAAGCAGTAGTCCGAGTTTTGGGGCGATCGCAACTTCTGTCTCGCCTGGGGATAAAGGTTACTTTTATTTAGATATGGACAAAACCATGTCTTGGGCGAACCAATACCTGCTAAAAGCAGCACCTACTTTAGTTTCGCCACCCACCGCCGAAGTCCTCAATTCTATTCGAGGAGTTAGCGTTGTCACCACTTCCCCAGAATCCTCAACTGTTCAATTGGAAATGCTATTTTCCTTGAAATCTAATTAAACATCTCCTGCAAAATCTACATCTTAATATTTAATGCCAGTGGGGGCGGGTTCGCCAACTATAATTACCTGAAATAGACACTCTCGAAAACCCGCCTAATATCAATTCCGGCTGCGCCGGAATGATATAGAGGAGACGGCAGTGCCGTGTCC
>JAYTZD010000656.1:0-9270 GCA_043742065.1 Oscillatoriales bacterium
AATGAATCCACGATTTTTATGGCAGTCTCCCGAAAATAAACCTCGTTGGCTTGTCCTATTTTTATTGGGTTTAATCGCCGCTTTCGGAATTGCCGTAACAACAGCTTATATCAAAAATAGTATAGCCCAAACAGCCAATCCTACCCTATCTGTTGATGTGACAGCCGATCGCCATTCCATCAGCCCCGACATCTATGGTATGAATGATTATGCGATCGATCGCACCCTAGCCCAAGAATTGCGAATCCCAGTCGAACGCTGGGGCGCAAATCACACCAGCCGCTATAACTGGCTAGTCGATTCCTCCAACAGCGGCGACGACTTCTTTTTCATGGGTGGCGGCGACAATAAAAATCCTATTCCCGGCGATTCTATAGATAAAATTGTCAAAACTAACCGCAAAAACGGCAGTAAAAGTATTGTTACTATCCCCATGATTGGCTATGTAAATAAATTGAGCATCTGGAATTGTGGCTTTAGAGTATCCAAATACGGGCCGCAAGAAAAAACTAATCCTTACATCTTTCCCGAAGGCGATAAATGCGGCAATGGGAAACGTCCCGATGGCACTTTAATAACTGATAACAATCGCCTTGATGTTAGCATTATTAGCACTCCAGAATTTCAAAAGCCTTGGGTTCAACACTTAGTTAAAACCCACGGTACTGCTGCTAACGGTGGCGTGCAAATTTATCAAATGGACAACGAACCAAGCGGTTGGGGAAATACTCACCGCGATGTTCATCCAGAAGCGACAAGTTATGATGAATTGCGCGATCGCACTTACGAATATGCCTCAATGGTCAAAGCGACAGATCCCACTGCTAAGATACTCGGTCCGTCGGATTTTGGTTGGCCCGTGTATGTGGATTCGGGGGTTAAGGGCGATCGGGAAAAACACGGCGGTATCTGGTTTGCGCGGTGGTACTTACAACAAATGCGCGCTTACGAACAGCAAAAAGGTGTGCGGATTCTGGACTATTTCGACGAACACTACTATCCGGCGGCAGATGAGGGCTGTTTAGCCAATTGTCCCGCCGGCGATGCCAAGACACAAGCGCTGCGGCTGCGATCGACTCGTTCTCTCTGGGACAGCACTTATACTGATCAAAGTTGGATTGGTAAATCGAATCCACCGCTAACAATTATTCCCCGGTTTCGACAGTGGATAAAGGAAGATTATCCAGGTACAAAACTCGCAATAACTGAATACAATTGGGGCGGTTTGGAGTCGATTAACGGCGCGTTGACTCAAGCCGACATCCTGGGGATTTTTGGGCGAGAACAAGTGGATTTAGCCACGCTGTGGGGGCCTCCTAAGTCTTCGGAACCGACGGCTTATACTTTCCGAATGTACATGAATTATGATGGCAAGGGTGGTAAGTATGGGGATACTTGGGTGCGATCGCAAAGCACTGATCAGGGACAGTTGGCAATCTACGGAGCCGATCGCACGAATGATGGTACTCTGACACTAATGATTATTAATAAAACCGACCAAAAATTGACCAGCGACCTGAGCTTGAAAGGATTTAAACCGACGGGCAAAGCTCAAGTTTACACTTACAGTGAGGCGAATTTGCAGGCGATCGTCCGTCAGGATGATTTGGCTGTCAGCGCTGCTGGTTTCCAGGCAACTTACCCGGCTAATTCTATTACTTTGGTTGCTATTCCGAAGGGAAAGGCTTAGTCATATTCAAGATGTACATCACAAGTATAGCAGTTGACAGTTGACAGTTGACAGTTATGTGACCCGAATCAAACCGTTGCTGAAGCGCTCATTTGAGCTTCAATTCATTAGCTTGTTTATGTCCTAACCGATCTGGCGATTGCTATAAATATGGATTCCGACAAGTAGGCTTACGGATTGGAAGTTAGAGAAAAAACTTAAAAAATGCAAACAGACTCTGATTTAACCGGACAAACCTTTTCACTGATTTGATTTTCGGACAGATAGAGTTTAGTCAAATTAGTCAAACTCGCTAGAGACTTAACATCTGTGATTTGATTTTCGGACAGATAGAGTTCAGTCAAATTAGTCAAACTCGCTAGAGGCTTAACATCTGTGATTTGATTATGTTCAAAATTGAGTTTAGTCAAATTAGTCAAACTTGCTAGAGACTTAACATCTGTGATTTGATTTAAAGAGAGGCTGAGTTGAGTCAAGTTAGTCAAACCTGCTAAAGCCTTAATATCTTTGATATTATTCCAAGAGAGGCTAAGTTCAGTCAATTTAGTTAAACTCGCTAGAGGCTTAACATCATTGATTTTATTAGCACCGAGGATGAGTTTAGTCAAATTAGTCAAACTTGCTAGAGGCTTAAGATCGCTGATTTGATTGGTATCTGAGTCGAATTCAGTATCGCCATGTAGGTGGAGTTCTGTTAAATTATTCAAACCCGCTAGAGGCTTAATATCACTGATTTTAGTATAATTAAGACTGAGTTGAGTCAACTTAGTCAAACCTGCTAAAGGCTGAATATCTCTGAATTTATTACCATCGAGCCAAAGTTTAGTCAATTTAATCAAACCCGTTAGAGGCTTAAGATCGCTGATTCCATTCCTGTTGAGACTGAGTTCAGTCAAATTAGTCAAACCTGCTAGAGGCTTAACATCTTTGAGCAAATGAACCTCTCTCATGCGATTGCTGTCGAGATCGAGTTTAGTCAATTTAGTCAAACCTGCTAGAGGCTTAAGATCCCTGATTCGATTGCTGTTGAGGCTGAGTTCAGTCAAATTAGTTAAACCCTCTAAAGGCTGAATATCACTGATTAGATTGCTGTCGAGATCGAGTTTAGTCAAATTAGTCAAACCTGCTAGAGGTTGAATATCACTGATTCTACTGCTTTTGAGACTGAGTTTAGTCAATTTAGTCAAACCTGTTAGAGGCTTCACATCACTGATGTCATCAAGGCGGATTTCAGAAAGACTGTTCAGTTTTGAATCAGCTAATTTACAGTCTTGTGTATTAGCTTCCTTCAGCATTACCTCAACTGTTGTTATAGTTTCTGCGGGGAGAGAGTTTTTTTGCTGACACCATTGTTCAAAGCTTTGATTATTGGTCGGAATTGTCTCTGACTTTAGAGCCTCACACGATAGTAAAACTGTGGCGACAGAAAAAACGATACTAAAGGTTAAAAAAAGTTTCATATAGATTCCAATTTTTGAGGATTGTACTACTTTTCTGAAAGTGTTTATGTGATGATGAATGGGTTGTGATCAAATTAAGCATTGGCCATCCAAGTAATACACTGTTGCATTTGATTTCTCATTGTTTTGCGATCGCCATTATACCTGCGCCCGTGCCCCGGCAACACCCACTCAAAGTCATAATTAGCCAAATTCTGCATAGATTTGATTTGTTCCGGCCAAGAATACCAACAGGCTGTCCGAAAACCAATCAAATGCTGTAAACTTTCCGACCAAGCCAGATGATCGCCACTAAACAAAAACTTGTTATTGTAAAGTAAAACTGTATGACCTTTCGTGTGACCAGGTACGGAAATAATCAACAAGTCATCTGCTATTTGATGCGGTTCGCTGCCAGATAATTGAATTTCCACACTGCGAGTGTCCGCATTTATTTCGTCAGTATGCAAAATGCGATCGCACCCAAAATACTCCCGGTACTTTTGATGATCTGCCACATCGTCCCGGTGAGTCAAGTACAGATAGCGAATGCCACCCATTGCTTCGATATTTTTCACTAACGGCGGCACAAAACGCGGAGAATCAACTAAAATATTGCCCTCTGGGCGGACAATTAAATAACTAGCTGCGCCGTAGGATTTCTCGGAATGGTAGCCGCAGTGGTAAACATTTTCTGTTACGATTGCTGGCAAACTTTGCTGAACTTTTTTAATGTTTTGCGGTTTGTCAACAGTGCCGATCGAACTTGTGGGACAAGACAAAAGAGCTGCGAGCGATCGCCTTTCCGCTGTATCGTTAGTTGGCTGCTGGTAAACCGCCGACTGTTCTCCCGCTTGACCAAATACTTCCGGTGCCATCCACCGACAAGTATCACAGTCAATGCAGCTACTGTCTACATAAAAATTACCGCTGATATTTTCAGCACGTCGCAGATTAATATGAGCCATGTTTCTACCTCTTAATAATCAATAGAAATAATGCTACATTATATCAAAAAAAGCTTACTTGTCATGCTGAGCGAAGCGAAGCATCTCGGAGATACTTCGCTTCGCTCAGCATGACAACTATAGCCTTTCTCAGCTAAATGAGGTGTACCTCACTTTCTCGAAAACCGCTATCGCACCGGTGCATCGCCCGAAAGAATCTGCAAGTTTTATCGAAAATCTCGCAGCGACGCACCCTACAGATTTAGCTTCTACTACTGCTTCTGACTAGCTGGAAAAGTACCAGCTTTTACAGCCACAGTCACAGTTTTTCCGTCGCGGCTCAACTCAAGCTGGATATCTTTGCCTACTGTACTTTTCTCAACAATTTGCTGTACACTACCAGCATCACTCACATCTTGACCATTAATTTTCTTGATCACATCAGCAACACTAACTCCAGCTTGTGCCGCCGGAGAATTTTTCGCAACTCCCACAACTAACACACCTTTATCTTCAGTCAGCTTCAATTTGGTATTGGGATTTTTACTCAATTCCGCCTTAATTTCCGGAGTAATGCTCAACATCCGAACTCCCAAATAAGGATGTTCGGCTTTACCTGTTGTGGCTAATTGTTCAGCAATTTGTTGAGCGCGATCGATCGGAATTGCAAAACCCAATCCTTGAGCACCTTGAATAATCGCCGTATTCATCCCAATAACTTGACCGCGCTGATTCAGCAACGGACCACCGGAATTACCGGGATTAATCGCAGCATCAGTTTGAATAAAGCTGACGCGCTTATCTGGAACGCCTACATCAGAACTGGAACGACCTGTAGCGCTAATAATCCCCACAGTCACAGTATTATCTAAACCGAGAGGATTACCGATCGCAATCGCCCATTCTCCCGGCTGTAAATCTTCAGATTTACCCAAACTCACCACAGGCAAATTGTTAGCTTCAATCTTAACCACAGCCACATCTGTAACTGTATCTATACCTAAAACTTTGCCAACCAATTCCCGTCCATCTTTCAGTTTTACCGTCACCGTATCCGCACCATCAACGACATGGGCATTAGTCAAAATTCGACCATCGGAACCAAAAATAAAACCAGAACCAGAACCTCGTTCTACCCGATTTCCAGGTTGAAGGGGAGATTCCGAGCCGAAGAAGCGGCGGAATTGTTCTGGGAGCTCATCTGGAGATTGGTTCTGAACTGTACGAGATGAGTTAATCCGTACCACTGCTGGCCCGACTTCCTGCACTACTTTTGTCACAAAATTAGAGTCTTCAGAGGGCAATATCTTTGTAGACACTGCTGAAATTGGCGCTGGACTTGAGGTTTCACCTTTGATAGCATTAGAACTTCCTGGAACTTGGGAAGTTAAGGCATTGCATCCAATCATCGAAGTAGAGCCGAGCAAAATGAGGGATAAAAAAGCAAGTTTTTTCGGCAAAGATAAAGTCCGATGGTGATGAGTTTGATTAGACATATTTTGGGTTTCCGTAATATTGATTTGGTGGGAGTCAGAGCGAGAATTATAATTATGGTTTTTCATTTGTAACACCTATTCAATTAAGTTAGAACCAAAGGCTCTTTAAGTTAAATTGAAGCATTTTTTAGATGTGTTCGCCTGGTGGAATTTACCCTACACCGTGGGGTAGAAACCACGCTATCTCAAACAGATTGTTGATTTGCTTCATGCTAACAAAGACTACGGCTCCAGGCCTGGATATTCCGCATTAACCCTGAACTTTTTACACTTTTGACAACGAAATTAGCAATTTTCTCGATCGGCAGACTCAACAGAAACTCCTGAATTGCTTTCCTTCGACTGATTTCTTGAAGCTTCCAAAGTATCAACAGCATTCTTAATAAAACCAGCCATCGGCACTGCAACCAACAAACCTGCTACTCCACCCACTTTAATTCCCACCAGTAGCGAAACTAAAATCCACACAGGATTCAGACCAATAAAACTGCCAATCAGCCGAGGAGCAACCGCATTTTCAATTACTTGATCGATAACTGTAGCGACAGCCAAAACTGTCACACCAAGCCAAAAGTTGTTCAGAATTATTAGCAAACTGACAATCCAAATACTGAAAGGTGCTCCAAATGGAATTAGAGTCATTACACCCACGCCTAAACCAAATAGTAGCCCGAAGGGAACTCGCAAAACCAAAAAAGCAACAGTCATTGAAACTCCCATCAAACTTGCTAAAATAGCCTGCCCAACGAAGTAGTTATGAAAGCTTTGTGGCAGCAATTTCCGCAATGGGACACTCAGTTTGGGTGGAAACCACTTAAACAAACCTTCCCATACTTGGTCGCCATGTAAGAGCAAGTAAAATGTCAGGACTATTGTTAGTAGAAAGTTCAAAATACTATCTGCTGCACCTAAGCCAAATTTGAGTATTTCGCCAGTTAGAGACTGCAATTGAGCCGAAAGTCGATCGCTCAATTGAGTAGTCAAACCGCTAATATCAATCCGCAGATTACGATTTTCTACCCACTTGTTGAACGTTTCAATCTGTTCGGTTCCAGAAACTATCCAAGTCGGTAATCTGGTGGCAAGTTCGGTGAGTTGATTTAGCAGAATCGGAGCGAGAGTGACACCTAAAACCACCAGTACAAATAAAGTAACAAATAATACTGACAAAACTGCGCGATCGCGTTTCATGCCATATTTACGCAGAAAACGAACTGGGTAATCTAGCAAAAAAGACAACACTGTAGCGATGACCAAAACAGTAATCAGAGCGCGAAAATATTCAAAGACTAGGAGGGCTAACCAGCAGTTGAGTATTGCTAGGGGAAATAACAGTCCATAAGTCCACCAGTGGGGTAGTTTCGTGAAAGGTCTCATTTAATTTATAGACAGAAGCTGACTTCCATAACTATGTTATCTCGTTTCCGCAGGTACGGATATATAACCTGCGGAATAATTTATTTTTTGCTGCTAGCAGTTTGTGGTTTAAGATTGGCGATTCAAGACTTCTCCCCGTGTCTTTCTAAAGCCAATTGAATTAAACGGTCTACTAATTCCGAGAAAGAAATGCCAGAAGCTTCCCAAAGTTGGGGATACATACTCGTAGCAGTAAAGCCGGGAAAAGTATTGATTTCATTAATCAGAACTTCCCCTGTAGATTCAACGTAGAAAAAGTCTACTCGCCCTAGACCGGCTCCGTCTATAGCTAAAAATGCTTGCACTGCCATTTCTTGAATTTTTGAGATAATAGCACTACTTGCCTTTGCCGGAATTGACAAATCTGCTTGCCCTTGAGTATACTTAGTTTCGTAGTCGTAGAAATCGCTATTAAAACTGATTTCTCCCACCGTTGAAGCTTGGGGATTATCGTTACCCAAAACTGCACATTCTAATTCTCTAGCTATCACACCAGCTTCCACAATTATCCGCCTGTCGTAACTGGCGGCGCTGTCGAGGGCTGCTTCTAATTCGGCGCGCGATCGCACTTTTGAAATTCCCACAGATGAACCCAGATTTGCAGGTTTCACAAAGCAAGGATAACCCAGAGTTTCCTCAATTTGATCGCATAGTTTTGGGAAAACGCAGGGATTTGACCAGATTTGGGAACGGTTGACAGCGACATATTTTACTTGCGGTAAACCTGCGTGAGCAAAAGCCATTTTCATCGCAATTTTATCCATTCCCATCGCCGAACCCAAAACTCCGGAACCGACAAACGGAATTTGCATTAATTTCAGCAATCCTTGTACCGTACCGTCTTCGCCGTTCGGGCCGTGCAAAACTGGGAACCAAACATCTACTGCATTAAAATTAGGAAACTGCCTAGATGTGGGAAAATCATCTTGTCCTGCTTGTTGCTCTATTTCCAGAGGTTTTCCTGCTGCTAAGACTTGTTGAGGTATTGTTCCCGACAACCAGCGGCCGTCTTTTTGGATATAGAATAGTTCGACCTCATATTTGCTGGCGTTTTCGTCCGAAGCAAGGGCTTGCGCGATCGCCCTTGCTGAACTAATTGAGACTTCATGTTCCCCGGAACGCCCGCCAAATAACAGCCCTATCCGCATCTTAGTCATTTTTCAATATCCCTGTACTTTTTGACAAATATACACGCAGAGAGCGCAACTAACGCACAGACGAACCACTTTAATACTAGACATCTCCGTTCCGCTCTTCCTCTGTGTCCTCTGCGCTCTCTGCGGTAAAAAAAATTACATCTTCTAAGAAGAGTTGACTAATCAGCCATCCCTAGCAATATGATCTATGCAAGCTATTTGGGTTGTACTGGCTTCACAAAACTGCTGTTGGCCCGAACAAAACAATTACTAGGGGCACCTTGATCGTAACTTTTTTGCACAAAAAACCAAGGTCGATTTTGCCGATCGTACAAAACCCCCAACCCGCTTGGACCAAGGTATATTTCAAAATCTTGACCTTGTTTCAAAGAACCGACTACAGGCCAAGTGCCAATATCTAAGTCAACTTTACTCCCCGGATTTTGTATTTCTTCAATTGAATATCCACCCATTCTACAATTGAGACCATTGGGATCTGGATCTGCGGCTTCCCAATATCTGTGAGATGTTCTTTGATAATCTCCTTTTTCGTTTGGCTGCGGCAATTCAACTTGGGGAGTTGTTTGCGAAGTTGACTGTAAATTATCAGATTCAGAATTTGTGGTCATATTTAAACTCTCTTTATGCTAATTATAATCGCAGAATTGGTCATATCACATCCGTTGGCATCGGAATTAATATTACCGGAAGTTAGGACACGGCATTGCCGTGTCCCTACAATATTATCTTGGGGTAGGGACATGGCATTGCCATGTCCTCTATCATTCCTATCTAAAGGATTTCCCCTGTCAAGCTAAAAGCGCGAATATCTGTAATCTTAACATCTACTATTTTACCAGCTAATTCAGCGATATCGCCCTTGAAAAATGTCAAACGATTGCCGCGCGTGCGCCCCATCACCTGACTTGGATCTTTGAGATTTTGGACTTCCACCAACACCTCTTCCACACGTCCGAAATAGCGCTGTGAACGTTCCATAGCCGTTGTTGTCACCATATGATTGATCCGTTGTAGGCGATCGGCTTTCACCTCCTCACTCAACTGATTTTCCCACAAAGCCGCCGGTGTTCCAGGACGTGGCGAATAAGCCGCCGTATTCACCAAATCGAAACCAACATCTTCAAT
>JAYTZD010000657.1:0-4708 GCA_043742065.1 Oscillatoriales bacterium
CTTTCTACATATAAAGCGCCTAATTTGCTACAAGCATAAGCATCGTTTGGATAATAGGTGGTGTATCGTTCCATTGCAGCTTGAGCTTTTTGGAATTTGTTTTTAGTTGCGATCGCATCTTTGTGATAACCAGAGTGCCAAATCGCCACATCCGGGAGAGTAGCTATTTTCCACTCCGGTTCCCTCTGCAAAATCTCGGCCACGCTGTCGTCTACCATTGCGTGATAAGGCCGAGAAAAGCGGATGTTGTGGTGATTGCGAAACAGGCGCGACACGAGGGAATAGGGAGATTGAGATGCGCCGACTTCTTGGCGGATGAGATTGATGAGTAAAGTGCGATCGCCCTGAATTACCTGTTTAATTAGAGGTACAATTTCAGGCACCAGCACTTCATCGGCATCCAACACTAAAATCCAGTTACCTGTAGCGTACTTGAGACACTCATTGCGGGCTGCTGCGAAATCATCACACCATTCAAAGTGATAAACCTTCGCCCCGAATTCTCGCGCAATTTCACAAGTGCGATCGCCCGAACCCGTATCCAGCACCACCATTTCATCAACAACATCCTTAACACTAGCCAAAGTCTGTGGTAGTGTTACTTCTTCATTCTTGACAATCATGCACAAAGTTAGATCCATTGGGCGCAAACTTTCCTCTTTTTAATAATAATTAATAACTAAGAGATTGGGAGACGGCAATGCCGTGTCCCTACGCAAAATAACATTGTAGGGACACGGCATTGCCGTCTCCGAACTATCAACTCGTACAACCGGAATTGATATGAATGTTGAGTTTCGTTCCTTAACCCAACCTACACGATCAATTACTAGAGATTCTACCACTTTAGGTTCCTCCTTATGGTAGAGACAATCAATGAATATCTGTTGTTATTCTAAGAACATAAGACAAGGGACAAAAAGTTTAGGATTCAGGAGAAAAAGAAATGGGCATTATTGCTTGGATTGTTTTAGGACTGATTGCCGGCGCCATCGCTAAAGCTATTTATCCCGGACAACAAGGCGGCGGTTTCCTCGCTACAACAGGTTTAGGAATTGTGGGAGCGCTAGTGGGAGGTTATTTAGGTCAAGTCTTTGTAGGGACTAGCGCGGGAGCTTCCTTCGGTGCATTAACCCTACCTAGTATTGCTTTTGCTGTCCTCGGTGCGATCGTTGTACTTTTCATCTGGGGAATATTAACTCAGCGTGCCGTGTAATAAATATTGTCAGTTCCGAGTCGATGATTTGAACAATCCTCCAGACAGAATACTGGAGGATTGTTGTTTGAATAAATGACTTTTAATTAGAGAGATTACTAATCATCTCAAATTCGGTAGCATCGGAATTATTAGTAGCCGAAATTAGTCCAAGGCAGTGCCGTTTCCCTACAATTAATCATGGTAGGGACACGGCACTGCCTTGGACTCTATCATTCCGGTGCAACCGGAAATGATCTCAATCTATCCGCCAATTAAAAGGCAAGCGAGCATAAACTCCCTGGGGATCGTTCATCGACTTCACCACAGCTAATTCCTCTTGCATTTTCTTAACTTCTGCCGTTAGCGGGTCTAGTTTTATAACTGTTTTAGAAGCTCGGATACCTGAAAGTTTTTCCAAAATGCGTTCCTCCAAACTGCGACGTTTCGGATATTCTTCCAATTGCCAATCATTGCCTAGTTTAGCTTGCTTTGCTGCTTCTTTGACAGCATCCTCAAGACCGCCAATTGCATCGACTAAACCCAACTCCTTAGCGGCAGTACCAGACCAAACTCTGCCTTGAGCAATTTCCTGTACCTTGCCTTTTGGCAATTTGCGTGAGTTGGCGACTTTGGTGATAAATCGATCGTAAATGCGATCGACTACCTTCTGAATATTAGCCAATTCTTGAGGAGTTTTCGCGCGAGAAATCGTGTTAATATCGGCAAAGCGGGTAGTTTTCACCACGTCCCAAGTCAAGCCGTTGTTGGCTGCCAACTTTTCGACGTTGGGTAGTATGCCAAAAACGCCGATCGAACCAGTAATTGTATTCGATTCAGCAAATATTTTCTGAGAACCCATCGAAATCCAGTAGCCACCGGAAGCTGCTAAATTACCCATTGAAACGATAACGGGCTTTTTCTTGGCCGTCAGCACGACTTCCCGTCCAATGACTTCAGAAGCCGTGACGCTGCCTCCGGGACTGTTGACGCGCAAAACAACTGCTTTTACGTCGTCATTTTCTCTGATTTTACGCAATTCTTGAGCAATGCGATCGCCTCCTACTTGACTCAATCCCCCTTCGCCGTCTACAATTTCTCCTTCGGCATAAAGTATCGCCACTTGCTTGTTCTTGTTACCGCGATTTGAGTTTTTATCCTCAGCAATTCTCGCGTAATTTTTCAGACTAATTTGTTTGAAAGATTTGTTTTCGGCATCGGTGCCGGTGAGTTTCTTAAGTTCAGTGACAATTTCGTCAAAGTATACAACTTTATCAACTAACTTGCTTTTGAGAGCCTCCTCAGCCATCAAGGTTCCACCATTATCTGCGATCGCCTGCAATTGTGGAACAGTCAATTTGCGGTTTGGCCCGATAGTTGTCAGATATTGGCCCCAAATATCTCCCAGCAACTTTTGAGTTTGCTGACGATTTTCCGTGCTCATTTTTTTCAGCAAAAACGGTTCAACGGCGGACTTGTATTTACCAACGCGAGTAACTTGCACTCCAACGCCATATTTTTCTAAAGCGCCCGCTAAAAACATTGTCTGGCTACTAAAACCGTTGATTTCCACAGAACCGAATGGATTCATAGCAATTGTATTTGCAACGGAACCGAGGTAATATTCTCGTTCATTCCAATCCATTTCGTAAGCAAAGATTGGTTTTTTGGTATCTCGAAAACGTTGCAATGCCGATCGCACTTCTTTAAGATTTGCGAACCCACTACCCCCAGAATCAGAATTTCCTTCGAGATAAATACCAACTATTTTTGGATCTTTTTCCGCAGATGCGATCGCATCTAAAACACTTCGCAGTGTCACTGTATCGGAACCCTCATCAGAAAGCACCTCTTCTAGGGCGGCTCCTGTACTGCGACTGGGTTTGCTATCAGTGATATTGAGAGAAAGATCGAATACTAATACAGATTTATCTTTAACTTGCGGGCCAGAATCTTTAGACGACGATGCAGCCATAGCAATTAGAATTACGAGTCCTCCCAATCCTATGCTACCGATCAACGCCAATCCTAGGAGGCTTCCCAGTAAACTTGCAAACGTATATTTTAGGAAATCTTTCATTTAGATAATTGGTAATTGGGAATTGGGCATGGGGCATTGGGAATTGGGAATTGGGAATTGGGCATTGGGAATTGGGCATTGGGCATTGGACACTGAGCGTAGTCGAAGTGTGTCAAAGTATTTGGTCAATAACCAATAACCAATAACCAATAACCAATAACTAATAACTAATAACCCTTCGACTACGCTCAGGGTACTGCCAATAACCCTTCGACTACGCTCAGGGTACTGCCAATAACCAACCTCATTCCTTCTCATTTTTAAGTTTAAATCAATCACTGCATCGCACTATGTTAACCAGCGTTGAACGCCTATTATTTGTGAGGGCGGTTCCGATTTTTAAGGAACTGCGGGATGATTTTCTCGTGCGTCTAGCATCGGTAATGGATGAACTTTCATTTCCTTCTAAACACACAATTTTTACAGAAGGGCAAGAAGGTCGATCGCTCTATATTCTGGTATCGGGAACGGTGCGGGTTCATATTGGCGATCGGGATTTGGCGCAGTTGAAGGCTGGTGCTTGTTTCGGCGAAATGTCCCTGTTTGATGCGGAACCGCGATCGGCTTCTATTACGGCTCTTGAACCTTGTGAATGTTTGATGTTAACTCAAATGCAGCTCTATGATGCTATTGATGAAACACCGGGAATTGCTGTTAATATTATTCGCTTGCTGTCACGGCGGATTCGCGAATTGAATCAAAAGTTAAATGCTAAAGAAGCGGTTTTATCGTTGCCAGATACTGTAGCCATAAAATAATTAAAAGCCCGCTTTCTTAAAGAAACCGGGCTTTTGAAATTGATGATCGAGTAAGATTTAGTGTCTAGAACAAGCGGAAAATAAACGGGTAGCGGTAAGGTTGGTTGGGATCTTTTAAAATGTGGAGAATCGCAAAAATTGTCAGTCCCCAATGTAGCAGATAACCTATGGGTATTAGGAAAAACCCGGCAACACCCAAAGTCAGGAAAGTCAACACCCCAATAATGGTGGTGTACAGCCAGACATTAAAGTGAAAATTGATGGCTTCTGTGGCGTTATCTTTGACAACGGGGTCATCTGATACAAATAATACACCGACCGGCACTGCGATCGACAACCCTAACGTGCTCAGAAAAATAGCGCCGTGACACAACAGTGATAGCAGCTTACGCTTGTCGGAGTCGTACATAATTACTTTTCTCTTGAATTTATGATAAGTTTACCTTTAATAGCCAATTTAGCACAGGCTATAATGGCAGTCTGGTGAGGATTCCCCTACCTAATTCGTGATAACCGAAAGCAATTTAGTCTGGGACAACCGACTGAGCCGTCGGAACACTTCTTCAATCTAAAATCTAAAATCTAAAATCTAAAATCGAATGACCACAGAACTCGAACTTGAACTACAAACTGCTGTTGAGCGCCGACGCAACTTTGCCATTATCTCACACCCTG
>JAYTZD010000658.1:0-9268 GCA_043742065.1 Oscillatoriales bacterium
AACAGCAATGGTAATTACTGGTTTTCCTGTGGATCGGGCAATCACCGGATCGTCCACATTAATCTGTCCAGACATTGCCTTCTGAAACCACTGGCGATCTCTCATATCTGTCGGTTTAGCTGTAGGGTTTGTATGTATATAACGCCAACCATCAGCTTGAGCGATCGCAAGGCTTGCAAAAACTCCAACTCGTTGATTTTCCGCCACCAAATAAGGACGAGCAATCGACAAATCTAAAGACTGAACTGGCGCTGTATTTGCCAAGATGTCTATTTTGGCTTTCAGTGTTGCCAGCCAATTATCCACATCATCCACACCCCCTTTAACTTCAAACATTGCATTACGCTTCAGATTCTCTAGCACAATATTTCGTACAGTTTGATAGCTCAAGTAAGCGGCAATACTTACAACTAACGTAGTGCTGGTAATGATCAGACGAGTCAAGAAGCTGCGAGAAATCGGTATGTTATTAAAAGAAAAAACTTGCTTAGTAGGTTGTTTGATTGATTGAGGATATTGATGTTTCATCATAGTTAACTAGAGGTTAATGCCTGTGCTGGTAATGATATTACAAATTCCGTCCCTGAACCCGATCGCGAATTCACCTCGATCGCACCCCCGTGTTTTTCGACGATGATTTGATGCGCTACCGCCAAACCCAACCCGGTTCCTTGGCCCACGGGTTTTGTCGTAAAAAACGGGTCGAACAGGCGAGATCGTATAGTCTCACTGATGCCAATTCCATTGTCGGCCACGCGGATACTTATGCGATCGCCCTCAACAACTTCTGTGGTGATACAGATTTCTCCGGCTTTCGCGCGATCGGCTTTAGGACAATTTTCGCGATCGTTCTCTTCTATGGCATCAAGTCCATTACTGATAATATTCATAAACACTTGATTTAGTTGACCGGGACAGCACTTGATTAAGGGCAATTTTTGATAGTTTTTGACAACCTGAATTTCTGGACGCTTGGATGTTGCTCTTAGCCGATGTTGGAGAATAGTCAGAGTGCTGTCTATTCCTTCGTGGATATCTGCTTTTTTGAGTTCAGATTCATCGAGGCGAGAAAAATTACGCAGCGATAGCACGATGTCTCTAATTCGTTCTGTACCAATCCGCATTGATTTCAGAATCTTAGAGATATCTGCACTTAAGAATTCTAGGTCTAGTTGCTCAAGTTTATCTTGAATATGGGGTAATGGCTCGATATTGCTGGCTTGATAAATTTCAACTAATTCTAACAATCCACAAGTATATTCATCGAGGTGGCTAAGATTGCCATGTATGAAATTAACTGGATTATTAATCTCGTGGGCTACACCAGCCACTAATTCACCGATCGAGGACATTTTTTCAGTTTGAATTAACTGCGCTTGAGTTGCTTTTAACTTTTGCAGAGTTCCTTGTAATTCTTGAGTTTGCTCTTTTAAAGCAGCTTCCGAGCGTCGCATTGCTGCTTCTATTTCCTTGCGTTCTGCTATTTCGGTGGTGAGTTGGAAATTTGCTTGCTGCAAAGCCGCAGTTCGTTCTTCTACGCGATTTTCTAACTGTTGATTGGCTTGAGCTAGGGCAGATTGAGAAGCTTTGCGCTCTGCCAGCACTGCCCCTAACAACAACGTTGTCACCGCAGCAGAACCCATAAAACTTTGGAGTAAAATTAGGGATTCGTTGAGGGAGGGTCGCACAAAAGAACCGACACCTTTGATAGTTCCCAAAATGGCAAGAGTTGTGACAATTGCCACCCCGGTTGTACTTCCCAATAAGCCAAATCGAAAGTTTCCCCAAACTAAACAAGGAATGAACAGATACTCAACTGGATACCCAAGCTGGAAGGCGATGATTCCTGCACTTAGTAAAATGCCTAGGAACATTAATCCTTCTATTAGTTGTCGCAGTTTTACTTGGTGCTGTAAATATTGCCGCCAACTTAGTAGCATGGGAGTGAAAACTATGACACCAATTGCATTCCCTATCCACCAAGTATACCACAAGTAACCGAAATTAGCCCAATCAGCTATGCCACTCAAACAAGTAATAGAGACACCGAATAACGCACTAATAGCGGTGCTTGATAAAGTAATTAAAATGAATTTAAAAACATTTTCTGAGCGCTCGAACAGATCGGAACTGCCTATCCAGCGGCGCAGCAAAATAGCCCCTCCAATAGCCTCGAATATAGAACCAAATGCGCCAATACTAGCCGTGGCAATCGCCTTAGTTAAATCGTGATTTGTCTCGAATAATCCGGGAGCATTAATCGACAGATCAGCTAAAAAAAATGCTGGCCAAAATCGATAGCCAAAACACCAATTTGCTGCCCAAGCGATACCGGATGGAGGCCATAGGGCGGTAATATTTCCTGGAGGAATAGGCAAAGCGATCGCTATGCCTAATTTACCTGAACCGTAGTAGATAGCAGCTAGAGGAATCGCGACTAGCAACCACTTGGAGAAATTTGATACAGACTGTATTTCTGGAACTATAAATTTGTTGAATAAAGATAATTTTCTGTTCATGTTCCTAGTAAATTAGAACGGGTGCATCTCAATGAGTGTAAGGGCGAAGTGCTGACGGCAGTAAATCTCTGTTATAACTAATAAATAATCTGCCGTCAGCACTTCGCCCCTGCAAAATTGGGATGCACCCTGCAAAATTGGGATGCACCCCTGCAAAATTGGGATGCACCTAGTCGCGTCTCCCTACGATTAATCACAGCAGGAAAACGGCATTGCCTCAGACGAAGTATCATCTCCCTCGTGTAACTAGAATTAAGATGATTATTTCTCAAGCATTCGGAAAAACTTCGGCTGAAAACATACGGCGCAAAATTTCGTAGAAAGGTTCGCAATACTTGGCTTGTTCCGGTGTCAAACAAGCACAAATTTCCTTCCGCAGTAAGTGAGTCATTTGGCTAACAAGTTCCCAACTCACATTTAGTTTGGGATAAATCATCACGCATAGCGGAAACAATTCTGTCTCTAGGGCGTGCAGATTTCCTTCTAGCAAACACACCCACATATAAACTTGAAACATCTCGACATCGCGGATGCTAGATGTGCGGATATTTGGACTATTGAGGGGGCCAGAATGACAACGATAGCGGGGATATAGTTGATTTACGCGATCGACTACCCGTTCAGAAATCTCCCTCATTAATGGCATTAGCACCCGTACAGATTGCAGCGCCACTGAATCGGTTGGATGGTTCCCCGCTGCACTGTAGGCGCGTTGTAGGGGCATATACAGATGATCGTCGAGAATCTTGACGTAGTTAGCAAACTTCTCCTGTTCGCCGTCGGGAAGCAACTCCATCAACTGCATTCCAGTGTAGTGATACTGCATCGCCACAAAGCCAATAACGCGGGGATCAATTGCTGTGACTTGCTTGCGGACTTCGCCGAGCACTGGGCTGATTTTGGTGACAATACTATGGGGTGGTAGCTGCTGAGAGTAGGCTTCGATCGCAAATTTGTAGACTTTATGAATCCCGCCAGAAATTTGCCAGGGATCAATAAGTTCGCTATCAATTCCGTGCATGACTAACTCTTCGGCCAGCAAATCATCAGTTTTAGTCCAAGATTTTGCACTCACAGAACGCAGGGATTCCAACATGGTTTTTGCCATTCCAGTGCGCCGTCGTTCCGCAAAGCGATCGTCACCACCAACCGCTGATGAAGCGCCTTTCATCTGCTGCATATATTTTTGAGCAAAGGAAACAGATAAATCTACCGTAGGTGATAGAGGATCGAATGATGTGGAGCTAGTCGAAAAGGAATTATTAGTCATGAATTGAGTTTTCATTGCGAAATTATTTATTGATAATTTTTTGTTTGTTACAGATGCAGCTTATCAGACTTGATGATAGTGATAGCAATGCCCATTTGATGTGATCTTAAATTTGATATTGAGTGATTTAGATCATGGTTATTGATATCTTTTGTTAACTTATTTTATATTATAATGCTAGAAGTAAAGTTTTATCTAAGTACAATTACTGATTTATTGTATTTTATTTTTTAAGTGTTATTTGCTAAGTGTTATTTGTGATTGATTGCTGTTAGAACCCGAACTTTTTTAGGAAGTCCGGGTTCTGGCTATTCTATTAACTAACTGCTGACCCCATTTATTCTTTCTTTCAGGGCATTTCGGGCTTGTTCGCGATCGTCAAAATGGACTTTTTCAGTACCTAAAATCTGATAATCTTCGTGTCCTTTTCCTGCAATCAGTACGCCATCTCCTGGTTTAGCGTCCATAATCGCAGTGCGAATTGCGGCAGCCCGATCGCATATTACGATCGGCTTGACTTCGGCGGGAATTCCTGCGATGACATCATCTAGAATGCGATCGGGCACTTCAGTGCGGGGATTATCGGAAGTAACAACAGCTAAATCTGCCAATTCTGCAACGATTTTACCCATAATCGGGCGTTTCGTGCGATCGCGATCGCCACCGCAACCAAACACACAAATCATCCGACCTGAAATAAACGGCCGCGACGCTTTCAACAAGTTTTCCAAACTATCGGGAGTGTGCGCGTAATCGACGATTACACTAATATCTTGTTCCCGGCTAATTTGCACCCGTTCCATCCGTCCCGGTACTCCCGAAAACTCCGATAACTTGTCTACAATTACCGACAAATCTAAACCCAACTCCAAAGCAGCACCAACAGCAGCCAACATATTTGACAAATTGAACTGACCGACCAAAGGCAAAACAAAAGCAGTTTGACCCTTGGGAGTGTGAAGAATTCCTGTCACTCCATTTGGCTGATATTGCAAATCATCAGCATACAAATCAGCAGTTTTATCGCTAGTGCTATAACTCCAAACTTGCTCAGAATTGAGAGTTTTAACTATTCGCCGTCCGTAGGCATCATCAATATTAACTACCGCCCGACCTTGCAGATAATTTAGATTAAATAACAATGCTTTCGCATTAAAATAATCTTCCATATCTGTATGATAATCAAGATGGTCTTGAGTCAAATTTGTAAACACCGCAACTTCAAAAGTACAGCCCAAAACTCGCTGCTGTGCCAAAGCGTGAGAACTAACTTCCATTACCCCATGTTTGCATCCGGCGGTAACAGCTTCTGCTAGTTGTTTTTGCAAATCAACCGCAAAAGGTGTGGTATAAAGTGCTGTTTTTTCATAACCAGGCCAGCGAGTATAAAGCGTGCCAAAAATCGCCGTCGGTAACTGCATTTGATTGAGCAAAAATTCAATTAAATGAGTAGTTGTAGTTTTGCCATTCGTACCAGTAACACCGACAAGTTTTAATTTGTTAGCTGGATTACCATAAAATGCGGTTGCTATTAGACCGCAAACTTGAGCCATATCGACTGCTGGAATCACACAACTATCCCCCCCCTCTTGGCAGGGTGTTTTCTGCGCTGCTTCGGTAGAAATTATGGCTGCTACAGCATTATTTGCGATCGCACTTTGCCAAAAATCTCCCCCATCTACCCGTGTTCCCGGCATTCCCAAAAACAAATCCCCCGGCTTGCAAGCATGGGAATTAGTCGATAAACCCGTGACTTCAGCATCGAGGGCGGGATGTTGCGTGTCCAAGGAAATGCTGGGAACCGCTGCTAATAATTCTCTCAATTTCATGTCAAAAAGTCCTGATTTGAACGTGTTGAATCTATTCTGACTGATCAGTGTACAAATATTTCTGTAACAGTTGCTTCAATTGAGCTACAGTACAGCGAGGAGAAGGACGTGGCAACAATTGTTCAGGGGAGAATACAGCATCACCGGCAGCATTGTTTGGTTGGATCTCAACTTTATACAAAACTGGCACTTCGTACTGGTAAGCTTGAAACCAGTCATCCTGTTGGGTAATATCTCGGATTTCTAGTTGCAAGTTGAGGCCTTCAATCTGTTCGAGTTTTTCTTGCAACCCTTCGCACAAATGGCATCCAGGTTTGCTGTACAAAATCAATCTGATCATAAAAGTAAAATTGCAATCGATATTCAATGCTCAAATGTGCGATCGCAAATTGGTTAACCAGACTTCGTAAGAAGCAAGCCGTGTCATCATTGACCTCAACGCGCGATCGATGTTATCTTAGCATTCACAGCGAACCGATTACAGTAATTTGTCATCTCCATATAAATACAAGTGCATCTGTCCATACACTCACTTAGTAAAAAATGCAAATAACCCCAGAAATATCTAGAAGAATTACATTACTACGTCTGCCCATAATTATTGGTATTGTTACCATTCACTCGTCGCTAAATTCTGTGGGATATGCTGACAAATTTTTCCAGAGTTTTATTTCGGGGGTTTGGGGCGGTTCATGCGTAGCTTTTTTGTTTATTGTTTCAGGTTTTCTGTTTTTCCGAAATTTTAATTTATCGCTCAATTCTTACATAGAAAAGCTCAAATCTCGGTTTTGGACTCTCCTGATTCCTTATCTATTTTGGAATTTAGCTTTATTAGCAATAATCATCATATTCTCAAACATACCGATCACAAGTTCCATTGTTCAAGGTGGTTATGCGGTATACATTGGAGATTACAAGTTAGCCAATTTCATAGATTGTTTGACCGGGAGCAAAAGCGGTTATCCCATCGCACTTCCGTTCTGGTACATCCGGGACTTGATCGTGATGGTGGTTCTATCTCCGGTGTTTTTACTGGTAGCCAGAAAGATACCCTATATAGGTTTGGCTTTGTTTGCCGCACCTTGGTTATTACACTTACAACTTGGTTTTATTAGCATCCAGTGGTTGGGGCCAGTGTCCTTTTATTTGGGATGTCTGATTGCGATTCAAAACTTTGATTTAACTTGGATCGACCGACGCAAAGGTTTGATCATAGGTCTATACTTAGCGATGACTTTTGTGCTAATAATCATGGAAACATCCGAAATTGAAACTTTCCAACACCTGCTTCAATGCTGCACAAGAGTAGTAGGTACGATGGCGATTTGGTCTGTTTCCGATTTGATAACTGGGACTCTGCAAAAGGTATGTTTAAATCTTTCGAGTTTGGCATTTTTTGTCTATGCTACTCACGAACCAACGGCAAGAGTTTTGAAGAAAGTGTTTGAGAGATTGTCAAAAGATGCAAATTCAATAACTGTCATGGTAGGCTATTTGTTGATATTCACAATTGCAACTTTAATCACGCTAGCTGCGGGGAGTGTTTTGGAAAGATACACCCCTAAATTTTTCCAATTAATCACAGGTTCTAGGGGATAATTCGATCATTTTACTAATTGACTTGACTAATAAATCAAATCTTAGTATAGTATAAAAGTAGCCCTACAAAAAGGAGGCAGTATGGACTGCACCGAATACGCAGAAGCCAAGCGAAAAGCAGCTAAGAAAATCAGCGCCGACATTCGAGAACGCTGGAACAATCGCATTGTCCAACGAGAATTACACTTGATGGGTGAAGCGGGTGCGGTACAATACTTAAGTGACTATGGACGCGGTATTGGTACGGCCAAAGTGATTGGTTTTGCACTATGTGCGGAGTCGGAAGGATACCCGGAAATGGCGATGGGATTTTGGAAAAGAGCTTTTGAGTTGGAAACCGGAGAAAAGCCGATCGCACTCAACGCTCAAAACAATGCTACCACCGATCGCGCTCCTGGCAAAAAATCAACAGTGACCCCGAAAATCGAAACACTCAACAATCCCATAGTTGCCGAATTACCACCAAACTTGCAGCCGGGACGGATTGTCACAATGCAGCCCGTTGACGCGCCGAGTGAACGTTCCTATTACATCGAAAATCCCGATTATTGGGGTCAACCCAAACGCGACGGCAATCGAGTAGTCGTAATTGCTACCAAAGACAAAGTATACTACCAATCGCGATCGACAAACCTGCGACAACAGCCCTCAATTGCGATCGAAACAGCATTAATTGAAACCGCTGCTAAAATTGGTACTTTTGTTTTAGACGGTGAATTGTATTACAAAAGTCATAGTGGCAGCGAACACCGCACAGGAGCCCAAGCTGCTACTGTTAATATTGAAAGCGGCTTTCCTACCATTCAGCCATCAGCAATTTATGCCATTTTTAAATGTTTGTTTTCCAAGGGAACTGATTTAACTCAACTTGCAGAATCAGCACGAATTACTGCGGGAGTTGAAGTTGGCGAAATGCTGGTCGATTTATCCCCAGCCTTTGAAATTGTACCGACATCTCGCACCCACGCCGAAAAACTTTTACTCGCTAATCAGCAGGAATCCGAAAATAGGGAAGGCGAAGTTTGGGTTTTGCATAACTGTCGTTATGTCGGCGGCAAAGATGTTAAGAAATTCCCGATAGTGAGGACTAAATACTGTCAGGAATTAGACTTGTTGATTGTCGGATTGACTCCGACAAAGGTGGCGGGGCGGCCATTTAGTGCGATCGAAGTTGCGCAAGAAACCGATGGCAAATTAGTGCCGATGGGAACAGTGGGAACGGGGTTTAGCGGGGAGGAAATGCAGGAAATAGCCCGACGCTACCAGGCTAACCCACAAAGTGTCAAAATTAAAGTGCGATCGCAGGGTTTGACAGAAAGTGGCAAACTGTGGCACGCCCGATTTTTGGAGTTTTGTTGAATCTACAGGGTATGCGATTATTAACCAATAGTATCAAATAAAATCAGCGGAGGAAACATCAATGTTTGTCAGCAAAAATAATTTCTACATCTCCCCAGAAGAATATCTAGAAGGCGAACGAGTCAGCCCCATCAAACACGAATACAGACGCGGACACGTCTATGCAATGACGGGAGCAAAAAACCCTCATACTATTATTTCTAGTAATCTAATTCGCCTGTTGGGAAATCATCTTCTGAATACGCCATGCTTAGTTCTTACCTGTGATATAAAAGTTCGACTCGAAGAAGCAAATTGCTATTACTATCCTGATGTAGCGGTGACTTGTGACGAAAGAGATACAACTTCTATCGAAGACTTCATTCTCTATCCATCTCTAATTATCGAGGTGCTATCTCCCTCAACCGCATCTTTTGATAGAGGCGATAAATTTGCCGATTACCAAACTGCATCGAGTTTGCAAGAATACGTGTTAATTACTCAATCCGAAATCAAAATTGAATGTTTTAGACTCAATGCTGAGGGTAACTGGGTTCCTCAGACTTACCGACAAGGAGATATAGTAGAATTTGTTAGTGCGAATTTCAGTTGTGCAATTAGCGAAATTTATCAAAAAGTCCCAGGTATCATATTGTGATATCAATTCCGGTTGCACCGGAATGATATAGAGGAGACGGCAGTGCCGTGTCCCT
>JAYTZD010000659.1:0-4708 GCA_043742065.1 Oscillatoriales bacterium
GATCAAGCTTTGGCAATTGAACCAAGTCACTCAAATGCGAATAAGTATCGAAACAAAGTGCAGATAATACGCACAATTTTGATCGAAAAATTAGAGCAAACCAGACCTTGCAAAATCTGTGATTATTACTACGGCAAGGATAATCTAAATTGTGCGGTACATCCGGCGGGCCGCCCTCAAGAAGTGTGTCACGATTGGGAATTCAATTAAAATAGAATGAAAACAAATAACCGTGCTTACCTGGAAAAATTGCTACAAGAAAGAAACGAACGCCCAGAAAAAATGGCAGAAATTGATGCACAAATAAATGCAGCTTTTTGCCAAAATCATGCGATTTTGGTAATGGATATGTCGGGATTTTCTCGAACTACAATTCGCTACGGGATTATTCATTTTTTGGCAATGATTCACCGGATGCACTTAATTGTTAAGCCTGTAATTGCTGAATATGGTGGCACTGTGGTTAAGGAGGAAGCTGACAATATTTTTGCAGTGTTTCCTGATGTAAAATCGGCTGTACAAGCTGCGATCGATTCTCTGAAGCATACGGGGGCTGTGAATACGACTCTGCCACCTGAGATGGATATTTATCTTTGTATTGGGATTGGCTGCGGTGATGTTTTGATGCTGGAAGGAGAGGATATGTACGGATCGGAATTTAATCTGGCATCGAAGCTGGGAGAGGATTTGGCGGAAAAGGGAGAGATTTTGCTTACTGATTCGGCGTTTGAAAAGTTTGAGGGTAAAAAGGAAGATTGGGAAAAAGTAGAATTTTCAATTTCGGGTTTGGAATTGGTGGCTTATAAGTGGGCGCGGGCTTAATTCTAGATGATTTAACCACAGAGGGCGCAGAGGGCGCAGAGGAGGAGAACGGAGAGATGAATAATTTGGGATTAATAGCGGGGGATAGTCCGATCGACTACTATTGAATAAGCATCAATACCGCCCATGATATTTTTAACGTTGGTGAAGCCTTGTTCGGTCAACCAGTGACACATTTGAGCCGATCGCATTCCATGATGACATAAAACTAGGGTTTCTGTGTCGCGATCGAGGCGATCGGCTATTTCCGTTGACCATTCGGCAAATTCACTCAGCGAAAAGACTGCAAATCCTGGAAGTGAAACGAGTTCAACTTCGCTAGGTTCTCGTACATCCACAAGCTGCAATTTATCAGTAGTTGGTTCTGCTAAACGCTGGCTCAATTCTTCGACAGTAATTTGACCAAAAATTTGTGACATTAACAAAGAGGGAATTGGGAATTGGGAATTGGGAATTGGGAATTGGGCATTGGGCATTTGTTAGTAGTTAGTGGTTGTTTGTTATTAGAAAAACCACTAACTACTAACTACTAACTATTCCCGATGCCCAATTATCAATTAATTTAACTTAGAAGGTGTTGGAATTATCTCCACAGAAGGTGTTGGTGTGGGACGATCGTCTAATTGACTTACTGTATCCCTAGTATCGAGACAAGTGGTCATTAGGCGATCGATCGAAAAGTCTACCTGACGGCTCAAACCGACGACGCATTCAGAAAATTGTTCTGGTAATAAACTGCGGCGACACTGATCCAACACCAATAGCGGAGTCGTAGTTGGAGTTCGAGACTTCGTGTTAATGTCCACTACGCAAGTCGCCAAGTCCTTGGGGCGGCGTACTCGCTGACAGCTAGAAAGCGCTTCCACAGCGGCAATCTTTGTTTTGCGGTTGATTTGAACGACACATTTAGATATTTCGCGGGGATGGAGAGCGCCGGCACAAGCGCTGGCGGCTGCATCTGCGGTAAGTCCGGCTCCCATGAGCTCCACAGAGCAGGCGCGATACTCATTCTTCGTCCGAGGGAATCTAATCGTGATGGCTGATGCTGGCATTGGAGGCAATGCTGTGGCCAATAAACCCAGAGTTGCTAGTTGTGTACCGAGAGTCAAGATCCAGCTTCCAGTGGCTTTTGAGCCTGCTGGTGCGGGATGTGCGACTGAACTGGGTGAAGATTTGGGGTTGTGCATGATGGATTTAAGTTATCAGTTTTTTTACTAATTGGTGCGATCGGGTTCGAGGGATTCGCGATCGGCTTTCAATTCAGATTTTGTGTGATATGATCAACGACGGGTCAAAAATTGAGTACGGTAGGGCATACCGAAACTTTCGGATATTGATCCGAGCAACGTTTGAGGAGAGATGATCACTACTGATTTTAGAGTAATTCATCCTCACGTCAGTCAGTCGTCTCGCAGAACCAAGAATCTCAGCGTTTTTAGACCTGAGAGTGCCAAAATATAAAGCCTGTATAAAATTTTATACAGACATTACAGAGGAAAATCAATGTCTCGATATCGGGGTCCCCGATTAAGAATCGTCCGTCGCCTCAAGGATTTGCCTGGGCTGACTCGCAAAACACCCAGACGGGATTATCCACCTGGGCAACATGGTCAAGACCGCAAAAAGCTCTCTGAGTATGCGGTTCGTTTGCAAGAAAAGCAAAAACTCCGTTTCAATTACGGTGTAACAGAACGTCAATTGCTTCGTTACGTTCGGAAAGCCCGCCGAGTTACCGGCTCCACAGGTCAAGTGTTACTGCAATTCTTGGAAATGCGCTTGGACAACACTGTGTTTCGGATGGGAATGGCTCCTACTATTCCGTCCGCTAGACAATTGGTCAACCACGGTCATGTGACTGTGAACGATCGCGAAGTCAACATCGCCAGCTATCAGTGCAAGCCTGGAGATGTAGTTTCGGTCAAAAATAGAGAGCGTTCTCGCCTGATGGTGGAGACTAACCTCAAAGATCCAGGTTTGGCTCACTTGCCAAGTCACTTGGAATTTGATAAGCAAAAACTGGTTGGTAAGGTCAACGGCGTTGTCGAACGTGAGTGGATTGCGCTTCAGGTTAATGAACTGCTAGTCGTGGAATACTATTCACGTCAAGCTTAAGTTATTAGTCAATCGTACTTTTTCCATAACTTAAAAAAATCCCAGCCCCTAAAAAGGGATGGGATTTTTTGGTAAAAAGACCAGCAAGAGCGATCGCAATGATAGACTACGAGGCTCTCGCACCAAAACTAAAGGCAGAATCGCAATCAACCGCAAACCAGCGGAAAGCGCAAACAATCCTCCCAAACTCATCCCCGGTACTTCGGCGAGAAAGCCACCGGCGGTAGTTCCAAGCGCCCCAGCTAATCCCGCAACCGCCGCCGCGATCGCAAAATAAGTCGAAGGTTGTTTAATTGGTGCTATCTCCATTTGAATATTTTTAGTGCAAAGCTCGATCGCACCCATTGTCGTTCCCCCCAGTAAATGTAGCAGTGGGAGGCATACCCAAAGCGCCAGTGGGTAATTGCCGGTGAATAACCACAGCATAGGTGTGATTGCTACCAATACCCCAACTGCAATTAACACTGGACGATTTCCCCAGCGATCGGCTAATCTGCCCCAAAACAGCAGCAGAAGCAGATTTGCTCCGGCACTCAAACTGTTATAAATCGTGACTAAACTCACATCCAAACTTAAATCTTTCAGCAAGTAGATATTAAAAAAAGGCGCACTCAGATTAACTGCAAATGTCCACAAAACCAAGTAGCCTAGAAATATTAAAAAGTTATAATCTTTGAGAATAGCTGGCAAAAAGTCTGTCTGGATTTTGCCTGATTTCTCCGTAAATTGCTCGCCATCTTCATCTTTTCCAAATACTTGTGGATTCACATCCACCATCAAGAATTGAAACCCTAAACTAATCAGTCCCGCCAACACTCCCACAAATAAGACTATACCGTAGCCAAAAATTGGATCTGTACCCCAAGTTGACACTCCCAATCCCATCAACGGGACTCCCAGCAAAGTGATCAGGCTGACAGCGCTGTTGCGAAAGCCAAAATAGCGTCCTCGCAAGCGGTGAGGCACCACGGCGGCCATCCAACTAAACCAGTTAGAATTGGCAAAAGCTGCCAGGAGACTAGCGGCCAAGGCGGTTGCTAGTGTCCATTCCAGTAGTTTGTGGGAGTCGGTGTGTTGTCGGCCCCAGACAATTTCTACCACTAGCGCTAGCCACAGCAGCCGTGATACGCCGAATATCCACAGGTTGTACCAATGGCGACTGGTTGTGCGATCGGCAATGTAAGCTCCTAATGGTTGCACAAGATTCACCACCATTGGAATGGCAGATAATATGCCTATTTCAACGCTGGTAGCACCTAGTTGTAGCAAGAAGTTGCTGAGAATTACGCCGCTGGTGGCGGACTCGAATACACTGGCAAAAAGGCCATCTAGAGTTGATGCTTTGAGAGTCGATCGAATGTCTTTTTTGGAAACGTCAAGAACTGTTGTTGGGGATAGAACTAGCTGAGATTTGGTTTTTTCTAGTATGTCTGGGTTCTGAAGAGATCGGACTTTATTTGACTCTGCAACTGGTTCAACCATAAATCAATCAATCGATTTTAGATTTTGGATTTTGGATTTTAGAATTGAAGAAAGAAACCTCAAGCATAAATCAATCAATCGATTTTAGATTTTAGATTTTAGATTTTAGAATTGAATAAAGAGACACCAAGGATAAATCAATCAATCGATTTTAGATTTTGGATTTTAGATTTTAGAATTGAAGAAAGAGACCCCAAGGATAAATCAATCGATTTTAGATTTTAGATTTTAGATTTTAGAATTGAAGAAAGAAACCCCAACAATAAATCAATCGATTTTAGATTTTAGATTT
>JAYTZD010000660.1:0-4704 GCA_043742065.1 Oscillatoriales bacterium
GCCGCTGACGGCTGCACTCAAATAACCAATTTGACCCCAAGCAAAAACCAAGTTTTCAAAGCGCAGCGCTGGATCTCTAATATATTTAAAAGATTTGTAGACACCTCTCAACATTCTTTCACCCCCACGCCAAAGCTGAACAATACCGGCTCGATCGCACAATTGTTCCCGGTAACACTCGCTGATGCCTTGCCACCACCCGCGCTCGACAAACCACGCTTTGTGAAGGCGCGAGGGAGCGACGTTGTGAAGCACCAGGGCTTCCGGTAGATAAACTACTTGCCAACCTAACTCTAAAGCTAGTTCTGTGGCACGCAATTCTTCATTTGACAACAATTTTGTGCCGACTCTACCGAGTTTGACATCGAAACCGCCAATTTGTGCTAAAAAAGTCCGCCGGATTGAGTAATTTACACCCCTGGGAGTCAAACCAGCCGCCGTCACGTACACCCAAGTCTCCCCCAAATCGTAAGCCCCCAAGTTCTCGGCCAATCCGGGGGAAAGCCAGTTGGGAGGGCTGACTCCAGAAGGCCAGAGCAAATTGACTTTGCCGCCAGCTACGGCGAGTTTTTGATTGCTTTGATAGGCGCTGTGCAGCACCCTGAGCCAATTGGAATCAGCAACAGCGTCATCGTCGAGATAAGCTAATATCTCGCTCTCTGCAACTCTCGCAGCAGTATTCCGGGCTACTGATAAGCCGAGTTCGGGTTCCCAGACGTACTTGAGGCGGCAGTCGGAGAGTCTGGCTTCTACGACTTCGCGGGTGAGCGTTTTGGAGCTGTCGGGGCTGGCATAATCGCTAGAAGCATTATCCACTACCAGTATTTCAAAGTTGTCGGGAAAATCCTGTGCCAGCAAACTGTCGATCGCAGCACCTAGATAGCTGTGACGATTGTGGGTGCAAATAATCGCGGATATCTGAGGGTTTTGCATAAATAACAGCTTGGGAAATGCTGGGCATTGGGCATTGGGCATCGGGCATCGGGCCTTGGGCCTTGGGCATTGGGCATCGGGCCTTGGGCATTGGGCATCGGGAATAGTTTCTGTTTCTTCCTTATTCCTTATTCCTTATTCCTTCTTCCTTTTTCTCCCTGAATTGCGAATTAGTAAGCTCGATCGACTAACTCTGATATTGTCTCATTAATGCTATTATTACCTAAAAATCATTGGTAATCAAACGGGAGCATCCCAATGTTGGAGGGGCGAAGCATTACGGCAGATAATTTATTAGTTATAAGCAGAGACTTACTGCCGTAATGCTTCGCCCCTACGAAGACCTTTGCAAAAATGGGATGCTCTCAATCAAACAAATAACTAATAACTAATAACCAATAACCAATAACCAATAACTAATAACCAACAACAAATGACTAAAATAATCTTAGTAACCGGGCCTGCCCGAAGTGGCAAAAGTGAATGGGCAGAAACTCTGGCTATGGATTCGTCAAAACAAGTAATCTATGTGGCTACCAGCCTGGTTGATGAAGCGGATTTGGAATGGCAAAGTCGCCTCGAACAACACCGAAATCGCCGTCCGTCTGATTGGCAAATTCTGGAAGTGCCGATTGACTTATCATCAGTTGTGCGATCGGGCAAATCATCAGAATGCTTGTTAATTGATTCCCTGGGAACTTGGACAGCAAATCTTTTAGAACAAGCAGCGCCTGTTTGGGAACAAACACAGCAAGATTTGATTGCTAGTTTAAAGTCGGCCACAGCCGATGTAATTTTCGTAGGAGAGGAAACCGGATGGGGAGTAGTGCCTGCTTATCCGGCGGGGCGGTTGTTTCGCGATCGCCTGGGCAGTCTCGTCCGCCACATCGGGGCGATCGCCGATGCAGTTTATCTTGCTACCGGAGGCTACGCCTTGAATCTGACTGCTCTCGGTACGCCGTTGCCAGCTCAAAAGTAATAGTCTGGGAGAGCGATCGGCTTTTGACAAAATATAGATTTACCAGTCAAAACTTTTAACCAAAAGTAAGTTACAATTGAGTTATTGGATCATTTTGAATAAGTCTTTTATGAACAGGCAAGATGCCTGTTCCACAATAAATAAATTCTCTTGTGGAACAGGCATCTTGCCTGTTGCTGACATCGTGCATATGTGAGTTATAATGTCAAAAATAGAAATCAAAAAACAAACAGTAAATAACTTTAATCACTCTTGAGATAGTACAAAATTCAACTTTAAAGCCTAGAATCACTAATTAGTTGAAGGAGCTAAAAAAAGTTATGGCATCAGAGAATCAAGTCAAAAAATATATTGCTTACTGGTTTCAGCTAGGGAAAAAAGTATTAATTCGCAACGGTTCCGAAGCGCTATTGCCCCAACCAGTGATTACGGGCGATCGCTACAGCCACGAATTTGAAGAATGCTGGCAAAAAATCATCTCCCCCGACAGCGGAGACTCCTACCTGCAAGGCACTGACGAAACGATCGCCCAACTGCTGACACCAGCTTGGGAAATCAGTGACTGCGCCCGTTGCGCGATGCCCGTACCGTTGCGCGATGCCGGAATGCCCCCAGAGTTGTGTCCCTGTAACGACTTAGACAACTGGCCCAATACCGAAATGCCCCAACCTCGATCGCCCGTCAGCACAAAATCGCAACTGTCAGGCATTCGCGATCGACTCCAAAAATCCAGCGACGAATAGGAGAGTAGGAGATGGGAGAAAGGGATAAGGGGATAGGCTTTGACGATTTTTGATGTGAGTTCTAAATATACAGTTTAAATGCCCCATGCCCAATGCCCCATGCCCAATTCCCAATCCCCAATTCCCAATTCCCCATGCCCAATGCCTTAAATTGTTACAATGTATTTACAATGCTTAACACTAGGTCTGATCTATGAATGTCAAGACTGTATCGCCAGCCTCCACACAAACTTATGCAAATTCAGGGACTCAGGCTGTACTCGAAAATATTAAAGATGTAAACACAATTCCCCTACAAGCAGTCCCACTAGACACAGAAACCGTAACCTCCGAAGTCCTCAAATCAGCCAAGGATAGAGCTTTCGAGTTAGCCGGAGATGCTGTTCGGTACGATCCAGTGGCGATCGCAGCCCAGTACAAAAATCGCCCTCTACAAGTCTGGGGACGGATGCTGAGTGTCTTTTGGACATTTTTTAGCTTCACCTTCAGTTTGTGGTTTGATGGCAAAACAGGCCGCGTCGCCAAGAACGAAAAACGTCGCGCCGGCAGACTGCGAGACATTCTCGCCCAACTCGGCCCAGCTTTCATCAAAATCGGACAAGCACTCTCAACCAGGCCCGACTTAGTACCACCAGTATATTTAGAAGAACTAACCACGCTGCAAGACCAATTACCAGCGTTTCCCAACGAAGTAGCCTATCAATTCATCCAAGAAGAATTGGGCGCGCACCCGAACGAAATATACGCAGAAATTAGCCCAAATCCGATCGCAGCAGCATCCCTTGGACAAGTCTACAAAGGCAAACTCAAAACCGGAGAAACCGTCGCCATCAAAGTCCAGCGACCAGGTTTAGCCGAAAACATCGGCTTAGATATCTACATTCTGCGGCGCGTTGCACTTTGGGCACAAAACACCTTCAAAATAATTCGTAGTGACCTCGCAGCCATTATGGACGAATTGGGCGAGCGCATTTACGAAGAAATGGACTACACCCACGAAGGTGAAAATGCCGAACGTTTTGGAGAACTATACGGCCACATCAAAGACATTTATGTTCCCAGCATTTACTGGGAATATACCCGTCGCCGCGTCTTGACAATGGAGTGGATCACCGGAGTTAAACTCACGAATTTAGAAGCAGTCAAGGCTCAAGGAATTGACGCTCCTTACTTAATTGAAGTGGGGGTGCAATGCTCTCTCAGACAACTCCTAGAACACGGTTTTTTCCACGCTGACCCGCATCCCGGCAATCTTTTGGCAACTCCTGATGGTCAATTAGCTTATCTCGATTTCGGGATGATGAGCGAAGTTAAACCTTATCAGCGATACGGCTTGTTAGAAGCTGTCGTGCATTTGGTGAATCGCGACTTTGAAGGCTTGGCAAAAGATTATGTCAAATTAGATTTCTTGACACCAGACACTGATTTGACACCAATTATTCCGGCCTTGGCTGGAGTGTTTAATAATGCTTTGGGTGCTACCGTTGCCGAACTCAATTTCAAAAGTATTACCGACGAACTTTCGGCGGTGATGTATGAATATCCGTTCCGAGTTCCAGCCTATTATGCTTTGATTATTCGATCGCTCGTCACGCTAGAAGGCATCGCCATCAACGTTGACCCCGAATTCAAAGTGCTCAGCAAAGCCTATCCCTACGTCGCCAAACGTCTGTTGAGCGACCCCGCACCGGAGTTGAGGACATCGCTGCAAGAGTTGCTGTTCAAACAGGGCGAATTCCGCTGGAACCGCTTAGAAAACTTGCTCAGCAATGCTCGCGATAGCGAAGACTACGACATCAGCAAAATCCTGGATCAAGGGTTAGACTATTTATTTTCTGAGAGAGGAGATTTTATTCGCGATCGCATTGTCACCGAATTAGTCAAAAGTCTGGACACAGTTTCCAGTAACGCCTTTGCGAATGCCAAATCTGTAGTCGGCGAATGGTTTGGAGTCAAGGCAAATCAACCTGTGGTTTCGCAAACGGAACAGAATAATCTAGAACACATTAAACGGATTTGGGATATTTTGCGATCGACTCCCGGTTTTGA
>JAYTZD010000661.1:0-2330 GCA_043742065.1 Oscillatoriales bacterium
AGTCAGGCTAGCATGAAACTGTAAGACCAAGATCGGCATTGTCGATGGAGGCAAGATTCAGCCCAAGAATCCTCGTACCTTAAGGTCGAGGAGTGTCAAATTAGTGCTGGACGCACTTAAGGGCGGTGTTGCGAAGGTTTGAGATTCTTCGCTTCGCTCAGAATGACAGAATTAGTCAGAATGACAGAATTAGGTTGCAATGCGTCCAGGACTGTATAGTTTAAGATTGCAATAGTCGATCGTACCGCTGACCTATGGTATTCCAGGTGTATTGGTTTTCGATGTGCGATCGGGCATTTCGAGACAATTCCTGTCTTAGGTGTGGATTTTCAAACAAACTGCTAATCGCTTTAACATACTCCTGAACTCTATTGGCGCGCAAGGCCCTGATCGGTTGTGGGGCACCGCCGATGTCTAAACCTTCCAAACCTCGATCGCTTGCAACAACCGGAGTTCCAGCAGCCATCGCTTCTAAAGTTTTATTTTTTATCCCAAAACCGATTCGCATGGGTATGACGCAAACTGTAGCCTGATGCAAGTATTCTGCCACCTTTTGTACTCTGCCTAGGACTTGAATTCCTGGTTGTTTTCCCAGGAGTAAGACTTCTGGGACTGGGGAGTGTCCGACTAAGGTGAGGGTAGTATCGGGATAGCGCTGTTGTACGATCGGTAATATTTCCAAACTCAAGAATTTTGCTGCGTCTATGTTGGGCAAATTGTTCATGGCCCCTGCGAAGATTAAGGTGTGTCCTCCGGGATCGATCGCGCGATCGGGAAATTCGATTAAATCAACTCCGTTGGGAATTACCTCGATCGGAAAAATCTTCTCCCCATCTCCCCATCTCCCTCTCTCCCCCTCTCTCCCCCTCTCTCCCTCTCCAGATAACAATTCTAAAAGTTGTCGCTTGTCTATTTCTGTTGTGACTACTATGCGGGAAAATTTGGCACAGTAGCGTTTTTCGTAGCGGGCTAGGAGGGGTAAATTCAGTCGATCGCGCAGGGGGTTTTCAGATGTGGCTGTTTCTAACATTTGCTTGCAAGTTCCCCAAACTGAACTGTGAATATTTACTACAGTTAGGAGGTTTTGTCGCCATTCTGGACGGATGTAAATCTCGTTAACGCTGTGTTCGCAAGTAATAGCATCGCATTTCCCTGATGTGACTAACTGATCTACCCAATGCTGCATTGCTGGGGAGTATCTTGAGAGGACATTTGGAGGTGTCCCGGATTGCAAGAATTGACTAAATCTGTGGAGTTTTCCTATTATTTCAGAGAACCCCCCCTCTGTCCCCCCCTTGGTAAGGGGGGGAGGTAAGAAGTCTTCATCAAGCTGCTGGTGGAGTCTTAGCCCCCCCTTGGCAAGGGGGGGTTGGGGGGGTATTTGCGGGTTGGGAAAAACGGCTAATTCTGCAACTTGTTGGCGCAATTGGTCAATTTGTGCATTAGTTACATCGGGCGATCGCAGTGTTCCGAGAATTACATCATGCCGCTGGCTCAAATATTTTAATAAATTAAACGTCCTGACTTGGGTTCCTCCCCGGCTTGGGGGATAGGGAAAAGTGGAGGAAAGCATTAAAATTCGCATGGGATATTTGATAAATAAAGTTGCCACCAAGCGATAAGATTGATGGATACAAACTTTTTTAACAATCTTCGCACCTATGGACGAATTATCTGCTAAGGCGCTGCTGGAAGACTTGAAAAACTCCGATGAAACTGTGCGCGATCGGGCGACGACAGAACTCTGGCGCTGTTGGTTTCACCAGAAGGGGGAGTACGGGATGCAAATTCTCAGGCGATCGCAAGTTTCTCTGGATGCAGGTGATGTTCGCCACGCTTTGGATTTGCTGACAAAACTGATTTCTGAAGAGGCTGATTTTGCTGAAGCTTGGAATCGGCGCGCTGTACTTCACTATAGCCAAGGAAATTATAAAAAGTCGATCCAGGACTGCGAAATTGTCCTCAAACTCAATCCGATTCATTTTGGAGCGCTGCACGGTCTGGGTCTATGTTACGCTGCTTTGGGAGAATACATAAGTGCTATTCAAGCTTTTCGCCGTACTTTGGAAATTCAACCTTTTGCTTTGGTGAATCAAAAGTTAATTCTGGAATGTACGGCTCGTTTAAATTAAAATACATAGGGCATTGGGAATAGGGCATTGGGAATAGGGCATTGGGGCCGTGTAGTCGAAGTATGGGATAAGTTTGTGCCGAAAATTAGTGTTTGTATTCCTACTTACAATCGAGTGCATTTGCTGGCTGGTGCGATCGCCAGCGTGCTAGCTCAAACTCATACAGATTTTGAGTTAATTGTCTGTGATGATGGCTCT
>JAYTZD010000662.1:0-9251 GCA_043742065.1 Oscillatoriales bacterium
GGTCGAAGCGAACATTACCCCGAAAGGGAGAGCGAGGCAACCATACCTCACCGGAGGGGCAACCATACCCCTCCAACCCCGAAAGGGGATTCAAGGCGGCGGTCACTGAGCGCAGTCGAATGTGTTGAAACCGCCGGGTCGTTTCCCTCTCAGGTCTAAAGACTCTGAGTTTCCCACTTACCGAGCTTTTTTATGACACTGAAAGAATTGCAGCCGCAACTCTTGGCTTTAACTCCCGAAGAAAAGGCTCAAGCTATACAATTCCTAGCTCAAAGTTTAAGTAATTTTTGGTTGGGGATTCAAAAGACTCCTGGCGTCATGGGCGGTGAAGCCTGTATCCGAAAAACGCGGATTCCTGTTTGGATGTTGGTGAGTTATCGCCGTCAAGGTGCGACTGATGCTCATATTTTAGAAGGTCATCCCGATCTGAGTGCAGCAGATTTGGTGAATGCTTTTAGTTATGCTGAGGCATATCCTGATGAGATTGAAAGAGCAATTCTAGAACAAGAAGAGGCATAAACTGTGGCCCGTCTTTATGCAGATGAACAATACCCGTTTCCTGTTGTAAAATTACTGCGAAATTTTGGTCATGATGTCATGACAGTTCAAGAAGCGGGGAAGGCTAATCAAAAGATTCCTGATGAAGAAGTTCTAGATTTTGCTATTAGCGATAATCGAGCAGTGTTGACATTAAATCGACCTGATTTTATTCGACTGCACAGGCTGAATTCCGATCATACTGGCATTATTGTCTGCACAAATGACCAAAATTGGGAACGGCTGGCTGCACGTATTAATGAAGCTATTTCTAATCTGGAAACATTGAGAAGTTTACTGATTCGAGTTAACCGCCCTTCGGAGTGAGTATGACAGTCGCAGGATGAGTTGATTCATGTGACACCGATCGCACAAAGCATTAAAATAAATAAAATACTCCTTATACTATGCGATTAATTCATACTGCTGACTGGCATCTAGGACGGCGTTTTCGAGGCATTGACCGTACTCCAGAAATTGCGATCGCCCTCCAAGAGCTTTTGAAGCAAGCAAAAGCCTTAGATGTCGATGCTGTGCTGATTGCGGGCGACATTTTCGACGTACCAAACCCGACTGCTTACGCTGAACGCATTGCGTATCAATTCTTCTGCGAATTGCAAGCTATGGGAATTCCGGCAATTGCGATCGCAGGTAATCATGATTCAGCATCTCGTATCGACAGCATCGCGCAACTGCTTTCCCTCGCTGGTGTTCGCGCTTTGGGTAAAATTAGGCGATCGGCAGACGGCGGTACAATTCATCTTAACACAAAAAGCGGCAAACTTTGCGTCGGAGCAATGCCTTTTGCTTCCGAACAAAGGCTGTTAGATGCTAATTCTCTGTGGCAATCTGACGCGGGCGAACGCCGAAAAGATTACCGAGAAATGGTAGCAGATTTGTTGCAAAATTTAACCAGCGATTTTCGAGACAATACTGTGAATATTCTGATGGGACATATGAGTATTGACGGCGCTAGGTTAGCCAAATCAGAAGTTGCTTATTACACGCGAGAAAAATACTTACTTTCCTCGCAAACCCTGCCACCAGAAGCTCAATATATCGCCCTCGGACACATCCACATCCACCAGCGGATTGCCAAGAATTCTCCCGCTTACTATTCGGGTTCTTTGATTCAATTAGATTTCGGAGAAGCGGAACAAGAAAAAGGATTTTGTTTGATTGAAGTTGAGCCGGGAAGTGCTGCGCGGGTAGAATTTAAACCTGTGACTTGCCACAAACCTTTAAAAGTGCTTAAATGTAATCATCATAATTTAGATAAAACTTTAGAAGCTCATCGTTATCATCCCGGCTTTTTGAAAGTAATTGTCGAAATGGACAGTCCGCAAATCGGACTTGCTGACAGAGTGCGTCAAATCTGTTCTCAAGCATTGTTAATTGAACCGCGCTACCCAGAAGCATCTCTAGAAGCGACAGATATAAGTCATATCGATCCCAATAATTTTGATCCAGCAGCAGAATTCTGCAATTACTATCAAAACCGATTGGGAACAACACCGAAACCAGCAGTATTGAATGAATTTCAGAATTTGTATAAAAAATTGAAGGAAACAGCTAACAATTAAATGTCGATTTTAGGGGAAATCTAGATCCCCCCTTTAACTGGTTCCCAGGCTCTGCCTGGGAACGAGTAGATAGAGTAGAAATATCACAATCTAAAATCTAAAATCGTTTATGCGTCCACTAGAACTTTTTCTCGAAGGATTTACCAGTTTCCGCCGCGAACAGCGTTTGGATTTCTCCGAACTCGATTTATTTGCAATTACTGGTGCTACAGGTGCGGGCAAATCTTCGCTGCTAGATGCCATCACTTACGCACTTTTTGGCACAACAAATCGCAGCGGAAAACAAGTAAGCGATTTAGTAAGTCAAGGCAGTGAAAACTTAAAAGTGCAGTTACGTTTTGCAGTGGGTTCCGCACAGTATCGGGTAACACGAAGGTGGCGATATCGTCCAAAGTCTCCTGAAAATAAGGTGATTTTGGAAGGTTGGCAAAATGGCGATTGGGAAACTTTGGGAACAAGTATTGTTGCTGTTCAAAATACGATTGAACAGATTTTAGGAATGGATTTTGATACTTTCACGCGAGCAATTATTTTACCTCAAGGTAAATTTGATGAATTTATCAAAGGTGATACGTCAAAACGCCGGGAAATTTTGCGACAGCTAGCGGGATTTGAGATTTTTGAGCAAATGCGGAAGGAGGCAAATGAACTCGCGAAGTTGCTCAAACAGGAACGGGAAATGGTGGAACGTCAGCTAGCACAGTTGAGTGCACCGCAGGCTGATGAAGTGACTTTAAGGCGATCGCAACTTTTGAGTATAGAACAAAATTTACCCCAGTTTGAGCAAGCTGTGATGACTGCTCAGAAGGCGCTGGACGAAGAGGAGCAGCTATTTTCGCAAATTAGTCGATCGCGGGAGTTGCAGCAAGAATTGGCTAAATTAAATGCTAATTCGCGCGAGATTGAAAATTTAGCGCTCAGTTTGGGAAGAGCGCAAATTGCCGATCGTTTACAGGGAGATTGGGCTTTAGTTAAAGAAGCTAACGGACAATATGAAGTTGCAGCCAATGCTGCTAAATTAGCACGAGAGCAATTAATTAAAGTTCAAACAGAGTTAGCAAAACAGCAGCAAAGAGTTGACGAAGCTAGAGCAACGTATGAAGTAAAAGCACCGAAAATTAAAGAACGAGAAGATGCTCTGGCTGCTGCAAAAGTATATGAAGAACAGCGCAGTCAGCTAGACAAAGAAGTCGCGCTTGCCCAAAACAACCTACAGGAAAAACTGCGTTATTTACAAACAGCCGAAAAAGAAATTGAAACGGTTAATACTAAAATGCAGGGTGCTGGTTTGCGTCTGACACAAGCAGTAGCCCTCCTGGAACAGTATTCGGCGGGGGGATCTCGTTTAGATAAGTTGCAGCAAATTGCACCTTTATTGATGGAATTTCAGCTAATTGCCAAACAGGAAAAAAGTCAGCAGCAACAGTTAGCTCAAGCTGTCGCCGATCGAAAAATTGCTGAACAGAATTATACTCAGGTTGCTGCACACTTAGAAGTTGCAGAAGCCAGCCTTACAGATGGCCGCAATGAGTTAGAAGTAGCAGAAGCAACTAATGCCGAAGCGGCCCGTTTGGATAGTGTAACGGCTGTTAGAATGTCCCTCAATTCTGGGGATATGTGTCCGGTGTGTGGGGGGGTACATCCTGAGAGCGATCGCCTCCCGTCTTTACCAACATTAAATATTGTAGATATCGCTCCTTTGCGTGAGAAAATAGCCACAGCAAATCAGGTTTTTTTAGCGATTCAACGAGGGGTAGTCGAAGCAAAAAGTGCTCTTTCGGCGATTCACCAAAAGGAATCAGAAATTGCTTTGACTTTAAAAGAAACGCTAAATACAGTTGCCAAATTGCACCAGCAAATAACTCTGGTTTTAAATGAATCTCAGTGGGAAGCTTCTCAATTGCAGCAGGAGTTAGTAATCCTTAAAGAGAGCGATCGCAAATATCGCGAAACTGAACAACAGTTTCAACAAATGTCAGTTGAATATGACAAATTTCAACAATTGTTTAACTTTGCAGAGGCGACCAAATTAGCTAAACAGAAAGAATACGAGGAAGCTATTGGCGAATCCGACCGCAGACAGCAGCAATTACAAACTTGTGTGAATGCACTTTATCAAATTACTCAATATCAACCATATGCTAATTTAGCCAAAGCCTTAGAAAAAGATAAGCAAGAGTTGGTAGCATTAATTAAAGTGGCAGAAAGTTCGTATCAAACTGCTCAAAATAACACAATTCAAGCAACAGAAAGAGATAAACAAATAGCGAATACACTGGAACAAGCTATTGCCAAAAAACAGCATTTAAATCTAAATTGGAAAGCAAAATTAATAGAAGTAGAACTCACAGAAGAAATGTTCTTAGCAGCTATTATCCCAGCCAAAGAACAATCGAAATGGGAAATTGCTATTCGCCAGCACCGGGAATCAAAAATTCAACTAGAGACACGGATGAAAGATTTGAGCGAGGTGATTGCAGGGAAAACAACTGATGAAAGTATTGTAGCAAAAGTGCGAGCGACAAAACATACCGCCCAAGAAAACTTCAAACAAGCCAACAACAACCGCGCCGAACTTTTAGCGTGGATTCAAGTAGCAGAACAAAATCTCGAACAAGCCGAAAGACTTTCCCAGCAAATTACCAATTTCACAGAACAGGAACAAACCTATCATACCTTAGCTCAGAATCTCAAATCTAACGAATTTCAATCCTACATTTTAGAACATTTAGAAGCAGAATTAGTTGGCAGCGCCACATTGATTTTGCAAGAATTAACCGAAAATCGTTACGCCTTAAAAATCCAAGATGGCGAATACTGGGTAGCAGATAATTGGAATGGTGGCGAAGCGAGACGAGTGCGAACACTTTCCGGCGGCGAAACTTTTGCTACTTCTTTATCAATGGCTTTAGCTTTGTCAGAAAAACTCTCGCAAGGTGCACAATTGGGCAGTTTGTTTCTGGATGAAGGATTTGGCACTCTCGATGCTGAAACTCTGGAAATTGTGACTCAAATATTAGAATCTTTGCGGCAACAAGATAGGCTAATTGGAGTGATTACCCATGTTCGAGGATTGGGAGAAAGATTGCCGGCACAAGTTAAAGTGTACAAATCACCGCAAGGCTCTAGAATAGAAATTGAGAAAGTTTAAGTCTCTTGTGGAAAACTTTGTCTTGATGCTGTCATTCTGAGTGAAACGAAGAATCTCAAAACTTTGTAACAGCATCTAGAGTACATAGAATCCTGCTAAAATTGTGTTTCTTCTTCTGTAAAGATGGGAGGCCATAATTCAGAAACGGGCAATTCCCAACCGGGGAAAAGTTCTGGTATTGTTAAAACATCGCCATTTTGTAAGATTTGTGGTTCGCCAGCAGAGCGATAAATCTTCACTGTTTCGGCATCAGGATCGATCGCAATTCCGACAATCGCTCCGAGCTCAACAAATTTCAAAACTTTGGTTTCGATAGGTTTAAGGCGATCGCTCTGAGATTTAATCTCTACCACCAAATCGGGAACCAGTTGTCCGAAATAACGCGGACTTTGGCGCAATCGTGCGGCGCGCACAAAGGAAACATCGGGTGCTTTGACGTTAGTATCTGGCATAATAAAACCACCGGCGGAGTCAAAAACTCGTCCGAGGCGGCGGGGATTTACCCAAGCGAAAAGAAAGGCGATGAGACGACTGCTGATTTCACTGGATACAATGTCAGATGGGCCCATAATTGAAAGTCTCCCGTCTTCTAGTTCAATTTGGTAATCTAAACCTGCTTCAGAAAAAGCGGTTTGAACTTGCTCAACATCTTTGACAGTCATTGTTGACATAAGATTTTTCTCCCGTTATGAGCTGATATTTCATTTTAGCACGATCGCTATTTTTAAGCTAAAACTTACTCAACAATTTACATTTTTTACTTATTTGTCAGCACTTGCCGAGTTATTATCATAATAGATACTTTTTGGATCTAGTAAAACCATTTTTTAAATTATGTCAGCCAAAGATATTTTTCACAACACAGTACGTTTGGCTTTGGAGAAAGATGGATGGACAATTACTCATGATCCTCTATTGAAGGGACAGGAGATAACATTATGGAAAGATTAGATTATCGCCAATTAGTTCAGAAAGTCATACATCAACACGCGACAGAGCAGTCTGAGCAAGATGTAGAAACCACTGAAATTATTTTCGATACGGATCGCGATCGCTATTTATTGTTGTATGTGGGATGGCGAGATGAAGAACGAATTCATGGATGTCCGATTCATGTTGATATCAAAGATGGAAAAATTTGGATTCAGCGTGATTTTACGGAAGCAGGAATTGCAAATCAGTTGCTAGAATTTGGAGTCCCTCAAACAGATATTGTTTTGGGATTTCGAGCGCCTTATGTCCGACAATTCACTGGATTTGCGGTAGCGTAAATTATCAATAATTTCCCAAACAACAAAATACCCATAACCCCGATTTATTGGGAAGTCGGGGTTCTAATCTGTAAGTTCTGTCGATCTACTTAACGCCCCAAGAAACAAATATTATATGAAAATCAACCCAACTCGAATGCAATCGGTACAGTCGCCAATTATTCCAGTTGTCGGCGAACTGATTCGTCAAAATCCGGGAACCATATCATTAGGACAAGGCGTAGTTTCTTATAATCCTCCACCACAATCTTTTGCAAAAATTCCCGAATTTCTAGCAAATCCCGATAATCACAAATACAAAGCAGTCGAAGGAATTCCACAATTACAAGATGCCATCGCAACCAAACTCAAAATAGATAATAATATCGAAATTAACAGCAAAAACTGCATTGTGGTTACTGCTGGTAGCAATATGGGATTTGTCAATGCCATTCTTGCCATCACTTCTGCCGGGGATGAAGTGATTATTCAATCGCCTTATTATTTCAACCATGAAATGGCGATTATTATGGCAAATTGTCGTCCCATAATCGTAGCAACAGACGCAAATTATCAACTAAATCTCGATGCAATCAAAAAAGCAATTACCGACAAAACGCGGGCAATTGTCACGATTTCACCAAACAACCCAACTGGTGTAGTTTACGATTCCGAAACACTCCGAGAAGTGAACGAACTTTGCCGCCAACACAATATCTATCACATCAGTGATGAAGCCTATGAATATTTTACCTATGACGGAGTTCAACATTGTTCCCCCGCAGCTTTTCCCGATAGCGACGAATATACAATTTCTCTATTTACGCTTTCCAAAGCCTACGGTTTTGCGAGTTGGCGGATTGGGTATATGGTAATCCCAAAACATTTGTTAGATTCAGTGAGAAAGATTCAAGATACAATCCTGATTTGTCCGCCTGTAATTTCGCAATATGTAGCCTTGGGAGCCTTGCAAGTTGGGCGAGAATACTGCGATAATCATGTAAGGGCGATCGCATCTGTGCGCCAACTTGTCTTAAATGAACTAAATACTGCACAAAACTTGTGTACAATTTCCCCAGCCTGCGGAGCATTTTACTTTTTCTTGAAAGTTGATACACAAATCGATACAATGGAATTAGTAGCGCAATTAATTCGCAAATATCAAGTGGCTGTGCTTCCTGGTACAACCTTCGGGATGGATCGTGGGTGCTATTTGCGAGTCGCCTACGGTGCTTTGGAACCGGAAACTGCGGCCGCAGGAATTAGCAGATTAGTTAAAGGTTTGAAGACAATTATAGGGGCTTAAAAAATGGTTGCTGCCAACTTAAAGACAAATATAAACACTCAGGAATTAACTCGCTCAAAACTGGCGAATTTGCGAGATTCAATGCTGAATCATGACTTAGATTGTTATTTCATCCCAGCAGTGGACGAACATTTAAACTTATATGGTTCCGAAGCTAAACAGCGCAGGGCTTGGATTAGTGGTTTTACAGGTTCCGCTGGTGATTTGTTGGTTGGCAAAAATTCGGCTTGGTTGTTTGTGGATTCCCGCTATTACGAACAAGCAGAGTTGCAAGTTGATTCTGCACTCATCCAAATATCAAAACTGGGTTTGGAAGAAAATCTCACTTTAATTGAAACCTTAGAAAAACTGGCTGTAGAATCTGCACAAAATCAAACTAAATTGCGTTTAGGTTTCGATCCATTTACTCTCTCTGTTGAGCAATATCAAAGTTGGGTGAAGAAATTTGCCACTACGGGAATTGAACTGATACCGATATCAGAGAATTTAGCAGATAAAGTACGATCGCACAATCTAGCAAAAACATCGGAAATCTTACCTGCAATCGATGAATCTCCCATATTTAGTCTACCTGTATCCTTGACTGGAGAAAGCGCTGCCGAAAAATTAGTCAGAGTCAGGGAAGCGATGCAAAAAGCTAACATCGGTGTGCTTCCAATTACTAACCTCAATCAAATAGCGTGGTTGTTCAATCTCCGAGGTTCGGATATTCCTAACATTCCGATTTTTATCTCCTATGCAATTGTCACTACCGATGCAGCTTTTCTGTTTACTAATCCGCAAAGAGTGTCAGCAGAAATTCAGCAAGATTTGCAAAGATGTGCAACTCTGCTTCCCTACGAAAATTATCCACAAACTTTGCTAGATTGTATATCTCAGCCCAAATTAACTCGCGTTTTATTGGATGCTAAACACACTACAGCAGGGACTCATCAGTTAATCGTAAATCGTCAAGTCGAGGATGAAGATAATATCGCAATAGTCTTTGATTCAAATCCGATTGAGGGGATGAAAGCTCGAAAGAATCCAGTTGAAATCGAGCAGATGAAATCCGCCAATTTTAAGGCAAGTAAAGCTAAAACTTTGACCTTGAAGTGGTTGACAGAACAGTTGGAAAGTGGTATTGTATTGACAGAGTTTGATGTCAAAGAAACTGTTGAGCAATTTTACCAACAAGAGACAGATTTTCAGAGTTTAAGTTTTAGAACGATTGCGGGTGCGGGCGTAAATAGCTCGATCGTCCATTATGGCACTCCCAGTCCTGAAATCACGTTAAAACACGGCGAATTCCTGTTACTAGACTCAGGATCGCAATATTTGGGAGGTACAACCGATGACACGAGAACCGTGATTATCGGGGAACCAACGGCGCTACAAGTTGAACACTACACGACGGTTTTAATCGCACATATTAGCTGTGCAAT
>JAYTZD010000663.1:0-20559 GCA_043742065.1 Oscillatoriales bacterium
TGCGGATAATCCAAAAGCCCGTCCTCAAAACTCTCAAACTTCAGCGAATCTTCCTTCCCCACAGTTCCCCGCAGCAAGCGCAAAACTCCATTAATCAAAGCCAAAGCCGGAATTTCGCCCCCCGTGAGCACAAAATCGCCCAAGGATACCTCGCGAGTCACTAAATCCAAAACGCGATCGTCCACACCTTCATAATGACCGCAAATCAATACCAACTGGTCGCACTCAGCAGCAAAACCCCGAAACATAGCCTGCTGCATCGGTTCGCCCTGGGGAGTTAGCAAAATCACCTCGCGCCTGGGCAAAATTGGCAGGGACTCCACTGCGGCAAAAATCGGTTCTGGCTTCATCAGCATCCCCACTCCGCCACCGTAAGGCTCATCATCAACTCGGTGGTGCTTGTCTGTGGTAAAATCACGAGGATTGACAAAATTCACCTGAGCAATATTTTTAGCGAAGGCTTTGCCCATCAGTCCCGATCCTAGGGGAACCAAGAAAAATTCTGGAAATAGGGTAACAACGTCAAATCGCACAATAGTTGGAATTTATTAAGACAGTTCCTCTAGTTTGACCTCTAGATGGCGATCGGTTTTCGGTAATTGCATTATTCTTCATAATTTCTTAAAATTTTTGCAACTTAAATTTTATTCTTTTGTGTGTGGGCTGGGTTTTGTATGAAAATTGTCTGTTCTTAGGACAGTGCTTTTTCTAAACTAGCTTCTAAAGAACTGCGGGTTATGTCGATCGCCGATCGAACTTCATGCCAAATTATTCAGTCTTCAAAAGCCCGATCGTACTCACAACACGGCAAAATTTAATTTCACACCCAACCGAGGAAGACACACAATGCAGCAATTGACATCTCCAGCCGTTCCACAAAACATCCCTCAACGCACAAAAACCTCGATTATGGTGATCGGGGGAGCCGAAGACAAGGTTCACGGACGGGAGATTCTGAACACATTTTTTCACCGTTCTGGGGGTACAGAGGCTCGGCTGGCGATCGTTCCCTCAGCTTCGCGAGATCCAGAAGGGATCAGCAACCGCTACCGCACCATCTTTGACGAAATGGGTGTCAGTGCTGTCAAAGTTGTTGACATCCGGGAACGCGAACAGGCCGAAAACCCCGTGTGGAAAGATTACTTAGATGACTGTACGGGCGTATTTATCACAGGTGGTGACCAACTCCGGCTTTGTGGGTTGCTGGCGGACACACCAGTGATGGAAAAAATTCGCAAAGAAACCAGGGAAGGCAAAATTACTCTAGCTGGAACCAGTGCTGGCGCTGCTGTGATGGGCTATCACATGATTGCAGGTGGCGGAAGTGGTGCTTCTCCAAATCGCTCTTTAGTGGATTTGGCAAATGGGCTTAATATTATACCGGAAGTGATTGTAGATCAGCATTTTCACAACCGGAATCGGATGGCTCGGTTGTTGTCGGCGATCGCATCTCATCCAGATTTGCTGGCCCTTGGCATTGACGAAGATACCTGCGCCCTATTTGAAGGAGACGACACGATTAAAATCCTTGGTAAAGGAACTGTGACTATTGTTGATTCTAGGGAAATGCTGTACACCAACGAGCCTCACATAGAAGCAACACAACCCTTGAATTTGTTCAATTTGCGCCTTCACGTACTTTGCCACGGAGATTGTTACAATATTCCCCTAGGCAAAGCTATGCCGTCCTCCGCTTGTCCTGAGTCGGGATGGCCTTCTGAATGCCGCACATCCAATTAACACAGCAAATAATAGTCATTAGTTACTAGCAAAAGATTGAGGACGGAGGTTGAAATACTACCGACTCAGTGGGCCGTAACTGAAAAATCAGTACAAAAATGTTCTTAGCGAACAGTTTATCGGAGACTCAGGCTTGAAATTGAATAAATGATCGAATACAGTCAAACGAACTGCCAAAAGTTGTTTAATTAATGCCGATTGTCACGAGCCTGCGAAGTTCCCCCTCCAAGTGCAATCATTCAGCACTCACAAACTCAGCTTTAATTGCTGAGTTAGTTGATTGCGTCATTTTTCATTCCCCAACTCGAAGTTGAGGCTTTCCAAACATCTACGAGGTTTTTTATGAAAATACTAAAAATCCAGACCTTGCGCGGTCCAAACTACTGGAGCATCCGACGACAAAAACTGATCGTCATGCGTCTAGATTTGGAAGAGTTGGCAGACAAAACCACAGCCCAAATTCCTGGGTTCTATGAGGGTTTGCTGACAGTTCTGCCTAGTCTGTACGAGCATTTTTGTTCTCCAGGTCGTCAGGGTGGCTTCCTGCAACGTGTCAAAGAAGGCACGATGATGGGACACGTCATTGAACACGTCGCCCTGGAACTTCAGGAAATGGCGGGAATGCCTGCGGGATTTGGTCGAACTCGCGAGACTTCGACTCCGGGCATTTATCAAGTGGTACTTGAGTATCAAAACGAACAAGCAGGTCGCTACGCTTCCCGTGCGGGTGTGCGTCTGTGCCAGAGCATTGTCAATACCGGCACTTACTCGCCTACAGAGTTAGCCCAAGATTTAAGAGACCTCACAGATTTTGCTGGGACGGCGGCTTTGGGGCCGAGTACCGAAACACTGATCAAGGAAGCAGAATCTCGTGGGATTCCCTGGATAGCTTTGGGTGCGAGGTTTATGATCCAGTTGGGTTATGGAGTTCACCAAAAGCGGATTCAAGCAACTTTGAGCAACCGTACAGGGGTTTTGGGGGTTGAACTAGCTTGCGATAAGGAAGGGACTAAAAATATATTGGCTAGTGCTGGGGTGCCGGTTCCTAAAGGTACGGTAATTCACTATTTAGATGAACTCCAAAGTGCGATCGAAGATGTGGGCGGTTATCCTATTGTGATTAAACCGCTAGATGGCAATCATGGACGTGGGATTACGATCGACATCAATTCCAGGGAAGTAGCAGAAGAAGCCTACGATCTCGCCAGCGCCGCATCGAAAACCAAAAGTATAATTATTGAGCGCTATTACACCGGTCGCGACCACAGAGTTTTGGTAGTGAATGGTCAAGTCGTCGCAGTGGCTGAACGAGTTCCCGCTAACGTTGTGGGAGATGGCAAATCTACAGTAGAAGAACTGATTGAAGAAGTAAACCGCGATCCGCAACGGGGAGATGGACATGATAACGTTCTGACTCGGATTGTTGTCGATAAATTGTCTTTGGATTTGCTGAACAAACAAGGATACGCGATCGACTCCGTATTGCCCGCTGGCGAAAGAGTCTTCTTGCGCGCCACAGCAAATTTGAGCACTGGTGGCATTGCAGTCGATCGCACTGACGAAATTCACCCCGAAAATGTCTGGTTATTTTCCAGAGTTGCCAAAATAATCGGTTTGGACATCGCCGGCATTGACGTCGTAACTTCCGATATCTCGAAACCATTGCGCGATACGAACGGAGTCATCGTCGAAGTCAACGCAGCACCTGGTTTCAGAATGCACGTTGCACCGAGTCAAGGTTTGCCCCGCAATGTCGCAGGCGCGGTGATGGATATGCTATTCCCTTCGCCTCAGCCCAGTCGGGTGCCGATTTTAGCAGTGACAGGGACAAATGGCAAAACTACAACTACTCGCCTCCTGGCCCACATTGTCAAGCAGACTGGCCAAATTACGGGCTACACAACCACCGACGGCACTTACATCGGTGAATATTTGGTGGAAAGCGGAGACAATACCGGGCCCCAAAGTGCTCAGTTGATTTTGTCTGATCCGACGGTGGAAGTGGCGGTGCTGGAAACTGCTAGGGGCGGGATTTTGCGATCGGGCTTAGGATTCGATCAGTGCGATGTCGGCGTCGTCTTGAACGTCGCAGCAGACCACTTGGGAATCGGCGACATCGACACCGTGGAACAACTTGCTACCCTCAAGAGTGTGGTGGTTGAGTCGGTGATGCCCAAAGGCTATGCAGTGCTGAATGCGGATGACCCTCTGGTAGCACGGATGGCGCAAAGTGTCAAGGCACAAATTGCCTATTTCTCGATGAACCCAGACAACGAACTGGTTGCCAGACATACCGCTGCGGGCGGGCTAGCAGCGATTTACGAGAATGGCTACTTGTCGATCCTAAAAGGCGATTGGACGCTGAGAATCGAACAGGCAATCAACGTGCCACTGACGATGGGTGGACGAGCACCGTTTATGATTGCCAATGCTTTGGCTGCTTGTTTGGCAGCTTTTGCCCAAGGATTGAAAATAGAAGACATTCGGACTGCTTTGTCAACCTTCCAAGCATCGGTTGGTCAAACTCCCGGACGGATGAATCTGTTTAATATGGGTCGCTATCACGCTTTGCTCGACTATGCCCACAACCCTCACAGCTACAAAGCTTTGGGCAGTTTCGTGCAGAATTGGGAGGGAATGCGAATCGGGGTAGTTTGTGCTCCTGGAGATAGACGAGATGAGGATTTTGTCACGTTGGGTAGACTTTCGGCCGAAATGTTCGATCGCATTATTGTGAAAGAAGATCTCGATCGGCGTGGGCGAGAACCCGGTGTTGTGGCAAAGTTAATTTGTCAGGGAATTGCAGAGGCAATTTCTGCACGAACCCCGGATCAATCTAAAGTTGAATACGAATTGATTCTTGATGAAACAATTGCGGTTAACAAGGCTTTAGATGAAGCACCGGCTGGCAGTTTGGTAGTGATTTTACCTGAAGGTGTCACCAAAGCTTTGAGTTTAATTGAAGCGCGGAAACCGATTCAGGAATCTGCGGTAACTCAAAGTTTTGTCCCTAAATCGGAGTCGCAAGATAGTTTGAAAACGACTGTTGTGAATCAAGGCTAAAGTCTTAATTCTCATTTAATTAATAGGTTGGGTTTAATTGTATTAAACCCAACCTATTTTTTTTACAGGCATTTATAAACATGACTTTTATGAAGTCAAAGTTATGATTTTTATGAATTGACATTGATAGTTGTTTATTTCATGATCTAATTAACAGCTTTTACACGGAAGTTTTTTTATGGCTTTACAAACAGACCCATCAGAAATATCTTTCTTAATTGGCGGTAACACATCCAAATTTCATGTCCTAGAATTGCAATTGCAAGAACTTACCAAGATTGCATGGACGACAGAGGAGTCCTTTCGGCAGCCACAGTTTTTGCTGAATTTAAACGATTTTGGCTATACGCCTTCACCCGCCCAAGTTGTTGAGGCTTTGATACGCCATGCAGAACGAATTACACCAGGTTTCCAGGTGCCTTATATGGTGCCGCGCGTACTTGTGGAAGCCACGATACCACATCCATTGGCAACATCAGTAGGACTCTTTCAGGTGGATGAGGAGGGATGGGTGACAATCAAATTAAGGTCAGATTTCTTTGAGGATAAATTGGCAGCAAAAGCAATTCTAGCCCATGAAGCTTGTCACTATATTTTGTCAAACTCTGGAATCCGTAAAAGTGATTTTAAAGAGAACGAGCGTTATACAGATTTATGTATGTTTGTTTGTGGCTTCGGTCAAATCTTTATGGCTGGATATAAACGGGAACCATCACAACAGGAGTATCGTCCAGGGCATCGTTTAGGTTATCTAACTGATGCAGAGTACGAATTCGCTAATCAGTATGTCTTACAACTTCGACAGTCCAATGCACTAAAATATCCTAGTGAACTAGATAGGTTGAGAAACAGCTTACTAAAACTTCTCTATGGCGACCAAGATGTTTGTAAACGACTTGTTCAGGCAGAGCAGAGGCGTAATCCTCATAAATTGGAGATAGATTTGTATCGTGATGCAATTGAGCGTCTGGAAAGAGATCGCGGAAGATAGATAGATAATTAAACCTCATCTGAGGAGGTAATAAACCAATGATTAACCATGTTTTGCATGATAAATATTTGACTCAATCATTGCTTGGTCATAAAAGAAGTCGTAGAACGCTTCTAGCAAAGGATTTAGATACTCAATCACTGGTTGTCATCAAAGTATTACTGCTTGGAAACGACTTTGTTTGGGAAGATTTTAAGCTGTTTGAGCGTGAAGCAGAAGTCCTGAAATCTCTTAACTCTCCAGCTATTCCTCGATACTTAGATTTCTTTGAGGCGGAAACTGAATGGGGTAAAGGTTTTGCCTTGGTTCAAAGCTACATTGAGGCAAAATCGCTCCAAGAATGGGTGCAAGCTGGACGTGTATTTAGTCAGGAAGATATCAAGGGTTTTGCAAAACAGTTATTAGGAATTCTAGATTACCTGCATCTCCATCAGCCACCCGTCATCCACCGAGATATTAAGCCGAGTAATATTCTGTTGGGCGATCGATCGGGCAATCATCCCGGTAAAATTTACTTGGTAGACTTTGGTTCTGTGCAAACGGCAAGTCATGAAGGTGGAACCATTACCATTGTTGGAACCTACGGCTATATGCCTCCAGAACAATTTGGTGGGAGAGCTTTACCAGCTTCCGATCTTTATAGTTTGGGTGCTACGCTAATCTATCTGATCACTGGACAACATCCTGCCGAGCTCCTTCAAGATGATCTACGCATTAACCTAAAACCAGCCACTGAGAATAATCCTGAACTTACTGCTTGGCTGGAATGTTTGACTGAACCCAGTTTAAAACAACGCTTTGGGACTGCTGCGGAAGCATTGAAATCTTTAGAACAACCCCCAACTCCTGTTAGTCGCCAGATACCGCCGCGCAAATGTAGCAAGTACCTTGTCACCAAAACAACGGAAATGTTTCATTGGGTAGTGCCTGCTACTACCAAATTACTGGATGCAATAGATGCAAGCCATCGATGGTTCGAGGGAGGAGCTCTCCATAACCACAGTTCTTTTATTTTATATTTAATTTTTACAATAACGATGTGGAGTTTGCTAGTGTGGTTACTGTTAACTTTAGTCATAGCTGGTGGCCTCTGGGTCATAGGATTCACCATCTCGTTTGCTATCCTGCTTGTTTGGGGCAGATTCGAGGAATTACTCAAAAACTTTAGGTGGCTTCTGGAACTTTTTGCAGAGACACATTTCAAAATTGACCGAAATCGTATTCTAATCACCCATTATCTTCTAGGAAAGTCTTGGCATATTCTAAATGCTCGACGTGAGGATGTTCAAAAAATATATTTTACACCTAAATATATCTACGGTATTGTATATTCTGAAACGGAAGGAGTTGAAGGAAGTAAAAAAGCCTACTCTATTGAGAGAAAAGCAACTCTTGAGATTTGGTCAAATCATGAAAAAATTAGTATTCCGGGAACCTACCGATTTAACGATCGCGAATTAGAGTGGCTGGCTCAAGAGTTAAGCACTTTTCTTGGTGTAGAATTGGAAGTCACACCTATAATCAGTTTGCCAGCAGGCTAATAAGTCACTTTGACACTTGTGTAAGTCCTGAAGCAATAGCCTATGTAAGTTGAGACTCTGAAAGTATGGCAGCTAAAGATAAATTTCATGATTCGGTAAAGCGGGGTCTTGAAAAAGAAAAATGGACGGTTACTCACGATCCATTGAAGCTTGAGTATGCAAAAAACGAGCGCGTGGAGATTGACTTGGGAGCAGAAAGACTCTTGGGTGCAGAGAAAGCAGGAGAGAAAATCGCAGTCGAAATTAAGAGTTTTTTGAACGATTCCGCATTATCTGATTTTCATACAGCCTTGGGACAATTTTTGAATTATCGCTTAGTCTTAGAAGAACTCGATCCAGAGCGTAGCTTATATTTAGCAGTTCCACTTGCCTCTTACGAATCGTTCTTCCAACGCTAATTACCCAAAGCATCAGTTAAACGACATCAAGTTAAAATTATTGTATACAACCCAGTACGGGAGGAAATAGTCAAATGGATCGACTAGATTATTATCGCCAGTGCATCGAAAAGTTGCTGATCGAATCGGGTGAAGACCCGCCGGTTAATGGTCAGATAGAAGTAGAATTCGTTTTTGACAAAGAACGCGATCGCTATCTGGTTATCGATTTAGGATGGAATGAACATGACCGTATTTATAACTGCTTCATTCACTTAGATATCAAAGATGGAAAAATTTGGATTCAGCGCAATCAAACCGATCGCAGTTTTGCTGATGAATTAGTACAAATGGGAATTGCGAAAGAAGAGATCGTGTTAGGAGTTCAGCCTCCCTATGCGCGAGAGTATACAGGGTTTGGAGTTGCATAGGAAAGTGCCTCTCCAATGGCATTGACCCGATCGATTGTAAAAGAGTAAAATAAATTATAGAGTTATGCCTAAAAAAATTCCATGCCTCCCGAACAAATCCTCCTACAATACTGGCGCGAACTTGGCCCCGCCGATCGCGCAAAAGTCCTTCAGTTTACCCAAGCTCTAGCGCTCAAATCTTCACCTGAATTTATCCCCAAAACACAACTCGGTCAAACCCTGTGGAAACTTCGCCAACGGGCGATCGCCAACGGTATGAAACTCCTCAATGAAGTGGAGTTAGAGCAAGAAATTGCCGATCGTCGAGGTGGCTTATGAAAAAGATCCAGGAAACGGAGAAATAGTCTCGCAAAATGTCCTGACTGTGATTTTCCTACAAAAACTCGACATTCAAGTGGCTGAGTACAGTTAATATTTTTTGATGAATTTCGCGTTTAAACATTAGTTGCAAATTTACCCGTTTTTCTGTTTTTTGTGGCTGGTCAATGTTTCCCAGTTCCGCTACCAGCCAAGATTGATAGTGTTGGCTAATTTGTTGAATAAAAATTAGTTCCTCTGAGTTGGGTTCTCCCAATACTCCCCAATAATGCCAGCCTGATTCGTAGCGACATAGCATTTCCTTTGAATTCAGATTTTTAACATTAGCAATTTGCCAGCATATAGCCTGAAGAAATGGCAGTTTTGCGGGAATTTTAAATGCGGTTGCTAGTTCTTTCTCGTTCATCTCTCCGATCTCTTCCTCTGTGTTCTCTGCGCTCTCTGTGGTTAAATCATTCCTATTTAATCGGAATTACCCCTTAACAACCGCCCACTGCGTCACCGGTGCAAGCGGCTTCCAACCCTGAAAAGAACCGATCGCACCAACCCGTTGAATCCCAATTCTAATCAGTTCCCCGCCGTGCAAATCATGCCATTGCAAAACTTTCAATTCGCTCTCAATCGTCACCGCATTCACCACCAATCGCCCGCCCTCACCCAAAGCATTCCAACAAGTTTCCAGCACAGATTCTGCGGTGACACCACCACCGATGAAAATAGCGTCTGGTTGAGGCAAATTTGCTAAAGCATCCGGTGCTAATCCCGCCACAATTTGAAGTTCGGGAACACCTAAATTAGAAGCGTTGTCAGCGATATATTGCAGTCGAGTTGAATGGCGCTCGATCGCGATCGCCCGACAACCCCGATGACTCCGCATCCACTCGATCGCGATTGAGCCGCAACCCGCGCCCACATCCCACAACAACTCACCCGGAACCGGTGCTAACGTTGACAGAGTAATGGCTCGAATCTCCCGCTTGGTAAGTTGTCCATCGTGCAAATAAGCAGCATCAGGCAAACCCGCAGTGCGAGGAAAAATCATAGTTTTGCGATCGGCTGCAACTGCGATCGCGATCGCATTCAAATCAGCCAAATCCGATTCATTCCAGGCTGCTGCAACTCCCTCAATTCGCCGTTCCGAGTTCCCTCCCATCCGCTCGAATACAGTCATCAAACTGCAACCAAACCCTCGATGCGTCAACATTTTTGCGACAAGATCCGGCGTATGTCGATCGGCACTCAACACCAGCAATCGGGCGCCCGGATACAGGGAAAGTGCGATCGAGGCGATCGGGCGATTGGTCAAACTGAAAGTCTCAACATCCGCCAAAGCCCAACCCAGACGCGCGCAAATCAGGCTAAAAGCCGATGCTGCGGGAATTATCGTCATTTCCGAAATGGGAATCTGGCGCGACAGGGTGACACCGATTCCGTGACACATCGGATCGCCACTGGCTAGCACGCAAATCGACTCACCTCGGCGGCGCACGATCTCATCGATGGTTGCTTGTAGCGGCGATGTCCAGAGCAATTGTTCGCGGGTGTCGTCGGCTGGTAACATGGCTAGGTGACGAGCACCACCGACAATGATTTTGGAGCGATCGAGTAGACAACGGGCGATCGCACTTAATCCCGATAATCCGTCTTCGCCAATTCCTACCACCGATAGCCATTTGTGCATTGAATCCTTACTGTTAATTCTGTGAGATTCCCGACTTCTCAAAGAAGTTGGGAATCTGTTTATTTTCCACCGCAGCCGATCGATCGCACAACGGATGTACCATTGTGTTGATTAGCCGATCGAGCGCAGCATCCAAATTATCGCAAAAACCTGTGTGTATCCGCGATGTTTGGATCATCGTGCTCCGGGGTGCGACAATCCAGTGAAAGCGTTCTCGGTGTGGGAGTTGACCGATTTTTCCCGCTGACTTTCCCCCCACACAGATGATCGGAATTACAGCTAAATGATTGCGAATAGTTTCTAAATCGACTGTGGGATCGATCGCGATCAGCCGCTTTTCGTCCAGTGAAATCCGGGCTGCGAGGAATTTTTTGGGGCCACAAGAAACGATCGCACCAACATTGATAAACTCTTCACGTTCGACTCTGGGGACGACGCGGATGATAGCATAATCATACATGAAGCGATCGGGCACGAATAGCTTCCTCCAAAAAAGTATGCGGCGATTTTAGTCGATTTAGCAAGTAATTGAGATAAGCATCTCGATGTTCGCTGTTGGCGCTAAACGGAGAATCTCCCACCAGCCAAGCATCGGGAATCAGTTTCACAATCCGTTCAATAATATCAGGTGCGAGCAACTGTGTCATCTTCGAGTCTACTGCTTGCAGATTGTTGGCAAAATCCAGTAGAACATGATCTTTAATCGCAGGAAAAGAGTCGCGGCTGCGATTGAGATAATTCTTCCAAGTGTGGTGGAAATAGAGCGCCGCCCCGTGATCGATCAGCCAAAGCTGTCGGTGCCACATCAGCATATTAGCATTGCGCGCGGTGCGATCGATATTCGTCACAAAAGCATCAAACCAGACGATTGTAGAAGCCAGATCCGCATCACACTTTTCTACAACAGGATCGAACGTTATCGAACCGGGGAGATAATCGAGGGCGAGATTGAGGCCAGCACTCGCCCGGATCAAGTCTTGGATTTCTGGATCTGGTTCAGTGCGCGCCAAGTCTGGATCGAGTTCGACAAAGACAATTTCGGGAACCCGAAACCCCGATGCGCGAGCAATTTCTCCTGCTACTAACTCCGCAATTAGAGCTTTTGCTCCTTGGCCCGCGCCCCGAAATTTGAGCACGTACATCCCATCATCATCGGCTTCGATAATTGCTGGAAGCGAGCCGCCTTCCCGCAGGGGAGTGACGTACCTCGTAGCATTGATTGTTCGCAAATTCATAAAACCTCATTCATTCAGATGGCGGATTATCTTTGTTAGGTTAAAGAGCGATACAAAAATATATACTTATTATATGCGAGCGGCATTTTGGGCGTTGTTCCAAAATCAGCAATCAGTAGCGTCAATTCTTCAATTCTTCAATTCTTCAATCTGAAATCTAAAATCTAAAATCGATTGGTTTGTTAAGAAACTCGATCGTTATGGTTTTTGGCGATCGACTTGTGATACATTGCTTAAGCCTGAAAGTGGGAAAGTCCGGTGCAATTCCGACGCTGTGCCGCAACTGTGAAAGTCAGAATGCCGATTTCAGGAGTTTATTTTACATTCCCCGCGTCGCACGGGGAGAGGTTTATTTGTTAGTTTTGACTGATTTGCCGACTTGTCCGGGCTTATTCTCCGGTTCCCGCGCCCGCGACGGAATATTATCGAGGATGCGGATTCCGGGCGGAATTTTAAATGTAGAGCAGTGTTGGGCGATCGCACATTTGATCGATAATTACAGCACTGGCTGTTTACAAATCACTAATCGGGCAAATTTGCAAATCCGAGACTTAAACTCGGCAATTCCCCCAGAGGTTTGGCACGATTTACAAGAATTGGGACTCGCATCTCGCCATGTTGAAGTTGATCCGATTCGCAACATGATGGCAAGTCCGACAGCCGGGATTGATCGCCAACAATTACTCGATACTCGCCCCCTAGTTGTCGCTTGGGATGATTATTTGCAAAGGCATCCTGAGTTATCCGAACTTTCAGCTAAATTTAGTGTTGGCTTTGACGGCGGAGAATTGGTTTCGATTCGCGATCGCCTCAATGATATTTTATTAGTCGCAGAAAGGCAATGTGCTGATTCTGAAATCGTATTACGACTGCATTTAAATAGCGATACAGGAATTCTGATTCAAACTTCCCAATGTATCTCAGTTTTAGCAGCCCTTGCTAGCGTCTATTTGGAATATATTAAAAATCAGCCTAGAATTGACAGAAAAAAACCGCGTTTGCGTCACCTGCTAGCAGATTGCGGTGTGGAAAGTTATCTAGAACGGGTACAGCAGAATTTGCCGTTTTTATTGCAGCGAAGCTCGATCGCCTTATCAGACAAATCCCTCCCCAATCACCAACATCTCGGCATTCATCCCCAGCAACAGCCAGGTTTCTCCTACATTGGAATAGCACTGCCATTAGGTAAGCTCGCATCAAAGCAATTGCGAGATTTGGCAAATTTAGCCCACAACTTCGCCGGAGGTACTCTGAGACTCACACCTTGGCAAAATCTGTTGATTTCTGACATTCCAAACTCCCAATTATTTGAAGTCAAACAACACATAACTGACTGGGGATTCCATTGGTCAACAACTAATCTAGACTCATGCTTAGTTGCTTGTGCCGGCAGTAGTGGTTGTGCTTCCGCGATGACAGATACCCAAAGTCACGCCCTAGCAATGGTGAAAGATTTAGCCCAAAAATTGCAAATCGATCGCCCAATCAACATTCATTTCAGTGGTTGCGAAAAATCCTGCGCCCAGCATTCTCCAATTGATATCACCTTAGTCGGAATTCAGATTAAACAAGGAAACGAGACGATCGCAGGTTATGACATTTACGCAGGTAAAACAGAATCACCTTTTGGGCGGCAAATTTTCCAGGGCGTGAGTGTGGATCAGATATCGAGTTCGATCGCCCAAATGCTACAAATATATCAGCGGTGTCGATCGCCCGACGAGTCATTTGGCGAATTTATTGATCGAAGTGCGATAAGAAGAATCCCCCCAATGCCCGATGCCCGATGCGCGATGCCCGATGCCCTATGCCCTATGCCCAATTATTTTAAATGATTAACTATATTAAAGACGGAACCGAAATCTACACCAAATCCTTCGCCACCATTCGCGCCGAAGCAGATTTATCGAACTTACCACCAGATTTAGAATCCGTCGCAGTGCGATTAATCCACAGTTGCGGAATGATCGATATTGTCACAGATTTAGCAGCTTCCCCCGGTGCCGCCACCGCTGGATACAACGCCCTTGTCGCCGGCGCGCCCATCCTGTGCGATTCCCGCATGGTAGCCGAAGGCATCACTCGCAAACGTCTCCCCGCTGACAATCCAGTTATTTGCACCCTCTGGCATCCCAGTGTCCCCGAATTGGCGCTAAAAATCGGCAATACTCGATCGGCCGCAGCCCTTGATTTGTGGCTAAATGATTTAGAAGGTGCCGTTGTGGCGATCGGAAATGCCCCGACTGCTTTGTTCCGACTGCTGGAAATGTTAGATGATGGAGCTCCGAAACCGGCTTTAATTCTGGGTTTCCCGGTAGGATTTGTGGGGGCGGCTGAATCTAAAGCGGAACTCGCGGAGAACAGTCGGGGAGTGCCATTTATTACAGTACATGGGCGGCGCGGCGGCAGTGCAATGGCAACGGCGGCTGTGAATGCGTTAGCGAAAAAGGACGAACTTTGACCAATAATTTATTGATGGTACAAGTCCCCGGATTTATCCGTGGAATCAATCCCAAATCCCAAATCCCAAATCTAAAATCCCAAATCTAAAATCCTCAAGCCCCCGAATTTATCCGTGGGATCAATCCAAAATCCAAAATCTAAAATCTAAAATCTAAAATCGAATGACTAAGACTACTGGTAAATTGTACGGTTTGGGTATTGGCCCTGGCGATCCAGAATTGATTACTTTGAAAGCTTATCGGATTTTGCAATCAGTGCCTGTGATTGCCTATCCGGCGATGGAAAATGGTAAGGTATTGGCGCGATCAATCGTGGCAGATTACTTGCGCCCAGAACAAATAGAGATTCCGATGCCGTTGCCTTTCAGTCCCACGCGATCGTCTCAACCTTACTATGATATTGCGGCCGAGAAAATTGCCGCCCACCTCAGCGAGGGACGGGATGTGGCTGTGCTTTGTGAGGGCGAACCTTTTCTCTACGGCACTTTTATGTATCTATTCAACCGTTTGTCGGGAAAATTTACAACAGAAGTAGTGCCGGGAATTTCTTCGACAATGGCAAGTGCGGCGGCTTTGGGAGTGCCACTGACTTATCGTAACGATGTGTTGAGTATTATGCCTGCAACGTTGGAGGCTGAGGTTTTGCGCGATCGACTGGCGCTAGTTGATGCTGCTGTGATCATTAAGCTGGGCCGCCACTTCGCCAAAGTTCGGGATGTGTTGATTGAGTTGGGACAGTTCGATCGCGCTTTGTATATCGAACGCGCTACAATGCCCAATCAGGTCATTCGGGCGATCGCAGATGTCGATCCCGCAGCAGTTCCCTATTGGGCTCTGGTAATGATCCCCAGCCAACAAAAATCCGTCACCTAATCCGACTTAAATATCCATGATTTCTCTCACTTAGCAACGGAGAATACGGCAATGCCCATTGGTGTCAAATTAAGGTAAAACTCATAGTCCGGCAAGGGTTGAAACCCCTGCCTCAAAGCGCAAGTCCTCTCAAAGAGGACTAATGAGTTCTTGAGTCCTCTTTGAGAGGACTTTAGCTATTAGACAGGGGTTTCAACCCCTGGCGGGCCGGATGGATCACTAACGGACTTGGCGGGCTGACAGCTTAAGTTGACACCAATGGGCTCTTGGAGTGTCCCTACCCCAACATAATATTGTAGGGAAACGGCACTGCCGTGTCCTGGCTGCGGGTAATACTTGATCTGAGTGACATACTCCACACGTCAAGCTGAGTACAGCTATGACGTGGGCATCTTTGCAGCCCTATAAAGGGTATGCAAAATTTCCTGCGTGGTACTGTTATCCATAGTTCCTACTACAGAAAGATTCCCACTACGGCGTTTTATACTGGGGAAAATGTCCAACCCCAGTCTCTTTAAATTGATCGCGGCGTTAATATCGCGGTCAACCATTAGAGAGTTGTGCTGCGTCCCAATAGTCTCGAATATTGCAATCGGTGAAAATGATTTCATTCCGATAACTGAGTACCATTGAGGTATAAGCAGGTTTTTTTGAAATGACAACTGCTCCAGCTTTTGCGGCTATGTAGTCCAGCGTCTTGAAAAATTGTCCAAAAGCAGCATCCAGCCAAGATTTATTCAATCCTGATTTTGCTGATTGACCATTAGGAAGATAAGTCCCGTCATCACCTTGTTTGATTTTATTTCGTTTAGTTAAACCCTTCAGATTTAGGTCTTCATGGAAAAAGAATTTAGCTCCTGTTCGTACAAGTTTATGAGCAGTTTTGTACTGAAAGTCTTGGCGAGAACGCGCAATCTTTTGATGTTGCCTCGCCTCTTTTTTTGCCAGTTTACGTCTAGCTCTACTTCCACGCTTCCGCTTATTCCGTTTAGTTGAAATCTGGTCTAGCTTAGCTTGGTTTTTGCGTAGTGGCTTGAGTGAAGGTAGCTTTTCACCTTCGGATGTTGCTAGATAAACATTCTCATGAAGTACCGCATCCAAACCAATTGAGTTATCCCAAGTTGGCATAATTTCATCAGGTGTGAAGTTAGGTACTGATGTGTCTTCGAGCATTAATTGAATGAACCAACCATCAGCTTTTTTAGTAACACTAGCCTGCTTGATAGTAAATCCATCTGGGATGGAGCGGTGCATCCTCATGGTGATAACTCCTAGTTTTGGTAATCGAATATAAAGCCAGTCTTTGCGGACTAGCTTAATCCAATCATCGCTAGCGGTTGCAAAAGTCATTGTCCGATAGTCAGCTTCATTTTTAAAGCGAGGTCTACCAGATTTACCACCTTTGCTATCACCAATAATAAATCGTTCAAATGCTTTATCTACTCGCTTGGAAACATCTTGCAAGACTGTGGAATCTACTTGCTTGAAGTCCAATAATTCACCACTATGAAAAACTTTTACCAAGTCCTTCTTGATGAAGGGTAGCAAAGCTTTTTGGTTGTAATAATTGGGTTTTTCTCTGGGAGTAGCAATACTGCTTGCTAGTGGACAAGCATCAATACCAGTCCGATTCATATCCCACCAGTCAAAGCGGTCGCCCATCTGACGATTATACCAATAACGGCAAATCCTCAGCCAGTGATTTAACTCTAGTTTCTGATTAGTGTCTGGATAAAATTGGTACTGATATGTTGTTTTCATTGCGTTACGACCGTAGACGCAACAGGTTAGTGTTATTGTCTCAGGATGTACTATTTGGTGTCAAGTAGATGACGAATGATTTTATTCATAAGGCTAGGGGGGTTTGTGACCTCAAGTGTCATTTACTGTTAACGACCAAATACCGCCACAAAGTTCTTTAGGAGCCGGATTTATTCGCCTCGTCATCCACCCGTCCACTGCCCATAGCTATGCTTATGAGATTATAGACGGGTGGAATCCTCCTCTCACCAGCCTTTAATCCCACACCAACCGAAGCGGTATGGTGTGGGGATTCCCTGCTGCCTAGCTAAGTTCTAGAAGACAGTGCGACGTAAGGAAGTGCGAATGTAAAAGTAGTACCAATACCGACTTTGCTTTCACAGGCGATCGTACCTCCCTGCAATTCAACCGCTTTTTTGACAATCGTCAATCCCAAACCATTACCTGGAATCTTCCCAGTATTATTGCACCGATAAAACATTTCAAATATGTGCTCCAACTCCGTTTCTGGGATACCGATACCTTCATCTCGAACCCGAAAAATTATCCAAGAATATTTAACATTTGTCAATTGTTCATTGGGCAACAAAGACTCAGAAGAAAAATTTAAAATAGATACTTTGTCTCCCCCATCTTCCTGAGAATCATCCAATTCCAAGGTTACTTTACCGCCATTAGGAGAATATTTGATAGCGTTCACAATTAAATTAGCAAGAATTCCATGTAGCAATTGTTGATCTAGTGTCGCACTCGTAACTTTTGACGAGACTAATACCAGTTTATGCTTTTCTTCATTTCCCAACTGCAATTCTTCCAGCAAGTCTTGACAAAAATCTACTAGATTTATCAGAAATGGATGACATTTAAATTCATCTGATTCTGTTCTACCCATGAATAGCATATCTTCAATTAGCTGATTCATCTTTTTAGTAGCTGACTGTAGGAAATTCAACCTTTTAACCTGGGATTTGTCCTCGGTATTTCGATCTAATTCTAGGAGTTCAGCAGAAATTAAAATTGCAGTCAGCGGGTTTCGCAATTCGTGGGCAGCCATTGAAATATACTGATTTTGGCGCTGTGCTTTTTCTTCAAAAGCTTCTCTGGCTGTTTCTGAAGCCTTGAGAGCTTGCTGCATATTGGCTTCGATTTCGTGCCGTTGCAAAGCAATCTCGATCGCCACCCGCAAGTCCTGTTGTTGAAATGGTTTGATTATATACCCAAATGGATTGGTAATTTTGGCTCTTTCCAGTGTCTTTTCATCAGCATAAGCTGTTAAAAACACTGTCGGCACATTTATTTTGGTTCGGATTTGCTGCGCTGCTGCTACGCCATCCATCTCACCTTTGAGCACAATGTCCATCAACACTATATCTGGCCTGTTTTCAGTAGCTTTTTCAATGGCTTCTTCTCCTGAAGCAACTGTAGCTGTTACTATATATCCCAGTTTTTTCAATCTGCCCGCGATGTCTTGAGCTACAATCACCTCGTCTTCCACAACCAAAACTTTTATGGTATTCATGTGTTTTTAAATTCGCCGACGATAATTTAATTCTTTAAATACTAGATGATAGCAGGTTCCAGGGTGACTGTCAATCGAAATTTCCCCATCTAATTGTTCAGCTAACATCTTAACTAATCGCACTCCCAATGTTTCAGTATTTTCTACATCAAAATCCGTCGGGAAACCACTGCCATTGTCTTGAATACTTAAGTGAAATCGCTCAAATATTTCACGAAAATAAATTTTAATTTCACCTTTCACATTGGGAGGAAAAGCATATTTCAAAGAATTTGAAACCAGCTCGTTAATGATTAATCCGCAAGGAATGGCTGTTTCTATATTTAGAAAAATTGGATCGACATTGAGACTAATTTCAATTAAATTATTCGAGCAACCAAAAGATTGAAACAAATTAGCCACCAAATTTTCGACATAAGTTTGAATGTCGATCCGAGCAAGACTATCAGATTGATATAGTTGTTCATGAATCAAAGCCATTGAATGAATTCGAGTCTGGCTTTCTTCAAATAAAGATAGCATCGCTTCATCCTCAATGTATTGAGCTTGAAGTTGCAGCAAGCTAGAAATTACTTGCATATTATTTTTAACTCGGTGGTGAATCTCTTTGAGCAATACTTCTTTTTCCCGGAGTGCTGCTTGGAGGCGGACTTCTGCCAATTTGCGATCGCTAATATCTTCGCAAATACCCGCGATGCGGTAAATTTTCCCCGACTCATCATAAATCGGAAAAGCTCGATCACACACCCAACGAATTGTGCCGTCTGGCCACACAATCCTATATTCAGTGCTAGTGGATTCACCTTGCAACACTCGCGGCAAAGCAGTCAGCAAAAAGTGTTTATCTTCAGGATAAACCCAATCTATCCAGTTGGCCTTATTGGCATAAAATTCTTCGCGAGTCCGCCCCCAGATTTGTTCATAAGCTGGACTCAAATACAAAATATCAGTCAACTTAATAGAAATTAGCCAGAACGAATCTTGGATATTTTCTGCTAGCTGACGGAAACGTTCTTCACTTTCGCGGAGGGCTTTTTCTGCCTGTTTGCGTTCGGTGGTATTCCGGGAAACTCCCACAGTCATAACCACTTCACCTTCAGTGTCAAAAATCGGCGATTTAATTGTGTCAAAATAGTGAACTTCTCCGTCACCACTTTTAATCGGTTCTTCTAATACTTGCCGAACTTGACCTGTGTTGAACACGCTGGAATCATCTAAGATGTATTCCTGAGTATAATTGGGTTCTTGAAATTCAGCATCAACTATACCGATTAGTTCTGAATTTGTCATTTGGTAATAGTCACGAAAAGCTTTGTTTGCCCATACAATGCGAGATTGTGGCCCTTTTACCACTATAAAATCTGTAATCGCATCAAGGATTTGCTGATACATTTGCTTGGCATCTTGTAGTTCTTTTTGTACCAGTTTTCGCTCGCTGATATCTTCTGCAATGCCAACTATACGGTAGATTTCACCAGTTGGATTTTTAATCGAAAAAGCCCGATCGCGAATCCAGCGAATTTCCCCATCTGGCCTAAAAATTCGATACTCTATTTCGTTGTCGTTATCATTGTCATTTTCGCATAAAATTAGTCGAGAAAAAGCAGCCCGCACCTCATCTCTGTCTTCTGGATGAACAAAATCTGTAAAAGATTGGCGGAAAGCATACAAATCAGCACGGGTTCTGTCCCAAATCTTCTCGTAAGCAGGACTGATATAAATCAGTTTGTCCTGTTGAAAATCGATCATCCAAAACACACTTTCGATATTTTCTGCTAGCTGTCGGAATCTTTCTTCGCTTTCTGTAAGTGCTGCTTCTGCTTTTTTTCGTCCGCTAATATCGCGCTGCACACCAAAATATCCGACTATTCTACCACGACTGTCGTAAATGCAAATATAGTTGCCTTCCACCCAAATAGGAGTCCCATCAAACTTGTGATTATCACATTCAATGTGAATTCTACCAGCCTCAAACAATTTCCTGACGACATCTCTTCCACCAGCCAAATTGTGGGAAGATAAAATGTTCAGTGTCAGACCAATAAACTCTTGCCTTGTAGCTCCATATTGAGCTATCAAAGCATCATTTGCCTTCGTTACCCGCCCGTTAGCAAATACATAATCCAATACTTGTTCTTGATCAACTGTATCATCCCACTGGACAGATTCTTCCAACATCATAAAGAAAAAGCCATCTAAAGATTGCGAAAAAAACAATTCTAGCTGTTGTTGACTCTCTCTCAGAGCTTCTTCTGTGCGCCAGCGGTCAATAATTTCTTCTCGCAACTGTTGGTTGGCAGTTTTCAAGTCCGCACTACGTTTTTCATATTTAATTTTTAGATCATTTTTAATTACTTGTAGCGCTATTTCTGCCTGCTTTTGCTCTGTGATATCTTGAATAACAGCCATGCCAGCAATGATTACTTCTAGGTCATTTCTGACTGGTACAATAGTTGTAAAATAAATGCGATTGGTGTATTTGTATTCAAAATTATACTCTTTTCCTGCCAAAGCACCGCGATATTTTGATTCAAGAGATTGCAAATCTTCCGGTGGTGCTATTTCCC
>JAYTZD010000664.1:0-2326 GCA_043742065.1 Oscillatoriales bacterium
GCCTTTGGGAATTTTGGCACCGACTGCGGTGAATCGGTCTGCATTTTTCAGGAAGTCCACGACTTCGGCGAGTTCTAGCTTGGCTTGTTCGATGCCGGCGACGTCGCTGAATGTGACTTGGGTTTGGGGCTCCATTTGGACTCTAGCTTTGGATTTGCCGAAGTTCATGGCTTGGTTCCCTGGTCCATTCTGGGCGCGTCGCACCAAGAAAAACAGTCCGACTAGGAGTAGAATCGGGAAAAACAGACTGCTGAGGGCTTTTACCCAGAATCCTTCGTCGTTTTGGGGTAGGACGGATATGTCTACGTTGTTTTTGCTGAGGATGTTGATCAGTTCTGGGTCATTGGGCAGGTTAACGATCACTTTTTTGCCGTCTTGGGCTGTGACGAGGGCTTTGCTGCGATCGGAACTGATATTTATTTTGTCTACTCTCTTGCCTTCGACTTCCTGAATGAATTGACTATACTTCCAGATTTCATTGGTTTGCTGCGGTTTGTCAAAAAATGCGGTTGCTAAGGCAATGACTACAATAGCCAAAAGTGCGTACAGGCCAGCGTTTCTCCAGCGTTTATTCACTGAGGTCGATCTCCTAATTTTTAGTCCCTGTGATTTGGGAATTTTTATTTATGTTCATCAATCTTAACGTATTTTTGACACTCCCCGGCGTGAACGCGCGGGGATTCTTGGTTCAATCAGTCAACTTGCCCGTTGATGTCACCACCAACGGGTAGAGGTCGGTCTGTCCCCAAGCGTTAATTCCGGTGTGCCCCACCGTATGTAAGATAATCCTGTGTACGTGCAGAGACGTTGTATAAAATAGTGGGATGATTCTGGGAACAGCCAAAATGGGTATTCGTCCGATCGCAAACGATCTATAGCAGTTCTCAATAAACTGAGGTATGTCCTATGCCCAATGCGCTATGCCCAATGCGCTATGCCCTCTATCGGCAGCATCCAGACTCAAATTCTTTCAAATTAATCACATTTGACCTATGGCAGAAACACTTGGCTCTCTCTGCGACAAATTGACAATTGTCAAATTGAAACAGTGGCATTCCGAAGACCAAATCAGACTCAATAGCCTTGCTGTTCAAGAGAAGCAGCTTCAGGAGGAAATCAACGAATTTATCACTGCTGCTATAGGTGGGCAAATTCCAAGCGATCGCCTAACTTTTGCCTCAAATAAAATTTATAAAAAAGAAGGCAATTATGTGCCTGATATCGGTGGCAGCATCGGCGAAATCTTCTCCGAACTCGCCAAAGTCAACTGCAACTTGTGGCACGAACAAGAAAAAGTCTATGAATTTGAAAAAGTAGCCATAACAGAAAAAGATCAAGTAGTGAAACAGCTAGCCATCTTGAACTTGCAGCGGAATAAGTGTATAGACGGAATAGACAAAAATTTCCAAGCAATGGTAGACAAACTCAGCTATCATCAAGAATAAACATTTTAGAGGTAAAGCAATGCACTTAGGCCATCGTAAAACTTGTCGAGTATGCGGTTCTTCAGCACTGACTCCAGTCATTAATTTAGGCGAACAACATTTGCAAGGTTCATTTGTCAAGCCTGGGAAAGAAGAACCACCCCTCAGAAAAATTGCCCTTTCTCTAGTGCGCTGCGATCCCACCAAAGATGAAAAAGCCTGCGGTTTATTGCAAATGGAGCATACCGTACCGCCCGAAGTTTTATATTCTGCATACTGGTATCGTTCCGGTACGAACCAAACTATGCGAAATCACTTGCAGGAAATTACTGAAGAAGCAGCATCGCTGATTGGCAAAAGTAATGCTCGTGTTTTAGATATTGGCTGTAATGACGGCACTTTACTCAAGTGCTATCCCCAAAACTTTATCAAATTTGGTGTCGATCCATCTGACGTAGCTCAAGAAATAACCGGGGACATTACGGCAATTCAAGACATTTTCCCTTCCGAAGAACTGACCAAGCTTTTACAAGGCGAAAAATTTGATATTATTACATCGATCGCCATGTTTTATGACCTTGAAGATCCGGTAAGCTTCTGCAAGGAAATTAAAAAATCGCTAACTCCTAATGGTTTATGGGTCTTTGAAATGTCCTATATGCCATCCATGCTAAAAATGAATTCTTATGACACAATTTGTCACGAGCATTTAGAATATTACAGTTTAGCAGTGCTCGAATATATTCTCAAACAAGCTGACTTGAAAATAGTAGATGCCGTACTCAATGACATCAACGGCGGTAGCATTCGCTGTTATGCAACGCATCTTGACACCTTTGCTTTTAAGAACCAAGAAGCTGTGACGCGCATCAAGCTATTACGTCAGGCAGAATTTGACATGG
>JAYTZD010000665.1:0-4678 GCA_043742065.1 Oscillatoriales bacterium
ATATCCCAAACGGTGGGGCGGAATTCAGTCAGCTTGCGTGCATTTAGAGTTAGAAAAAAATTATCAGATGAAAACCAAGTATCCCGAAGCAGCCGATAAGTTTGCAGCAGATATTCAGCAAGCTTTGGGAGTTACGATTAAACAGATGCGAGGGCAGCTTTTTCGCTGTATGGAAAAGGAGAAAAAGAAAATTATTGAGGAGGCTCGAAGTTTTAGGGGAATCAGCCAGTTAGATTGCGGGATTTATGACATGACTAATCCAGATGAACCTGAGAAAGAACGTTTTAAAACTTACAATCTTCCCAGTTTGCTGAGTAACTTTCATTTTGAGTTGATGACAAGTGCCGACTTTATCAATCGAGCCAAAAAAGCCGGGTTAGCAACCAGTCGGTTTGAGAAAGCTTTGTGTTATTTGAAACTGACTGGATATCGGGAATTGCGAGAAGATTGGCAGTTTTATTGCTCGCGAGATGACATCAGCGAGATTGCTAAATCTGGCAAGGTACAAATTCTCAAAGATTTGGAAGTGACAGGGGGAACTAATGAGATTAGCCGCAAATTATCTAGTCGAGAGTTGGTGTGTTTTGTCTCCGATCGCGATCGGGCTACTTTACGTGCCAAGTGTGGATTACCCGTGCATTTCCAAGCCTATGCTTTGAGCGATCGATTTGATGGTAAAGCAAATTACACCATAGCATTTGGGCGATCGGCCCTGTTGCTGGAGACGCTGATTTGGCACTGGAAACCGCAGGAGGATGAAGGTTGGATATGCTAAAGATGTACGCTACTGGAGAAAAAACAATGACTAGAGATAATTTACTGTCCCGAATTGCGATCGATCCAAATATCTGTTTTGGAAAACCTCGCATTCGCGGCCATCGGATTTGGGTTTCCCTAATCCTTGACTACCTAGCTGGAGGCATGACTGTTGACGAAATTCTAGAAGCATATCCCAGCATAGAAAGAGACGATGTATTCGCTTGTATTGCTTACGCTGCTGAAGTAACGCGAGATTATTATGCCGACATTCCATTAGGAAAAAGGGAGGAAGCAAATACGTGAAGCTAAAGCTAGGTGAGAATATTGAACCAGAGGAAACAGAATAATGCCAAGCATGAAAATTGAACAATTACTCCAAGAAAAACGAGAAGAAATTCTGAAAATAGCATCAGAACATGGTGCTTGCAATGTCAGAATTTTTGGTTCTGTTGCACGAGGCGAGGCAGATTTAGACAGTGATATTGATTTTCTCATTGATTTAGGAGAAAATCGCAGTCCTTGGTTTCCAGTGCGGCTGATTAGAGATTTGGAAAATTTGCTAGGTCGCAAAGTAGATATAGCGACAGAAAATGGACTCAAGGAACGAATCAAAGAAAGAGTTTTGCAAGAGGCGATTAAACTATGAGAGATGATACTGAACGAGTACGAGATATTCAAGAAGCTATTACCAGAATCGAAAAATATTCTGGGCGTGGCAGACAAGTTTTTAATGAAGATGAGCTAATTCAAACATGGATAATGCAGCACTTGGAAATCATTGGAGAAGCATCAAATTCAATCTCTAAGATATTCAAAAACCAGCATCCTGAAATTCCTTGGCAAGATATTGCCGACTTTAGAAATGTCTTGGTTCACGAATATTTCCGAATCGACATTGATATTGTTTGGTCAATAGTTCAACAAGAACTGCCGAACTTAAAAGAAAATATCGATCGCATTTTGCAGGACATGGCATAGCAGGATACGGTTGCATCTCACTTTGGTAGATCGAGAACCCCACCTTAACTCCCCAGAGGCTAAACAATGAATGAAAATCAACTAAATGAACTTTACAAATGGCTGCATTCTCCCGATGAGAAGGACAATGAAACGCCCGCTAAATACGAACTTTTGACAGTTCGACTGTTTAAAGAAGCAATTCGAGAAGCAGAAGGAAACGAGGGCGATCGCCTTTTAGCATCCTTCGCCGAAAACGTCCTGCCAAACCTGATTCAGCAGCTAGTTGGAGCCACAGCCAAAGGCGGTCAATTTACTGAATATATGCGAGCAAAAGGCAAGAATGTCGATCGCAGCAAACACGATCAATCCTTTACTTCTCACCTACTTAACGGCTTATTTCCAACTTACCGAATCCTCAAGCAACTCAAGACAGAGACACCAGAAACCAATCCAGTTAAACGCAACTGCGGTGAAACAGAAATAGCTTTGTTCATTGCATCGTACATCCTGCACGACTTCGACAAATTTCCCGATTATTCAGAATGGCTGAAAACTAACGATTCAGAGGGAAAATTTGCAAACCGAGATTGGCAAAAAGACCCACCTCACAAAGACGAAGCCCCCAATTTGGGACGCGATTATGTTGCTCTAAAAATGCAACAACTTGGATTGGATAGTTTATTAGGTGAAAACTGGCGATCGCACATCGACGATCTGGTGTGGATGAGCAACAATGCCGGAGTCAAATATGATAGCGATCGCGGTTTAGAAATTCGCGGATTGCAGCCAAAACTCGATGGTAGAATCCGAGGTACTATAGCTAACTTAGTCAGGCTTTCAGACTTATTTGCTTCAGTCATCAAACATCCCAGCGATGCGGAAGCCAACGGTTTATCTGAAGTTTTGAACTCCCTTAGCAACGGACAACTTAAATTTAGCTATCACTCCCTCTCAGACAATCGCGAAGTATTGACAAATATCATTAACAATGCTCTGATGGATGCTCATCCCACCGAGTTTTATACACCGCTGCTGTACTTACCAGATGGTGCTGTTTATCTAGCTAAAGCCGATGCACCGGCCATCGAAACTGCTGAAATTCCCGATCGAGTTATTGCCAAAATTAAAAACCTTTGTGCCGACAGACTGAAGCTCAAAACAACCGGATTTAGCCGAGATGGAAAAGGCTTTAAATTTGGTGAATTCTACTGGCTGTTTTTTGATATAATCGAACTCATGGAAGTTAGCATCGAAGCAGCTTGCAAACTTATTCCTAGCACCAAAGTATCCTCTGCAAAAAAACGCAGCGATAGCTTGCTAAGTTTCCAAAAAGATGGAGATTTGCCCGGTGAATTGAATCTAAAATTTCCCGAAGATTATCGAATAGACAGGCTAGCAGAATTTGGGGATATCCTGTCTCGTGGCATTTGGAATAAATGGCAAGAACGTTTGAGTAATTCTCAGAAAGAATTGCCCAAAGCTAAACGCCAAAGCCCGCCAGAATTAGATTTGACTCAAAAACTTGCCGAACATTTAGGTTTGGCTGACGAAATCTCAGCTTTGAAAGCAATCCAATCTCTCAAAAAAACAGGCGGAGTTCCTTTGGATTGGTATTACTTAGCTGCACAGTATTTTCAGCGAAATAAAGGACAAGATGAAGCTCAAATTCGTGCCGTTTTAACCGATATGGTTGAATGTGCCACAAGTCTCATCAAACCCATCGCCGAAAAGTTTGAAATTCCCGACGGCTGGAACGATTTGCGGACTTATGTCAGCCGCATTGTTTCCTTACCAACAGGCGCAGTTGTCAAACCAGAAACAGATCCATTTTTACTAGAATTGGCGCGGTACAGTGCAGCAAAAATCACAGGGAGAGGACGCGAAAATGTTTGTGCGATGTCTAGTTCGGCTTACACTGTGACCGAACAAATGGAAGCGGCGACTTTATTTGCTCCCCAAGTTTATAGCAACCGCCAAATTTTGTTTAACGCACAAGCTGCCAAGCGTCAGATTTGCTCGATTTGGTCGATCGAGATTATGTTGAGACAAATTTTGATGAATCAAACCAATGCTACAGGAGGAGACTTTGAAGGGCGCAAATATCGCTATCTCTATCTTTATCCAGCTTACTTCTTTACTCCAGAAACCAACAAGTTTCTGCGAAAAGCTTACAGTTGGATTGCCAGGACTCGATTTGATGCAGACATTCGCAAGCATTTAATTACTGACAAACAAATTGCCGATTTTACCCTTGACAATTATCAACAAGTTGATTCATTATTGATTCAGGAGAATTTGGAACCAGAAGACGATCGCACTTTCAAGATCAGCTATCCAGACAATCAACCGCTGACCTTTTTCTTCTTAGCTTTACCACCGGGCAAAGATGCCACAGATACCGAATCTTGGGTAATGCCAGCTTGGTTAGCCTTTGCTTTGCCGCTAATTCTCGATGTCAAAACCGTTGCATCAGAGTCGCCAGTACCGCCCTTTATTAGCGGTGCAGATTTTGAAAAAACAGTTGTGATTGATGGCGAACATCAAACAATTCGTTCTCTGATTAAGCAAGATGAATATCGCTTAGATGGTATTCTACCTCGCACATCAGACAAACGTAAATTTTCCCCACTAAATGCTCTAAGTGCGGCTTACTGCATTCACTTAGAAGTCAATCGCAAAAAAGATGGCAATCCCGACTGGGGGAAATTGTCAGATTTAGCACGGGATTTAGAAACCAGTCCGCTTTATGTCTTTCACTACCTGACTAAATGGCTGCGAAAACAAGACAAAATTGAGTCCGTACCCATTGCCAAAATCCGCCTGTACTTAGACTTTTACTACTACTTTGAACCCGAGGGAAAAACCGTGAATCAAATGCGAGAATTGACCGAACTATACCGTCGCTTTTATCGGGCAAAAAGTCAATATGCGAAAGCTAATGCCGTCCTGAAACCTATTG
>JAYTZD010000666.1:0-4675 GCA_043742065.1 Oscillatoriales bacterium
CGATTCACAATCTCCCGCCAACCAGTCAAATACTCTTCTTCCCGCTGTTTAAACGCCATTCCCTGGTCGGTTTGCGGGCGACCTTCCGCCCACCAGCGCAACCACTCAACGCCAAAAGCATGCACGAAGAAATCGAACAATCCCGTGAAAGATACGCCGACAATCGGGTCTAATTCGCGACTATATTGGTAGCGGGGTTCGCTAAATTTGTGATTCAGAAGTACCGCGACAGATAAACCTGCGGCGGTGAAAGCTTCCTCTTGTTCTTTGAAGTTGTAAGGATCGATTTGATTGAGGTGAACCTCAGAAAGATTACAGTTTCCAGTTAGGGTATTTCCAAAAACTCCCTTATGAAACTCTGGTTCATTGAAACAGTAAGTATCATGCAATCCTGGTAATTCTTCGACACTTCTGACAACTTGCCATTTACCTTTGTGTTTAGCCTTCCTCCCTTTGCTCACATCTAACCGCTGACAAGGAATTTCACCACAGTCAGTAATTTGCAAGTAGTACAAATCCCGACTTCGGACACCGTAATTAGTAACTGCTCCTTGATGAGCACAAAGATTTAGCGATGAGCGAATACCACATTTGGTCAAAAGTAACTGAACTCTGAAAGCGCGATCGCGATCGGAGATATAAATTCTGATACCATTACTATGGGTATTCGATCCATCCGTATCGGCTAATCCAGCAATAAAATGTAAAATTGCTTGCCGATTCCAGCTCGCAATCACATTTAGTGCTTCTGGGTTAACTTTCAAACTTTTCAGAAACTCTCCAGAAAAGCTCAAGTTAGTTACATCTGTAAAAGCAGGTAAATAGTCATAGTTTCTTTCAGGAGACTTATTTCCTGCTACTGACAATGCCATTTTGCCTTCGTAAAGTCGAACTTTTGCATTGTCATTTTGGTCTGTAGTTCCATCTCCTACAGCCACACCCAAAGTGTAAGCATAACTTGAATCGATATTCATGCCATCTTCATACTGAATTGTAAAAGGTTCAGTATGAATGCTATATCGACTTGTATCCATCAAGTCTTTGGTTTGAACTTCTTGGTAAACTTTACCAAAGCGATCCTTGACAAAGAAACGATGATATTCTGTGGCATCAATATAAGTACCATCAGCAAACTTCACACGATAAAGTTTGCGTCGTCCGCCCAAAGTATCCATCGTTGTTTTAAATGGCGTGACGGAGCTCCATCTTTGACCATTCCAAATTTCGACTTCACTTCCAACAACGTCCTTTATTTTATGCAGTCCGTCTTTCGTAATTAGCAGAGTCTCCCCACTGACACAGTGAAAATTAGAGCCGATGATTTCCAGTTTTGTTATCCTAAAGGCTTTTTATCCTCTAGTTCTACAGATTCCGTGTTACCTGTAGCTCGGCGTACTTTTTCATTTACTTTAGTTATAAATGCCCCGCACTCTTGCCAGGATTATATTCTTCAATCAAGAAGGTTCACCTGGTACGCTCTACGGTGGTAAAGGATTTTTAATTCCCTTACTTACCTCGGAATTAACATCTCAGTCTTCTCCGATTTTGCGAGGTTTTTAACGTGAGGCAAAATTACTTACCACACGGGTTTAAGCCCAAACGGACTGACCGATGCTCTAATTCTTCCGCAGTCATGTCAGGATAGCGTTCCTGGAACCACTGTTTAGCTTTTCCTTCGTCGTAAGCTTTCAAGAACTCAAGTTTAAGACTTGGTGTTGAAAGTAAATCGACGTTAGCTCTAGCTACAGCTTCACCAGCCCATTGAATTGCACCTTCACCAGAATAATACTGTTTGCGAACAGCATCAATACATTCTTCTAATGTCGGTTTAGAATGGAAAACTCTTGTATGGTTTGCCATTCTCAAAGCATCGCGTTCTGGATCTATTCTCCAGTTGCCTTTATCATCCTGTTGCCACAGGTTATTTTTAGCATTTGCCCCCAGTTCATCATCAAAAGAAAACTGACGAATTCCGGCGGATCTCCGAATATTACCAGCCACAATTGTGACCGCAGCTTCGTCAATCAACACGCAGCATTCAACTGAATTTAACTGCCGCCCTAAAGCTTTATTCAAAATTGCCGAGCAACGTTGATAAAGGTCAGGCAATTTGACTGGATTTGCGACTCCGCCAAAACCTTTTAAAGGTTCTCCTACCGGGCGAACGTCGCTCAAATCGATGTAAACTTGAACTTCTCCTGCAAATCTTTCATCTGTGGATAATTCCAGCAAAGCTTGATAGGATTTCACCCAACCTTGGCGGGAATCTCCGACATAAATAGTTGCGGTTTTTTCAGCTATTTTTACTTCGGTTTCTTGACGGCGCAATTCAGCGGGTGTAGAGCCGATTTCACCTTGCATTGTCACAGTTAAGCGGTTGCTAATCGGTGGCAATTGGTTGATGTATTTGGGTTCCAAGACTGCACCGGTGCCGCAGCCCATCATCGCCAAATCCATCAACAAGCCAAAAGCCCGCCAGTCGATAATATTTGTTGAGGAGCAATTATATGCGCCGGAAAAATTCTCTGGTTGCTCAATCCATTTGCTACCTCCCACCCACAGCCAGCGCCCAGAAGCGAGGGTTTTGAGCTCGTTTTGCATCCGGTGTAGGAGTTGTGTTTCTTCGGGGGTGAGGTTTCCGAGCTTTTGAAGGCCCTTGACGGTGCGATCGCACACATCAGCCCAAGTTTCCCTTCCCGTGTCGGTACGACGGCTGTACGTCCTGAAAAATACTGGATTGGCTGCGGGTGCTGTTTCGGGGAAATCGGACAGGTGACGTTTCTCGCGGGCACTCGATCGCTCTAATTCTCGAACCATAGGTTGTGTACTGACGTGTCGGAATATATCAACAGACTATGAATATACAACAGGATTCAGATTTAGGGTTAAAGGTTGACAAATTTCACAATTTGCACTAAATATGGTGGAGACCTCCATAGAGGTAGAAAGTAAGAATAGGGTCAAAACTTCACCAAAAAACCCGATTTTTGCCAGAAACCGGGTTATGCACAAATCTTGTAAATTGTCAATCTTTTGTTAGTAAAAACTCAATATTTGGCTGTAGGGGGTCTTGAACAATGCCTACACCCTGAAATCCCCAACGTTCGAGCAGTTTTTTGATTTGTGGACTGGAAATTGACTCGACCTCGAAGCGATCGGCAAAATCGGCCGCATGGGTGTTAAGGTAGCTCAAAGCGTCATAATCTTCGCGGAAAATCAGCAGAAAACTTGCCACTGTATCTGGATTGGGACAAGCGCTGAGGTATTTGCCATCAGCACGGGAACGTAGCAGGTAAAAAAATTGAGATAGCATTTTGTGTTTATTATGGTTGGTTTATTGAGTTAATGCTTGAAGATTCTTCAGTCCTTGAGTTCACCCCGGAGAAAGTTATTCCAACTTGGGATAATTCAAAAAGTTTTTTCTACTATTTTTAGTTTAATGTTCCATGATTAATGATAATAGAGAGTGGGGACAAGATCGCCGAACAAGGATAAAAAATAATGCTTGCTAGGGTTTGGAGTGCATCGATAGTTGGAGTTGACGCGGTAAAGGTTGGGGTTGAGGCGGATGTGTCGGGAGGATTGCCGAAAATTGTGGTTGTGGGATTGCCCGATTCGGCGGTACAAGAAGCTAAGGAAAGGGTTAGGGCTACGCTAAAAAATTCGGGATACTCTTTTCCGATGCGGAGTATTGTGATTAATTTAACTCCGGCGGATTTACGGAAGGAAGGGCCGAGTTTTGATTTGCCGATCGCCATTGGCATTTTAGCAGCATCGGAACAAGTCAGCGCGGAACTTTTGGGAGATCATTTGTTTTTGGGGGAACTCTCCTTAGATGGGACGTTGCGGGCTGTGGCTGGGGTTTTGCCGATCGCCGCTGCCGCCGCCAAAATGGGTATTTCAGGATTGATTGTACCCGCTGGTAACGCGCAAGAAGCGGCTTTGGTACACGGCATATCTGTTTACGGTTTTGAGAATATTTTTGCAGTTACTGATTTTTTAAACAATCCTAAAGTTTATTCGCCGGTAGAAGTAAACGGTCGAGAACAGTTAACAAAAACGCGGTTTCCTGGTTTAGATTTAAAGGATGTAAAGGGGCAAATTCACGCGAGACGGGCTTTGGAAATTGCGGCGGCGGGGGGACACAATTTGATTTTTGTGGGGCCTCCAGGGAGCGGTAAGACTATGTTGGCGAGACGTTTGCCTGGTATTTTGCCGCCGCTGACTTTTGAGGAGGCTTTGGATGTGACTCAAATTCATTCGGTGGCTGGGTTGTTGAAGGATCGGGGTAGCTTGGTGGGCGATCGACCTTTTCGCAGTCCTCACCATTCAGCATCGGGCCCTTCTCTCGTCGGTGGCGGCAGTTTTCCGCGTCCGGGTGAAATTTCTTTAGCACATCGTGGCATCCTTTTCTTGGATGAATTAACTGAGTTTAAAAGAGATGTTTTGGAGTTTTTACGGCAACCGTTGGAAGATGGTTATGTGACGATTTCTCGGACTAGACAATCGGTGATGTTCCCGGCGCAATTCACTTTAGTTGCGAGTACAAATCCTTGCGCTTGCGGTTATTACGGCGACTCAATTCAACAGTGTACTTGTTCGCCGCAAAAGAGGGAGCAATATTGGGCAAAACTTTCGGGGCCTTTGATGGATCGGATTGATTTGCAAGTGGCGG
>JAYTZD010000667.1:0-4675 GCA_043742065.1 Oscillatoriales bacterium
AGTACCAGCAGGTGTAAGTATCAGTGACATTTTAATTGAATCGAGCAGTGCTTTTACCTTACTTAGTCTTAGAAGTACAGGTGAACCATTAGCGCAACTGAATAATGTTCCGGCTTCCAGTCTCACAACTGGAAGGCTTTTGTTGCCTAATCAGCAACGTCTTGAGAGTCCGCCTCCGCGTATAAATATACCAGATGCACCTCCAGAACCTTCTGCTCCTATTCCTCTGTTGCTTGATTTGCCACTGCCTCCTATTGTGCTTTGAAATGTAGTGGTATTGCCCCTTTTATTGTTAGGGGCGATGGTCTTTTTTCCAAAGTGCGATGATACTTTCAGTGTCGGTATCTATGAGGACTGGTCAAAGTGCGATCGCCCTTATTGTCCGAAAGTGCGATCGCCCTTATCGAACTTCTATTCCCCTCACATTACTAAGCAACTGCGAGTTCATATTGCAGAACTAAAATTTCATCTGCTTTCAAAATAGCCATAGCATATTCAATCCCTTGACTATCAGCAAACTCCACTAAATACTGACATTCCTTTCCCGTATCATACACTTCGACAATAGTTCCCACAAGTCCTACTGGCAAACTAGAAACAGATTCATATTCCGGTTCCACTAAAGTTAATCGCGTGTTTGAAACCGGCTTGAGAATCGCCACAGAATCCAAAAGTCTAAAGTTTTTTATCATGGTTTAAAAAAGCTGAAATCAAACGAGGGTTAGAATTAGTCCGAGTAATTTCCCAGATTGTCCGAAGCTCAATCCCCGCTGTATCGGGTACAGTCCAATCAACTTTAAACTGTTGCCCAAAATCAGTGGTATTTTCTTGGACAACTTCACCTTCAATGGCTGCTTTTTGAATAAGCTCTTGCAAAACTTCTGCATTATTAGCCGTGATTCCCAAAACCGAAGCAAAGACTCTGGCTTTGTGTTTTCCGCGAGAATGCTCTGGATTTAAGCAGTAGCCGACTAGCTTTTGCAGAGAAACTTCAGCCCGATCGCCATTGGGTAGTTTCATTATAACTCCTGCTCACCCCTAATTAGTCTCAATTTTTATTGTAAGGTAGATGCTTTGTCGTTAATTTGAGGGATGCCATCAAGCTGATGCTTATCAAGGGTCATAGCTACTTTGGTAAGTGCTGTAAATGCGGTAGCCAGGGAATACTAAAGCAATGCCAATTGGACTGTGAATAGTCCCCGGATAGCTTTCTTCGGGCTCGCTACCCCCAATCCGAATTTTGAGCGCACCCAGCCAAATGTAGAGCCCTGGAATTAAAGTATCTAAACTGTAGGCGATCGCCCGAATTTGAAGATCCGGGGGATTAATCGGTTTTAAATACTGTGGCTTTTCAGGTTTGGAAATAGACATGGCACTGATTCCTGTGCGGTATGGTGCAAAAGCGGTCTTGTTGAGTACATTTTAACATAACCTATAGTTTGATTTTTCAATTGTTAAGTTTATTTAACTATTTTCTCGCGATCGCGCTTATTGTCCGAAAGTGCGATCGCTAATTTTTCAATAGACACTCAATTTACACATATAAAAGCTGATTGGCGATTTCATCAGCCGTTAACGTATTTAACAGAATAGCCGCCCGTTGGGCAATCTCATAGGCGTTCTTTTGAGGAACGACAATAATGCCAGAATGTTGCCGCCCTGCTGTCATATATTCTAAATGTAGTCGTTCAAAATCTACGCGATTATGAGTAAGCAAACATCGATCGACAGATGTAGCATACGCTAATTGTTGACTATCCGATTGACTCAGCATTCCCTCCTCGCTCGTTGTTCTCACATCAAAACCCCTAGCCCGTAATAAAGTGGCTACCAGCCTAGAAACATCTTCATCAGTATAGATAGTTGCAAACAATTTCACAGTTTTTTCATGGCAGCTTTAACAGCAGGATGAATCAATTCTTCAGGAACTCGATTGCGCTCAATATAAGTATTTATTTCTTCCTGATTATCCAAATAAAAGCTCAGTGCATCAAAAATTTGAGCTAATTTCAGATGAGGTAAGTGCATCGGAATTTCTTCAGGATTAATACCCAAACGCCACAATTCTATAATCGCGCGAACAGAAGTTCTCGTTCCTGCGATAATTGGTTCTCCTTGCAATATCTCAGGGTGACGTGCGACATAACGCGAAACAGATTGTGTAGTCATCGCAGATTAACAGGACAGAGCAATTCCTATTATACCCGATCTCATTCTAAATCCTAAAGGACGATCGCCTTTCCCATGCCGAATCCCTGCATTGCGATCGCTACTTTTCATCCAGCTATCCGAAAAGCGATCGCCCTTATTGTCCGAAAGTGCGATCGCACTTTCCTAATTTACCGCACGTTTGAGAATTTGACCGACAACTCCGTACCTGTCGCCAACCAATCCATCGAGTTCATGTTCAATATCTTCCAACCAGCCAAGCTTACTCGTCCACTTACCATTAGCTAATTGTCTAGCTGCATGAGTTGGAATACTGCTGGAATCAACATATATCGCTATTTTTTGATATCCAACTTCTAATCGATCTTCCTTGCAAATTTCATATCCCAGCGTCTCATAAGCCTGAATATACGCTTCTAGAGTCTCCTCTTGTGGCACACCGTCAGGCCAATAAAATTGCTCTCCAGGTATCGGTTGCCACCAACGATCGTCTTCCCCAGCAGCCCATGCAAAGCAGTTATATTCTTGAGATTTGGGACTGGTAACTTGATAATCCGTGCGAGACAAATTGGGCCACTTAAATTCAAATTCTGGTCTTCTATACATTCTCTTCAATCGCGTAGCCTTGATTTCTACCCCACTCTATCCAAGCTAATGCCATCTGTTTTACCCTTCCCCTTTGTTCTGGTTTGATGGGATTTTCACCCGTAATTGCACTCAATGCCGATAACCAGTAAAGGGGATTTTTTTTCAGTTCAGATAGCAACAGTGGCAAGATTTGAGTTCCCATATGAATAATTTCCTGATATGCCGGATGCTGAGACATTTGGATAGTTGAAGACAATCCTGCAACCTCTTTCTCCCAATCAGAGGCTAGTGCATAAAATTTGTCAACTATCTCAGGGGAAATTCCAGCATTTCTTTTGAGGATATTTTGAGTGGTATTTTGTGAAAAAACTTCTTCCTGTGCGAGTAAGTTTTCTATGCCTATTAAAACTAACTCTTCTATCGAGACATTTAAGTTGTTCGCGACTTGTTGTAATTTTAGTAGGCGTTCATCTGAAAGGGCGATCGCGATCGTGTTCATCTGACTTACAAACTAGCTTGATGCCTTAAGTATAGCAAATAACTTACTGACATTTAGTCACAGTTATAGCAAATTGTAGAGTGCGTCAGACATTAATTATTTCGATTTCAACAGGTTTTTCGGTTCTGACGCACCCTACGAACGGCATTGCGATCGCCCTTAGCACCAACTTGTAAACTAAATCCAGTCCGGGCTGAATCGGGCGGAGTCCAGGAGTATACAATAGAGGTTGCTGAATCGGGACAACGCCCGATCGCCCTTCCCCAGCAATTTGCGATTAAAATAGAATCTCCCCCTCCCTCAACTCCCTCCCATGAACAACGCTTCTCCCCTGATTCAAACCATCACACCCGAACGCTGGGCCGGCTTAAGCATGGACTTTATCGGGGCCGGTTACGCGGGTTTGCTGGTCAAAAACGGCCGCGTCGTGCGTACCCTGAAATCCGGGCGGCACTTCACCTTTGCGCTTCCCTTGCTGGAACAGTGTCAAATTGTTCTCGTAGATACCAAACTTCGTAACTTGGACGTGCAATCCCAAGGCGATTTTTTGTCTAAAGATCGGTTTTTAATTGATGCTACATTGACGGTTATTTATCAAGTTATAGATCCGAAACGAGTAGCTTTGGAATTGTCCGATCCCATAGCTGCTTTGGCAAGTGCAGTTAAGGATTGTATGGGAGTTGCGATCGGGCAAATTCCGCTCAACCAGCTTATCAGTCAAGGACGACTTTTGTTACGCCAAAATTTGCTCGATCGCGTTCAAGACTTCTATACATTAGGATTTACCTTAGAAGATGTACGAATTGGCGATGTCAGCTTTCCCGAAACAAATGGAGTTATTCGCCAAGTTGAAGGAATGAGTTCCAGACAAGAAGCCGAAAACTCTGCCTCCCTGCAAATGAGAATTGCCGAAGCAGGCCGGCCAATTCTGCCTCAAGCTCCCGTACAACAGTTAAACTTAATATCAGGTCAATCTCCTGCAAGTCTTCCCGCTTCTGATAGCGCAGGATTCGATCGCGATTTACAACAACTGACAGCACAACTAGCCCAAAATAGTTTACCCGCAGCCCAGAATCGCCCCCAACTAGCACCGACAGTATTAGCCAGTAGCGATCGCCAAAAAACCGCATATTTAGTCTACAAACTTTCAGGAGAAGCGATCGGTCTCACCGCCAATCCCTTTACAATTGGACGCGAACCTGGTAATACTTTAGTCTTACAAGATCCACAAAGTTCCCGCTACCATGCTCAAATCCGTCAGGCTACAGACGACCAAGGAAAACAGCGCTATCAACTTGTGGATTGTGGTAGTTCCAACGGCACTTTTATCGGTGGACAAAGGCTGGCTGCTAACGATCCTTTCTGGCTAACGAACGGTTGCGAAATTGCGATCGGCGACCAAAAATGGACGTTTCAAGG